>JAICVI010000115.1 GCA_025935415.1 Chloroflexota bacterium
ATCGCGAGGGACACGAGCAAGTCGGCGTGGCTCCCCATCGCCGTCACGGCCTTCGTCGCGTTCGACAACCTGACGTTCGTGCAGGGGCGAATCGGCACGCTCGACATCCTCGTGCTTGCCCCGATGCTGGTGGGCTCGTGGTTCGCCCTCCGGAAACGCTGGATCCTCGCCGGAATTGCGCTCGGGGTGGCCCTGCTGATCAAGATCACGGCGATCTACGGCGTTGGGGCGGTGCTGCTGTACTGGCTCATGACCGAGGGGGCCGTCGTTCTCCGGGCGCGACGTCGGCCACGGCTCGGTGACGTTCGCGGGCCGGTCGGGTTCGTCGTGATCACCATGTCGATCATGCTCGGTGGCCTGACCGTCCTCGACGCGACGCTCTCGCAGTTTCCCTCACCGGTCGCGCACATCAGCCGGATCATCTCGTACGGCGCCGGCCTGAAGGCCCCGATCACCGTGGGCCACTGCCCGGAGATCGACAGCAAGCCGTGGCAGTGGCCGTTCAACGACTGCCAGATCAACTACTACCGCACGGACGTGACCGTCAGGACCGGCGACAAGATCACCGCGAAGTATCCGAAGGTCGAGTTCCAGGGCGCGCTGAACCCCCTCCTCGCCAGCACGATCCCGCTCGCCGCACTGTTCACGGCCTGGTACGCGTGGCGGACGCGCAACCGCCTCGCGCTCTGGGCGCTCGCCTGGGGCGCCGCGAACTACCTGCCCTACGTCTTCCTGGCGATCTTCACGCCGCGAATCATGTACCTCTACTACGCCCTGCCACTGGTGCCGGTGGCCGCAGCCGGGCTGGCGCTGCTGCTGACCCGCGGCGGGCTGCCACGTTCGCTCCGCTGGGGCTACATGGCCCTCTATCTCGCCGGGTTCGCGGCGTACTTCCCATTCCGCCAGATCCCGTGACCGCCGGCGGCGTTGCCGCGGAGCCGGCCACCGCGTCGGATCCGAGTCGACAGCCCGCGAACCCGTCCAGCCCGGAGGCGTCAGGCCGGGAACACGGGGCCCGGGGCTTGCGCCGGCGCGAGCTCTTCGGTGCGCTCCTCGTCTACGTCCTGCTCACGTACCTGTTCACGGCCGCGACCTGGCAGGACCCCACGAACCACTGGATCGGGAGCTGCTGCGACCAGGAGCAGCTGATCTGGATGATGGCGTGGACACCGACCGCGCTCGAGATGGGCCAGAACCCGCTCGTGACCACCCACCTCAACGCTCCCGGCGGGGCCAACCTGATGTGGAACACGGCGATGCCACTGGTGGCGGTCCTGCTGGCCCCGGTGACCAGCGTCGCGGGGCCGATCCTGACCTACAACGTTGCGGCTCTGCTCGGGATCGCGATGAGCGGGCTGGCGTGCTTCTTCGCGCTGCGGCGCTACACCGCCGGACCCCTCGGCCCCCTGGTCGGCGGGGCCGTGTATGCCTTCTCGCCATTCGTCGCCTCGCACGCCGTCCTGCACCTCAACCTCGTCAACGTCTGGGGCCCGCCGCTCTTCCTGGTGCTGCTCGACGAGATCGTCGTGCGACGGCGGTACCGGCCCGTCGTGCTCGGGGCCGCGCTCGGGATCGTGGGCGCGATCCAGCTGCTGACGTACGAGGAAGTGCTGGCCACGAGCGCCGTGGCCGGATTCCTGCTCGTCATCGTCGCGGCGATCGTGGTTCACCGGCGGGCTCCGATCGTCGAATCGAGCGTCCGCTTGCTGTGGGCGGGCGTGGCGGGGCTGGTGACGTTCCTGGTCCTGGGGGGATTCCCGCTCGCCGTCCAGTTCTTCGGGCCGCAGCAGATTCAGGGTCAGGTCCAGCCGGCGGAAGTGTTCTCGATGGACCTGTTGAACATCGTGCTGCCGACCGATTTCACCCTCATCGCCCCGAAGCAGGTCACCGACATCTCGAAGGACTTCAGCGGCCTCCACCACGAGGCCACCGGCTACCTCGGACTGCCCTTGCTCCTCGTGCTCGGCTGGATCGTCGTGGAGCTTCGGCGCGATCGGCGGATCGTGGTCGCGGCGATCCTGGCGGTGGTGTTCCTCGTGCTCTCGCTCGGGCCCGCGCTGTTCATCGGCGGCGACCCGCACCACATCTGGATGCCCTGGGCGCCGATCGCAGACCTGCCCTTGCTGGAGCACGTCCTTCCCGGCCGGATCACCCTGTACGTGTTCCTCGCCGTCGCGGCCATGGTCGCCATCGCCATCGGCCACGCGACGACCCTGGCGCGCCGTCCGGCCGCGCTGAGGCTGGGCGCCATCGCTGTTGCCCTCGTCTTTCTCGTGCCGGCGCCGGCCAGGACATCCACGCACGAGGTGCCGGCGTTCTTCCGCGCCTGGGACCGGCAGGGGATCACCGAGGACGACATCATCCTGTTCGCGCCGTGGTTCACCAACGGGGCGGGCGCGGACCCGATGCTATGGGCCGCCGTCGCCCGGGCAAAGCCGCGCATGTATGAGGGCTACGTCTACGTTCCGGCGGCGGATGGCCGGCCGCGGTACGGGCCGCCCGCCGGAGGGCTGGCGAAGCTGATGATCCAGGCCCAGGACCACGGCATCGTGGCTTCGTTGACGCCGGACCAACGTGCCGCAGCGGTGGCGGAGCTCCGCGAAGCCCGGATCTCGGTGGTGATCGTTGGTCCGCTGAAGTACCGGGCGGAGATGGTGCGCCTGTTCACGGACCTGTTCCGGCGGCCGCCGATCGAGGTCGACGGAGTGCAGCTCTGGCGAGACGTGCAGCAGACCATCGCCGGCGCGTGAGGACCAAGCGCCCGGCGGGTGCGCGGGCCGGGAGAGGACCAGCGAGCTCCCAGGGCACGCAGCGGTTGCGCAGCCGCTGAGCGGCAACAGCGGAGCCGCAACCGCGGAGCGGCAACGGCTGAGCGGCAACGGCTGAGCGGCATCCTCGGAGCGGCAGCGGTGGCGCGGGACACAAAGAGAGAGGGCCCGGGAGATCCCGGGCCCTCTCTTGGCTACTGAGTCTGGTCCCTCACGGGACGGCGACTAGTCCTTGCTCTTCGCCTTCGAAGGGGCGAGGACGATCACGCTGCCGGCGAGGACGCCGAGCGCCGCGAGAAGCATCCACAGACCGCTCGACTGCTGGCCGGAGCCGGTGTTGCCGATCGTGTCGGTCGGCGGCTGGCTCGTGGTGTCAGAGACGGAGTCGGAGAAGCTGGTCGTGCTCGAGGACGACTGGGAGTCCGTGGTGGACTCTTCGCTGCTCTCGAACGATGTCGTCGAGGACGAGGTCGAGGTGCCGAGCCCGCAGACATGGCTGAGGTTGAGGTTGTCGCCGTCCGCGTCGGTCGTCGCGCCCTCGAACACCGTGTCGGCGGTAACGCCGGTCACGATGATGTCCCACTGGAGCGTGCCGCCCGCGGCCTTGGTGACGTGGTCCGCGGTCGGATTCAGATCAGGATTGCTGAGGTCGACGGCCAGGTTGCCATCGGAGTCCTCGGTCTGGGTAAGGACGAAATGGAGAAGGACCTCGCCTTCCGCCAGATCGGCCTTGTCGCAGTCGTCGGCCGTGCCGATGTGGTCGCCGAGCGTGTCACCGTCCTGATGGGAGACGGTGTCGGCGAACGCGACGCCGACCACGCCCATCGTCAGGACGCCAGCGCCGATCAGCGCCAGGATCTTGTTGCGCTTCATGTGTTTCGATATCCCTCCGCTTTCCCCTGAGATGGACCGGACCCAGTGATGATTGCGACTCGGAGATCAGGTACCGAGGTACCTCTGCCCGAAGTCCCCCTGACCCAACCTGGGTCAATCGGGCCCGAATAATGCACGAAGGTCTGTTGGTCGTCTAGTACTTCCTCACAGCCGCAAAGTGCACCATTTGAACCCAGACCAGTACATTCGGGCATGAAAGTTGGTGCGTTCAGTCGATCATTTGACAGCGGCGGCGTCATTCGGGCGATGACTTCGGTCCTGGGTGGTCAACACCGAGGCACCACGCAGGCAGCTCGAGGGTCCCGGGTGACGGTCAGTACCATTCCCGACATGGTGGCAACGCAAGACCGGGGAGCCCCCGCAACGCTGCGTGAATCGACGCGATCCCTGGTGCGGGAGGCCCTCGCGCGCGCGATCGATTCTGGCGAGCTGCCGGATTCGCCCGAGGCGCGGTCGGTCGAGGTCGAGGTGAGCCGGCCCGCCAATCCCGAGCATGGCGACCTCGCCTCGAACGTCGCGCTGCGACTCGCGAAGCCGATGCGGATGGCGCCTCCGAAGATCGCGGCGGCCCTGGCCTCGCAGCTCGCCCTCGCCGGGGAGCGCGGGCTCCTGGCCTCCGCGGAAGCCGCCGGGGCGGGATTTCTCAACCTTCGCTACTCCGAGGACGCCCTCGAGGCCACGATCGATCGGGCCAGAGCTGACTCCGGGGTCTGGGGACGCCTCGCCGCCGACGCGAAGACGGCCGGCCAGGCCGGCATCCGAGCAGGCCGGCACGTCAACGTCGAGTTCGTATCGGCGAATCCGACCGGGCCGCTCACCGTCGGCAACGCCCGCGGCGCGTTCGTCGGGGACCTCCTGTCGCGTGTGCTCGAGGCCGGCGGGCAGCGAGTCACGCGGGAGTACTACTTCAACGATTCCGGCGTCCAGGTGCAGAAGCTCGGCGCATCCGTGCTCGCGATCAGGGACGGTCACGAGGTCCCCGAGGACGGCTATCACGGGGACTACGTGGCAGCGCTCGCTCCCCTCCTCGGGGAGGACATCCTCGCGGGCGCCGCCGACGACGAGGCGAAAGCCTGGGCCGCGGGGCGCTGGGCCTCGGCCCGGATCCGCGAAGGCATCGAGGCCTCGCTCGAACGGCTCGGGGTCCGTTTCGACGTCTGGACCACCGAGGGCAGCCTCCACGACGATGGCTGGGTCGCCCAGGCGATGGAGCGCCTTCGGGCCGGAGGCCATCTCTACGAGCAGGACGGCGCCACCTGGTTCCGCTCGACCGCCTTCGGCGACGACAAGGACCGCGTCCTCGTGAAGTCCGACGGCAACACCACCTACTTCGCGTCCGACATCGGCTACGTCATCGAGAAGTTCAGCCGCGGCTACGACCACCTCATCTACATCTGGGGCGCGGACCACCACGGGACGGTGGCTCGGCTCCGGAATGCCGCGGAGGCGATGGGCTTCGACAAGGCTGCCGTCGAGGTGATCCTGACCGGCTGGGTCCATTTCGTCGAGGGCGGCGAGGAGCTCTCGATGTCCAAGCGCGCGGGGACGTTCATCGCGCTCGACGACCTCCTCGCGGAGCTCGGGGTGGATGCCGCTCGCTGGTATTTCGCAAGTCGCGGTGCCAACGTCAACATGGACGTCGACCTCGAGGTCGCGCGGAAGCAGTCCAGCGAGAACCCCGTCTACTACGTGCAGTACGCGCACGCGCGGATCGCCTCGATCCTTCGGAAGGCCGCGGCGGCGGGGATCGCGCCGGCGGCTGCCCTCGAAGGCTCCGGGCTGCTCGCCGGCGGCCCTGAGGGCACGCTGGCGAGAATCGTCGCTCGCCTTCCCGAGGTGATCGAGGACGCGGCCTCGGCGCAGGAGACGCAGGGCGTCACCACCTACGCCACCGAGCTCGCCACGGCCTTCCACGCCTTCTACCGCGACGCGCGCGTCGTCGACCCTGAGGCGCCGGAGCTCTCGTCGCAGCGCCTGGCCCTCGTCGATGCCACGCGGATCTCGCTCGCGAACGCCCTCGGGCTCCTCGGGATCTCGGCGCCGGATTCGATGTAGCCGCGCCGTGCGCGGGGCGGAAGCGGTCGACCTATCCGGCGAGTGCCCGGGCGATGTCCGCGGCGCGGTCGCCCATGGCGATGATCACGTGGCGTTCGGAATCGACCATGACGACGGACCCGGGATCGAGCGAGCGAGCGGCGAGTGACGCCTCGTCGTTGAACGCCGCGGCGTCCGCCGGGGTATCCCAGGCGGTGATGACCCCGACGCCGACCTCGCCGGCGGGGCCGCGGAGGACCACCAGTCGATCGCCACCCCAACCCGCTGCCGCGCTGGTGGCATCCGCGCGTGCGATTCCGCCCTGGCTGAGCCAGATCCTGAGGACCAGCTCCCCGAGCGTGTCCTGGCCGGCGGAGGCCCAGCCCTTCCCAAGCCTGGTGGCGACGTCCGCCGGGATGGCCACCGCAACGGGTTCCTCGTGAGCGGTGTACTTCTCGGGGTGCAGGACCTGCTCCGTCGAGTCGGGCGGTGCCTTGAAGGCGGCGTCGACCGCGGCATAGCCGCCGCTGGCGATCAGGCTCGAGACGAAGGCCAGCCCGGCCTGGTACGGGAAGAGCGAGGTTTCGCGGATGAAGGGCGGTGCGTTCTGGAGCGCCGCGACCGCGGCCGGGTCGAGCGACGCCGCGAAGAGCTCGCCGATCTGCTGGGCGTTCAGGTTCGCCTGCATCCAGGCGCCCTGCACGGACGTGGCGTCGCCCTCCACGAGCGCCAGCCGCGCGATCTGGCGATCGCCCTGATCCGGCGTGTCCAGGCCGAGCGACTGCAGGTCCACGCGCTGGTCCTGGAGCTGGTGGGTGAACTCGTGGGCATACGTGACCATCTCGGTCGGCCCGACGCCACCTGAGCGGCTGACCACGAAGAGCTCGTCCTTCTCGGGCGAGTAGTAGCCGGCGACCTGGCCGGCCTGGAAGTCGAGCAGCACCTTCCGAAGGCTCGTCCCGGCGGGCAGCAGCCCGAGCGTGATGAGCTCCTCCTCGCCGAGCTGCAGCTCGGCGGCGGTGTTCTCGCGATCGAAGTCCGCGGTGAGGTTCGTGCGGAGCTGGTTCTCGTCGATCGAGACGGGATCGACCGGCTTCGTCGGCGTGAGCCCGCGGATCTGGATCACCTGGGCGCGGATGTCGGCATAGACGTCGGCCGCGGCGCGGGGCGTCGCGCTGGGCGCGGCTGGGGTCGATGCGGGTGCGGTCGACCCAGGTGTCGCTCCGGCCGGCGTCGGCGAGCCGGTCGGGCTGACCGTGCCGCACGCCGCGATCGTGAGGGCCGCGCTGAGGCCGAGGGACAGGAGTCGAGGGGGCCGCTGGATCGAAGGCATCGGGCGGCGATCCTACCGGCCCGTCGCCGCCGGCGTCCCCCGGACGATCGGTCCGTTGGGGTTTCTTAATCGGATGATGCCTTGGGTCTGAACCACGCGCGAATAGTCTCGATGGCGGACCGAACCTTTGAAGGTTCCATCCTCCCTCCCTCCGACCGGGGGCACCGATTGGGCAGGTGCTCCCGGTCTTTCCTTTTCAGGCAATCACCAGACCAGCGCCATCTGCCAGAATCAGGGGGATGGAGATCACCTGGTACGGGCAGACGTGCGTTCGGCTGCGAGGACGGGATGCCGTCGTCGTCGCCGACGCCTTCCAATCGATCGTCGGGCCGACGGGTCGCGGGATCACCGCCGACATCGCGACGTACAGCCACCCCGATGACGCGCCGCTCGCCAAGGCCAAGGGTCGTCGAACTCGCGATGGGAAGACGGTGCTTCCCGGGAGCCTGGAGCAGGCCTTCTCGCTCGATGGTCCCGGCGAGTACGAGGTCAAGGACGTCCTCCTCACCGGCGTTCGCACCTACCGCGACGACGAGCGCGGCAAGAGCCGCGGCGCCGGGACGGCCTTCGTCGTGGAGCTCGATGGGCTGCACACCATCCACCTCGGTGACGTCGGGGCGCTCCTGACCGAGGAGGCGCTCGGCGACATCGGCTCGGTTGACATCGCCTGCGTGCCGGTCGGCGGCCAGCTCAACGCCACGAAGACCGCGGAGCTCATCGCCCAGCTCGATCCGAAGCTGGTCGTCGCGATGCCGGTCTGCGCGGACGAAGCCGACTGCTCCGATGCGCTGGCCAAGTTCTTCCACGAGATGGGCGGCGAGCCGACCCCGCAGGCGAAGCTCTCGGTCACGATCTCG
>JAICVI010000084.1 GCA_025935415.1 Chloroflexota bacterium
CTTCGACACGACGCCAGGGAACTTGAAGTGTTCTGACGGTAGTTCCGCGTTGTCGCAACCAGCTCACTTTCGGTGCAGAGGGGTGGCAGCCACCGCGGCGAACAGCACGCGAACAGTCGGCCACGCGAACACTCAGCCCACGAACAGTCGGCCGCGGCCCGGCAACGAGGCGCCACCTGCCGGCCAGCGTCGCCCAGGCCCGGGCCAAGGCCGCTCGGGCGCACGTGCGCACGGCCGCTCAGGCGCACGGGCTGCTCGCGCGCACGGAGCGCTCAGGCGCCCGGGGCGCTCAGGTGCCCGGGACCGGCCCCTCCAGGAACTCCCCGAGACGCGATCGCTCGACGTTGCCGCCGGAGGCGATGACGCACACGCGCTCACCGTCGCGGATCGGGATGCGGCCGTGGAGCACGGCGGCGAGAGCCGCCGCTCCTGCAGGCTCCAGGACCTGCTTCATGCGCTCGGCTGCGAAGCGAAGACCGGCGAGGATCGTGGCGTCGTCGAGAAGGACGATGTCGTCGAGGTAACGAGCACAGATCGGGAGCGTCCACTCACCGGCGAAGGGCGCACCGAGGCCATCGGCGACGCTCACCGGATCGATCCGCACGACCTCGCCGGCGTTGATGGCGCGGGAGACCGCGTCGGAACCCTCGGGCTCGACTCCGTAGACCCGGACGCTGGGCTTCGTCTCCTTGAGCGCCGTCGCAACGCCGCTGATCATCCCACCGCCGCCGACGCCCGCGACGACAACGTCGACATCGGGGAGATCCTCGAGGATCTCGAGGCCCGAGGTGCCGTTGCCGGCGATGACCTCGGGATCGTCGAAGGGGTGCACGAGCGTCAGCCCGCGCTCGGCGATGAGCTCCCGGAGACGCTCGAAGGTCGAGCCGACATGCTCGCCGTGCAGGACGACCTCGGCCCCGTACGCAACGCAGGCATCGACCTTCGACCGTACCGCCTTGAGCGGCATCACGACGGTGACGTCGACGCCCTCCTCGCGTCCCGCCCAGCCGTACGCCTGCGCGGCGTTCCCCGCCGACAGCGTGATCGCGCCTTTCGCGCGCTCCTCGCGGGTGAGCGACGTCAGCTTCGAGAGCGCCGCGCGCGCCTTGAACGAGCCGGTCTTCTGGAGGTGCTCGGCCTTCACGAAGAGTCGGTCGTCGCGGACGCGGCTTCCGTTTGCCTCGGCGGCGACTTGCGCCGCGGTGGCGGACGACAGCATCGGCGTCCGATGGACGCGTCCGGCGATGCGCTCGCGGGCCGCGTGAATTCGATCGAGGGAGACGAATCGGTCCGACATGCGGTCCGCGGCGTCGTCGGTCATGTCGCCATCAGAGCGTGGCCCCACCGAACGCCAGCGCACCCGCCAGGACGCCCACGAGGCCGATCACGCCGGCCGCGACCAGCAGGGGAGATCTGGCCGACGGCTCAGCGCCGGTGGGATGCTGCATCGCGGATCGGAGTGTCGGAACCTTGCCCGGCGGCACCACGAAACCGAGCCACAGCCCCGTCAGGAGACCGCCGATGTGCGCGGCGTTGTCGATGTTCAGGCCACCGACCTGCGTCACGAACCCGAAGACGAGGTTGATGATCACGAACATGCCGAGCTGGGGCACGATCGACCGCGCTCGCCGGTCGAGGACCGGGTGATGGGCCCGGGTCCCGGCGAGAATCACGCCCACGAGCCCGAAGATCGCGCCCGAGGCGCCGACCGACGCCGCATGCGAGAACAGGAAGCTCCCCGTCGAGCCACCGATGGCGGTGAGGACATAGAACAGCAGGAACAGTCGCTTCCCCCAGATCGATTCGAGCACCGGCCCGACGATCCACAGCGCATAGAGATTCAGGGCAAGGTGCAGGTAGCCCCCGTGGACGAGCGTCACGGTGACGAGGCGGTAGAGCTGGCCATGCTGGACCCAGAACGGGTCGAGCAGCAGCGCATCCGTCAGGGTCGCTGAGTTGAACGCGGCGAAGGATACGGCCGCCGTCACCGCCAGCACGACGTACGTGATCAGGATCCCGGAGCTGCCGCGGCTCTGTGCGAAGTAGCGGCTCGCGGCGCCCGTGTTGCCGGTCTCCTTCGCGAGCCAGCCGAGGCGCGCCGCGATCTCGGGCTTGTCCTGCGCGGGCGCGCGACGGTCGGCCTGGCGATAGGCCTCGATGGCTTCCCGCAGCGCGCCGGCACGGACGTGCACTCCCGCGAGATTCCGCCACGCCTGATACGTGGAGGCATTCTCCGGGAGACGGGTGACGGATTCCCACGCGGCCTTCGCCCGGTCCTCCGCATCCACGCGGTAGAGGACGTTGCCCGTTCCGAGGACGGCCGCTCCCGTGAGATTCGCGTCGGGATGACCGACGACACGCTGGAAGTCCGCGGCCGCGAGCCCGTATTCCCCCGCCTCGAGCCTCGCGTTGCCGCGCTCGATGAGCCGCCGCGCCATTTGCTCCGAGATGGGTCCCTGCGTCCCGAGCGCGGCGTCGAGCTCCGGGTCGGCTGAGGGAGCGGCGCTCGCCTCCGTGCCGGCGCTCGCCTCCGTGCCGGCGCTCGCCCCAGGGTCCAACGGCTCGTTCATCGCGGCGGACGATACTAGAGACGCCATGTGTGGACGGATGACGCAGCAGCGGCCGACCTCGGAGCTGGCCGAGATCTTCGAGGCCGAGGATCGGATCGACGCTCCCGGCGGCCGCTACAACCTCGCCCCGACGGACGAGGCGGCGGTCGTCGTCCAGCGCGAGGACAGCCGCGCGATCGTGCCCTACCGCTGGGGCCTGATCCCCCACTGGTCCGAGTCGGCGAACACCGGCAACAGGATGTTCAACGCTCGAGCTGAGACGCTCGATCGCAACGCCGCCTTCCGCTACGCGTTCTCGAAGCGTCGCTGCCTGATTCCGGCCGACGCGTACTACGAGTGGCAGCGCGCGGGGAAGATTCGGCAGCCTTACGCGATCAAACGGCCCGACGGTCGACCGATTGCCCTCGCAGGCCTCTGGGCGGGCTGGAAGGACGAGGACACGGGCGAGGTCATTCGATCCTTCACGATCATCACCACCTCGGCCAATGCGATGATGGCGCCGATCCACAACCGGATGCCGGTGATGCTTCCCGAGGATGCCTGGGATCGCTGGCTCGACGCGAGCCGGCGCGAGGGCGAGGCGCTCGCGGAGCTCAAGGGCCTGCTCGTGCCGTCGGAGGAGGATTGGCTCGAGCTGTATCCCGTCTCACGCCGCGTCAACGACGTCCGGAACGACGGGCCCGACCTGGTAGAACAGATACCGGACGATCAGGTCGCGCATGGCGGCGAGCCGACGACGGACCCTCCCGAATCTCGCTCCCGTGGCTCCCGTGGCGGCCCTGGCTCTCGTGGCGGCCCCGGCTCCCGTGGCGGCCCCGGCTCTCGTGGCGGCGGCGCCCGTTTCGGCCGCGCCCCGAATGCCGCCCCGCCGACCCGCGGTCTCTTCGATCTCGACTCCGACGGCCCTCCGGCCGACTGACGCCCTTCGTCCTCGCGCGCCAGGGTGATTCCCTGCTGCCAGCGCGGCTACGCGAGCACGGCCCTCGGGCCGATGGCCACCATGCCTCGAATCGAGTTGCTTCCGACAAAGCAGAACCATCGCGGAAACGCCGCGATTCCCGCGACCACGTTGCCGAAGCCCCCGAATCGTCTCGCGCCGCGCGCTGGACGAGGTCCGCTGGGGACGGTGACGGGTCTCCCACCCGGGTCACATGGTTGCGTGGCGGCGCGCCAGGGCGCCAGACCGAGCGAAGCTGACAGGGCCGCGCCCAAGCACGAACTCGGTTGGTGTACGAGCCGTACGAATACCCCCCGGAGAGCCAGCCGGCGACGGCCGAATCCGGGCTCTTGCGGCGATGGTTCGCCATGAGCGAAACCATCTCGATTCAGGGCCGGAGGGCGACCATGCCTCGGCAGACCGCGGCGACGGCCGGGTCGACCGCTGCGGCCGTGGCGGCGGCGTGGCGGCGGCGTGGCGGCGGCGTGGCGGCGGCGTGGCGGCGGCGTGGCGGCGGCGTGGCTCCGCCCCCAGCTATGCCGGATCGACCGCCAGTGCGGCGACAGTGGATCGAAACGCGGTGTCCGGCGCCTCGCCGGCGTCCAATCGGACGGCGAGCGACGCGAGGAAACCCGCGAACGTGCCGTCGGGATCGTGCGCCGGAGGGTCGAGCACGATCGGCGCCGGTGTTCGCGACTCGGCGCTCGGCCCATCGGCGCCACGCGTCTCCAGGGCGGCGAGCGATTCCCCATCGAGGGGCCCGACGATCACCAGCGGCGCCCCCGCGTAATCGGCCCCATCGACCGCGGTCAGGAGCAACTGCGCCGGCGGCGAAGCGAGCACGACGCAATGGACGTCCGGCAGGTACCGAAGCGCGAGCTCGAGGTCAGCGGCCTCCATCGACGAACGAGCCGATCGAACGACGGTCGCGTGGCCGACGCCAGCCTGGGCGAGCTCGAACAGCGTCGTGTCCCACGACGAGTCGCCCGGGACCAGCCCGATGAGCTCGACCTTCGAACCGGCGGCCGCAGCCCGGCGCGCAATCTCGGCGACGCCGGAGGACTCGGGACCCGCAAGCAGCCCGACAACGATCATGCGTCCAGCGTAGGGCCCGGTACCAACGAACGGTACGAACGGACGCCACGAGGCCGTGCATTCCGGTGTTCGAGTCGGCAGACTGGCGGAACGCGATCGGGCGGCGTGCCCGACGTAGATCGGGGAGCGACAGACAGATGACCGACTGGGGCGACTCGCCACCGACCTTCGATCGCGCGGGCGACGCGTGGGGCTCGTCTGCCGGCGTCTTCGGCGACGAAGGAGAGGGCGGTGGCGAGCAGTACATCGAGCTCCTTGGCTCGAACCTCTGGGTTGCCGGCACGGTCGATCTCGGTCGATTCCGTCGCGTCTCGGACTTCGTCAACCTCGTCCAGGGCTATATGGTCATCAAGGACGTGGTCGTGCTGACCCGCACCGGCGACGCGACCCGCCTGACGCTCCCAGAGCTCCGCGTGCTGCCCGATGACATCGCGCTCGTGGCGCAGCTCGGGGACGACAAGGGCCAGGGTGCCGGCGGTCCGGCCGGCGGCGCTGGCGAGAGCGGGCTCGTGATCGAGAAGCGGCGTCAGCGGCTCGTCGTGCTGACGCGGACGCACATCATCGACGGCGACGTCTTCCTGCACGGCGACGGTTCGATCATGGCCTTCGTCGACGCGACGGACCCCAAGTTCATCCCGATGAACGACGTCCGGGTTCGGTGGGTGTCGGACCGGAAGCTCGCGGCCCGCTATCCGTTCGCGCTGCTGCAGCGGACACAGATCCTGGGCGTCGCGACCGAGGGCATCAAGCTCGGTGGCGCCGAGCAGACCCTCCGCCGCGCGGCGATGCTGAAGGCCCAGTCGCAGTCGACCCCGACCGCGAGCGACGGCCTCGGCGGCGAGATCGGCTCGACGGTCCCGGTGGCCGACGAGACCCTCGCGGCAGAGGCGCTCGATCTCGGCAGGTCCAGCGGCTCCGCCCAGGAAGAGACGGCGGAGTAGGCTGGAGCCGGCGCGCTGAGGCCGTGATCGCGCGCCGAAATCAGGCGGCGGGCTCCTCGGCGGGCAGGTCCTCGCGGTCGACCACGATCGGTCCGAGCGCCGCCGCCTCGAGGCCGGGCAGGATCGCGTCGGCGTCACCGACGAGCACGATCGCGAGCTCGTCCGGGCGGATGTTGCGAGTCGCCACACCCTGGACATCGGCGTCGGTGACGGCTTCGATGGAGGGTCGATAGCGGTCGAGCTCGTCCATCGGAAGCCCGTGGATGATGAGGCCCGCGATCGCGCCGACGACCGCCGGCGGCGTCTCGAAGCGCAGCGGGAACACGCCGACCAGGTAGTCGCGAGCGGCGTGGAGCTCCGAGGTCTGGGGTGGCGCGGCGCGCATCTTCTCGAGCTCGACGAGCATCTCCTGGACGGCCGGGACCGTCACCTCGGTGTTCACGGCGGCGCGAACCGCGAAGGGACCAGGGCCGCGGCGCATGTCGAAGCCCGCGCCGGCACCGTACGTGTAGCCCTTCTCCTCGCGCAGCTTGCGGTTCAGCCGGGAGTTGAAGAGGCCGCCGAGGATCGCGCTCATCACCGAGATGGCGTGGAAATCGGGGATCTGCCGCGGCAGCCCGACGTGCCCGACGCGGATCTCGGTCTGCACGGAGCCCGGTCGATGGATGACGCGGACGATGCGCTCGCTCCTCGCCGGCACGACCTTCGGCTTCGAGGGCTCGATCGCGGCGGCGTTGCGGCTCCAGGCTCCGAAGCGAGATTCGGCGATGGACCGAACGTCCTCGCCCACGGCCTCGAGATCCCCGCCCACGATCAGCGTCATCTTCCCGGGATCAAGGAACCGCTGGTGCATGGACCGGATCGCTTCGGCGTCCAGCTTCGCGACCGTGTCCGCGAGACCGGCCGACGGCCGGCTGTACGGCGTGCCCTTGGCGTAGATCGTCTCCACGAACGCGTCGTCGGCACGACGACGCGGATCGGCCTTGGCCTGGAGCAGGTCGTTGAGGCGCTCGTCCCGCATCCGCTCGATGTCCGCTGCCGGGAAGGTCGGCGCCATCGCGACCTCTGCCGCGAGCTCGAGCGCCTGGCTCAGCCGCTCCGCCGGGACCTCGACGCTGATCGAGAGCCCGTCCCAGCCGGCCTCGGCGTGCAGCGACGCGCCGAGGCGCTCCGCGGCTTCCGTCAGCCCGATGGCGTCGTGGTTCTTCGTTCCCTCGGTGAGGGCCCGCGCCATCAGCGACGTCGCCCCGCCGAGCTCCGGCGGCTCGTCGACCGCGCCGGCGGGCAGGATCAGCGACGCGGACACGAGCGCCCGACCGGGCAAGTGGACCGTGATCAGCCCGAGCCCGTTGGACAGCTCCGTCCGCTCGAACGCCGGGAATTGGAACGGCCGCGGCTCGCCGTGCGTGGGCCGCTCGGCGATCACCGTGGTGGACTTAGCCATGGGAGCGCGCCTCAACGGTGTCGGCCGTGGCGGAGGCGTTGGCGGGGGTGTCGGCGGTGTCGGCGGTGTCGGTGTCGGCGGCGGTGGCGGCGGTGGCGGTGGCGGTGTCGGTGTCGTGAGCCGGCGCGCCGCGGCGACCAAGGGGACCAAGCTCGCCGCTCTTCATATGCGCGGTTTCGCCGCTCGCCACCAGAGGATGTCCAATTGGCATGCCCGTCGCCAACATATGAACGACCCGTGGCAAGGCCGGCTGCGAGACTCCGGAGGTCATCTGCATAGCGGGTCGCGGGCCGATGGGCGTGGTCCGCTTGGCATCCACGCGTGCCGCGCTCGTCAGCGCCGAGGGCACGGCGCCTTCGTATGTTCGCGATCCGCATGGGCTTTGGACATTCTTCGCGGGCGCCGGTCGATTCTGCGCATATGAACGCTTGTCACCGGCGGGCGGCGAAGCCGCGGACATCACGAAGATCGCCATCACGCGGCGCCCTCCTCCGCGCTCGGCTGCTCTGCCCCCGGCTGCTCCGCGCTCGCCTGCTCGTCGGTCGCGGCGACCGGCACGTAGGTGAGAATCACGCGGTTGTCGGCGGCGAAGACCTCGCGGCAGACCGCCTGGATCTCCTCCGCGGTGGTCGAGAGGTAGCGGGGCAGGATGTCGTTGATCATCTCGGGGCTGTCGAAGAGCGTGGCGTACATCGAAAGCCGATCGGCCTTCTCGTCGACCCGCTGGAGGGCACCGAGCTCATCGGCCTCGGTCAGCGCCTTCGCTCGAGCGAGCTCATCTTCCGAAACCGGCTCGCGGCCCATCCGCTCGAGCTCCTCCCAGAAGGCCGTCTCGAGCGCCACGAGGTCGACCCCGGGGCGCGCCGTTGCCATCCCGATCGTCATCGAGGCACCGGCGACCAGCCCCATCGAGAAGACGCCGACGTCCTGCGCGAGGAGCTCCTCGCGGACAAGCCGCCGATGCAGGCGCGAGCCCTTGCCGCCGGCGAGGATCTGACCCGCGAGGTCGAGGGCGTCGAGGCGCTTGTCGCCGAAGAGCGGGCCGCGAAAGCCCCAATGGATCCGCGGCAGTGGCACGCGATCCGGGATCACCTCTCGAATCTCGCTCCCGAGCTTCTCAGGCAGGGCCATGTCAGGCAGCTGGACCGGCAGCGCCGGGTTCGCGGGAATGCCGCCGAAATACTTCTCCACCGCCGCCTGGACACGCGCCGGATCGACGTCACCGACCACCGAGAGCACCGCGTTGTTCGGCGCGTAGTGCAGCCGGAAGAACGACGAGACGTCCTCGACGGAGGCTGCGTCGAGGTCCTCCATCGACCCGATCGTCGGGTGGTGGTACGGATGCCCCTCCGGGAAGATCGCGCCGAGCATCTTCTCGACCCACGAGCCATACGGGCGGTTGTCGTAGGACCAGCGCTTCTCGTTCTTGACGACCTCTCGCTGGTTGTCGAGGTTCTCCTGGCTGAGGGCCTGGAGGAGCGTGCCCATCCGGTCGGCCTCGAGCCACAGGGCGAGGTCGACCTGGTGCGACGGCATCGTCTCGAAGTAGTTCGTCCGGTCGAGCCAGGTCGTGCCGTTGAGGGTCCCGCCCGCGGCCTGGACGAGGGCCATGTGCTCGGTCTTGCCGACGTGGGCGGAGCCCTGGAACATCACGTGCTCGAACAGGTGCGCGAAGCCGGTCTTGCCCTCTACCTCGTGCTTCGAGCCGACGTTGTACCAGACGTTGACGGCGGCGACGGGCGCGAGGTGGTCCTCGGAGATGATCAGCCGGAGGCCGTTGGACAGGCGCGTCTGTGTGAAGTCGACTCTGGGGACGGGCACGGCGCCGATGCTAGGGCAGAACGAGGGCTAGGGCAGAACGATGAACAGGAGGGTCACCGCGGCGCCGATCGCGGAACCCTCGAGCAGGAGCTGTGCCAGCCGCCGGCGATCGACGGCGCGCATCGCGGGGTCGATCCTCTCCTCCTCGCCGAGGTTGTTGAAGTTCTGGATCCCGAGCGCTGCAAACGCGACGCAGAATCTGTGCACGACCTGCAGCCACGTCACCGCCGCCGCGGTCGCGAAGGGAAAGATCGCGAGCCGCGCCGGCGCGGGAACGTGCAGCGCGAACAGCGCCGCTGCGACCAGCGCCGCGAGCACCGAAATCACGATTGCGCTTCTGCGGCGCCGCTCGATCTCGGCGGGGCCGATGTTGCACCGCGGCCGGATCGACTGGTTGATCGTCACGCCGGCAGGGTACGCGGACTGGCGAAAGGGAGAGCTTGGCGCGGGGCCGCAGCCCGGACGCGGGCGCTGGCGAACCGGTCGGTCGCGGCGGCATTGACGTCGCGCGTGTTCGGGTGGCGACGGCGTCGCAGCGATGACGGTCGCTGCAGCAGGCGTTCTCGCAACCGTCGTTGCCGGACGTTCGTCGCTCGAGGCGCGCGGCGCGCCCGCGTTCGTAGCCCAAATCGAATTGCTTTCGGCGAAGCGGAACCATCGCGGGAACCGGCCGATTCGATCGGCCTCGACGCAGGCGCTGGTCCTGCGCCGAGCAGCACTGCTCCATTCGGTCGATCTGGTGACTTGCCGGCCTCCGATGGTCGACACACGGTTCGGAGACCAGCAGGGCCGTGACCGCCGATCGTGAAATGGGATCGCGTGGCCAAACCGCGAGACCTGTGGGCACGGGCGGACGCGCGCATTGGTTCGTTCTCCCGCGAGCAGCCCGATCACAGCCGGAGTTTCCGACGAGGATCGCACTCGCCCGCGGCGTTTCGAGACCTGCAGGCGGTAGTTCCGCATCGGTGGAACCAATTCGATTCCGCCCGCTCTGGAGAGCAAGTTTCCGCGCTCGAGCGTGGAGGGGGCCCGCGCTGCGCGAGGCCGCGGTGCGCGAGGCCGCGGTGCGCGAGGCCGCGCTGCGCGAGCCCGCGGTGCGCGAGCCCGCAGTGCGCGAGCCCGCGGTGCGCGAGCCCGCAGTGCGCGAGCCCGCGGTGCGCGAGCCCGCAGTGCGCGACTGCCCTAGCGAACCCGCCGAGGGTGAACCCGCCGAGGGTGAAC
>JAICVI010000022.1 GCA_025935415.1 Chloroflexota bacterium
CCACGGCAAGCCGGACTCGTGGCGGTTCGGGCGCGGGACGGCGATCGGCCTGGCCTTCGCGGCGGCGACGCTGGTCCATCCCGGCATCGGGTTCTTCGCCATCGCCACGGTGGCCATCGCCGCGCTGCTGCGCCCGTCGGAGCTGGCCCCGACGGCCTTCGTCGCCACGCTGACCGCCGGAGTGCTCGCCATCCCGCAGGCAGCGACGATGGCCGGCCTGTCGCTGCCGACACTCGTCCTGGGCGCCTGGCTGCCGATTGCCGGAGCCATCGGCGCCGGAACCGGCGCGCTCGTGGATCGGCGGGCGGCGTTCGCGAACGGTCTCGTCCACCTCGCGAGGCTCCTGCGCTGGCCCGTCGTTGCCCTGGTCGCCCTCGCGATCGCCGCCGCGTTCGCGCTGCACGCACTCCAGCTCGATCGCGTGCCCGGCGCATGGGGCCAGGCCTGGAGCCTAATCGTTGACTCGAGCGGGCTCCTCCTCGCGGTGCTGGTCGTCGGCGTGCTCCTCGGCAGTCGCGGCGCCCGCTCGCCTCTCGTCATTGCCGGCCTGCTCGTCGGGGTCGCCGCGGTGGCGCTGGTGGCCGTCCTGCCGGCCAACCTCGGGTTCCTCGGCGACGCGCTGCGGTTCGAGGTCCCGAAGACCGTCTTCTACTGGCTCGCCCTCATCGCGGCAGCCGGTGCCGCGTCAGCCCTCGCGCACGTGTGGTCACGCGACCGCCTACCCATCCTGGCGCGCGGCGTGGCGCTGGCCGCGTTCCTAATCGTCGCGGCCCTGCCGCTGCGCCTTGATCCCATCGATGCCTACCACCTCGGGGAGCATCGGTTCTCGGAGACATTCGCGATCGACCTCCGCTTCGCCGGCAGCGGCTTCTGGGTCGGCTTCCCGAACACCAGATCCGTCGTCGACGAGCCCCGCCAGGAGATCCTCGACAGGCTCAGGGAGGAGATCCACGCGGGGCGGTTGCGCCACGACACCCCGGTCCTGCACGTCGCCAGGACGTTCCAGCAGTGGGAATCGACGCCCCTCGGCGTCTTCGACGGCGTCTTCGAGACCTCCATCAGCCTGGAGCCCGAGGTCAGCCATCAGACGGTCGGGGGGCGGCTCTTCGGCAGCAAGGATCCCGCCGCGATGCTCGACCAGCTGCGAACGAGCCTGTCCACGGGCGAGTATGCGTACGTCGTCCTCGAGCCCGCCAACGTGCCCGCGGAGGCGGAAGGTCTCATCGAGAGCGCCGGCTACGCCAGCATCTTCGCGAACCGGCAGGGGGTCGTCTTCCGATTGGGCGGCTGAGCGCTGGTACGGACGGGGGATGGTGGCACGACGCACCGGCGCGGAGCATCCCGATGCCCAACCGTCGGTCGGGTCACGAAACCCGCGCATCGAGAGCCAGTGGACCGAAGCACCCAGCCGCTCGAGGTCGACGCCGCTGCAACCGCTGCGATGGCCGCCCCCGCCGGTGCGACCGCCGCGATGGCCGCGCCGGCCGCGGCGAGCCCTGCGGCGAGCCCGACCTACGGGCCGATCAGCTACTTCCTGACGCAGGACGCCGATGAGTCACCGAGCGCCCACGCAAGGGCTTCCGCGCGGCTCGGCTTCCGTGTACGGAACGACACCTACCTGCTGCTCGCTGTCGCCATCGCGATCCCGGTCCTGGTCATGGAGGTCGCCAGCCGTGGCGCCACCTCGATCGGCCTGCTCAGCCCGATCCTGTTCGTGGGCTCGCAGCTGTGGCTGGCGACGTTGCGCTCCTCGCCCGGATGGCTGCCGACGGCTCGCCTCGCGATGGCCGTCGCCTTCATCGGCAGCGCCAATCTCTGGGGCGATCCCACCGGCACCTGGCCCCTGAGTGCGCTGGCCGTCCCCGTGGTCGCGCTCGCCGCCGCAACCGGCGGAGCGGGCCCGACCGCGGTCGCCCTCTTCGGCATGGTCTTCATCCTGGCTCCGCTGGCGTTGCCGACCCTCGACGACCACGCTCGACAGGAGGTCAGCGCCGTGGCCATGGCCGCGGTCGTGGTGGCCCTCGGCAGCCGGCGCGTCGTCGCGAACCTCGAGCGCTCGGGCGCGCGCCTGCGCCTCGCGAACCTGCGGGCTCGGCGCCGCGCGCGAGAGCTGGCCGCCGTGGAATCGGTGGGCAGCCTGCTCGCGCGGGAAGGCCCGACACAGGCATCGCTCGACGGTGTGATGGGCCTGCTCGAGACCACCTTCGGATATCGCTACCCGTCGGTCTACATCTGGGACGGCAGCGCCCTGCAGCTCGGCGCGCAGCGGAACTATCGCTACCCGATCTCCACGGTCACGCCGGACCGCGGGATCCTCGGCCGCGTCGCGCGGACACGCGAGGCCGCCTTCCTCGCCGACGCGCGCAGCGACCCGGAGTTCCTCTCCGCGGACCCCGACGTCGTCAGCGAGATCAGCATCCCGCTCGTCAGTGCGGGAGAGCTCCTGGGGATCCTCAACGTCGAGACGAGTGGCGATCACCGCCTCGACGACGACGACTTCTCGACCATGCAGATCGTTGCCGACCGCCTGTCGGCCGCGCTTGCCCTCGGCCGCGAGCGGCAGAAGCTGACCGAGCGAGCCGCGCTCCTGGACCGGCTCACGACCTTTGCGACTGTTCTCGGCTCGAGCCTCGACCCGGCGACGATGGATGATGAGGTCGCGACCGGCGCCCAGGCCGTGATCCCCGCCGACTCCGTGGTCCTCGTCCATCGCGACGAGGCCGCGGAGAAGTTCGTCATC
Organism: Chloroflexota bacterium; assembly: GCA_025935415.1. Taxonomy (GTDB): domain Bacteria; phylum Chloroflexota; class Limnocylindria; order Limnocylindrales; family CSP1-4; genus UBA5189. The sequence continues at coordinate 2,741 of JAICVI010000022.1, forward strand.
CTCGCGGTCGCGGGCAGCGACAAGTCGATCATCGGTGGGACGATCGAACCGGGCGAGGGCGTGAGTGGCCGATCGATCGCGGCCCGGCAGGTGGTCGTGATCGACCGGCACGATCGATCGAGCTTCCCCAGCGCCGTGAGCAAGGTCGCCCTCCCGGACACCGTGGGTGCGATGTCCGCCCCGATGGTCATCGGGGCCAACGTCGTCGGCGTCGTGACCTGGCTCCGCGGCGACCTCGACAAGCCGTTCACGGCCCAGGAGCGCGAGGTCGCGGCGCTGCTCGCCGGCAAGGTCGGGCTTGCACTCGCCAACGCACGCCTGCACCAGCAGACGCGGAACGCGGCCATCACGGACCCGCTGACGGGGATCCACAACCGCCGGCACTTCGACGCCGCGGTGGAACGCGAGGACGCCCTGCGCCGCCGCGTGCCCGCGGAGAGGCGTCGGCTCCGGTCCGCGATCCTGTTTGACCTGGACCACTTCGGCAAGGTCAACAAGCGCTACGGCCATCAGATCGGCGACCGCGTCCTGCGCCTCTTCGCCGACACGCTCAAGGCGCGTGCCCGGGCCTCGGACCTGGTGGCCCGCTACGGCGGCGAGGAGTTCGTGGTGATCCTCGACAACGCGACGCGCGAGGACGCCGCGACGATTGCCGACTCGGTCCGGACGGCCTTTGCCAGCCAGACGGTGGACACCGGGACCGGCACGGAGCTCACGACCACGGTCTCCGCCGGCTGCGCGACCCTGGAGGCCTGGGAGGTCGAAGGGTCGGTCCTCCTCGAGCGCGCCGACGTGGCGCTCGCCATGGCCAAGGCCGCGGGCCGCGACAAGGTCGTCACCGCGTAAGCTCACCGCCCCGAGGTGGGCTCGCTCACCTCCTCGGGCGCCTTCGACTTCGCCCGGCCTCGGCTGGCCGGGCCTTCGACCTCGCTATTCGGCGAGGGGGACGCCGAGGACGTTGAAGCCGCCGTCGACGTACACGATCTCGCCCGTCACCGCGCTCGACAGGTCGGAGGCCAGCCACACGGCGGTCTTGCCGACGTCCTCGATCGTGATGTTCGAGCGCAGCGGGGCGACCTCGGCAAACGAGCCGTACAGCTTCTTGAACCCCGAGATCCCGGCCGCCGCCAGGGTCCGCACCGGGCCCGCGGAGATCGCGTTGATCCGGACGCCGTCCGGTCCGAGGTCGGCGGCGAGATACCGGACGGACGCCTCGAGGGCCGCCTTGGCGACACCCATGACGTTGTAGTGCGACACGACCTTCTCCGCACCGTAGTAGCTCAGCGTCAGCACCGATGACCCGGGCTTCAGCAGGGGGCGGGCCGCCCGGACGAGTCCAACGAGCGAGTACGCGGAGACGTCCATCGCGAGGGCGAAGCCGTCGCGCGAGGTGTCCACGAAGGAGCCATCGAGGTCCTCGCGCTTCGCGAACGCCAGGGCATGGACGAGGACGTCGATCTGCCCGTGCGCTGCCTGCCACTTGGTCATGACGCCCCGGATGTCTTCGTCCGACTGCACGTCGCAGGGCTCGACGAATGTCGCGCCGATCGATTGGGCGAGCGGGCGGACGCGCTTCTCGATCAGGCTCTCGACCGAGGAGAAGCCCAGCGTGGCGCCCTGCTCATGCAGCGCCTTGGCGATGCCCCAGGCGATCGAGTGGTCATTGGCGACGCCGAAGATCAGCGCGTTCCTGCCATCGAGGAGGCCCATCGGCCGAGCCTACCATCGGCCCGTGCCCGACCTTCGATCCATGCTCGACGGTGTCCGCGCCGTCGTTCTCGACGCCGATGGCGTGCTCATGTTCAGGGGCGCGCCCGTCGCGGGTGCCGCCGAGGCGGTGGCGGACCTCCGCCGGCGCGGGATTGCGTACCGCGTCGTGACCAACTACTCGTCCGCGCATCGGACGTCGCTGGCGGCGGCGTTCGGGAGGGCCACCGGACTCGAAGTCGACGGCATGGAGATCATCACCGCCGCATCAGCGGCGGCCACGTACACCGCGCAGCACCACCCCGGCCTGCCGCTCCTCGTCCTCGCGGCCCCGGACGCCCGGCGGGAGTGGCAGGGGCAGGAGGTGATCACGCCTGCGGAGGCGGAGGCTCGCCGTGCGCCTGTGGCCGCCGTCGTGATCGGTGACGCCGGCGACGACCTCTCGTTCGCGAACCTCGACATCGCCTTCCGGCAGCTGCGCGGGGGCGCGGCGTTCGTGGCGATGCATCGAAACGCCTGGTGGATGACACCGAAGGGCTTCACCCTCGACGCCGGAGCGGTGGTCGCGGGTCTCGAGTTCGCCCTGGGCAGGAAGGCCGTGATCTGCGGCAAGCCGTCGCCCGTCGTCTTTCGCCAGGCGCTCTCGGAGCTGCGGAGCCAGCTGGCGGGCGGCCCTCGACCGGCTGGTCAGGGGGAGCCGCGGGGGAGCGGCGGCGCCCGCCTCCGTGCCGCGGACGTCGTGATGGTCGGCGACGACCCGCGGGCCGACATCGCCGCCGCGCGGCGCGTGGGCCTCCGCGGCGTCCTCGTGCTGACCGGCAAGACCACGGCAAGCGACGCCCGAGCCGCCGGGCTCCCGCCGGGGCGCATCGCGGCCGACCTGCGCGAGGTCGTCCGGGCCCTGCGCTGAGCGCGTTGGCGGGCTCTTACCCGCAGGTCGCCTGCCTGCGGTCTGGAGCAGAAGGGCGACGTAGACTACGGGCGACCGAATCGCCGCCCGCGCGTCGCCGCATCTCGAGACGCCCGCGGCTCACCTCCCCGCCCGAACGGAGCCGCATCGAAAATGACCGCCGAAGCCACCAAGCCGCGCATCAAGATCACCTACGCGACCCTCCGCAACGACAACGAGGAGCTCCATGGCCTGTACGAGGCGGGAGTCCAGGAATCGCGCGCCGGCCTCGGTGGCCATCACCGCAACTACATCGGCGGCCGCTGGGTCGACGGCTCGGCGGGTGTCTTCGAGGCTCGCTCGCCGATCGATCGCGAGCTGCTCATCGGCACCTTCGCGAAAGGTGATCGGAGCGACGTCCAGCAGGCGATCGCGGCGGCGCGAGCGGCCGCTCCGGCGTGGCGCCACACGCCGTGGGAGGAGCGCCTCGCGATCATCCGGCGCGCGGCGGAGCTGATCTCCGAGCGCCAGATGAAGTACGGCGCCGACATGGCCTTCGAGTGCGGAAAGAACCGCCTCGAGGCGCTCGGCGAGGTCGAGGAGGCCGCGGACCTCCTGCGCTACTACGCCCAGACCGCCGAGGACAACAGCTACTACGACCATCCCATGGACAACCTCGGGGATTCAGCGGTCCGCACCCGCTCGATCCTGCGGCCGCACGGCGTGTTCGCCGTCATCAGCCCGTTCAACTTCCCGATGGCCCTGTCTGCCGGCCCGACGAGCGCCGCGCTCCTCGCCGGCAACACCGTGGTGTTCAAGCCGGCCTCGGCCACGCCGCTGTCGGGCGTCAACCTGATCCACGCCTACGAGGACGCGGGCATCCCCGCGGGGGTCATCAACCTCGTCATGGGCCCCGGCGACTCGGTCGGCGAGGAGCTCCAGACGAACCCCGGCATCGACGGCATCGTCTTCACCGGCTCGTACGACGTCGGCTACAAGCTCTTCAAGTCGTTCTCGACCGCCTGGCCGCGGCCGTGCATCGTCGAGATGGGCGGGAAGAACCCGGCGATCGTCAGCCGCAAGGCCGACCTCGAGGAGGCGGCCGAAGGCATCATGCGATCTGCCTTCGGGTTCGGCGGCCAGAAGTGCTCCGCGAACTCTCGCGTCTACGTCGAAAAGGCCGTCCATGACGAGCTCGTGCGGATGCTCGTCGAGAAGACGGAGCAGATCACGGTCGGCGACCCGATCAAGCGCGAGTACTGGCTCGGCCCGGTCATCGACCAGAAGGCGGTCGATCGCCACCAGAACGCCGTCGCGGAGGCCCGTCGCGATGGCAACGTCTACATCGGCGGCGAGCACCTCACCGATGGCGTGCTGGAGCGCGGGTTCTACGTCGAGCCGACCGTCGTCGGCGATCTCCCGGCCGATCACCGGCTGTTCCAGGACGAGCTGTTCGCGCCCCTGACCGCCGTCCAGGCGGTCGACTCGCTCGACGAGGCCCTCCGGCTGGCGAACGACTCGATCTACGGACTCACGGCAGGGGTCTACAGCGAGGATCCTGCCGAGATCGAGAAGTTCCTCGACGAGGTCCAGGCCGGCGTCCTCTACGTGAACCGGCGAGCCGGCGCCACCACGGGTGCGTGGCCGGGGGTCCAGGCCTTCGGCGGCTGGAAGGGCTCGGGCTCGACCGGGAAGTCCGGCCTCTCGCGCTACTACGTGGCGCAGTTCCTTCGCGAGCAGAGCCACACGATCGTCGAGTAGCCCGTCCAACGGCCGGGCGGGACGCCCGGCACGAAGGGGAGGGTCATGCGAGCACTCATCGCCGCGACGTTGCTGGTGTTCGCAGCGTGCTCCCCGGGCACCACCGCGGCGCCGTCTCCAGGCGCTGCCACCGCGTCGCCAAATGCCGCGGCCGGCACGCCGGTCCCGGCAAGCGCCGGCCCTGTCGCGACGGCGACGCCATCCGTATCGCCCAGCCCGGCGGCCACACCGGCCCCGACGGCAGGTCCTCAGCTGACCTATCCGGTCAGGCTCAACTACGCGAACGAGGTCGCGATGCAGGTCATCGTGAGCGGGCTCAACGTCCGGGCGCGGCCGTCCACGAGCGGCGCCAAGCTCGCCAAGGCGCCGAAGGGCGCCGTCTTCGTGTTCCGCGACGCGCCGGTGAAGGCGAACGGGTTCGAGTGGTATTTCGGCTACCAGGCCGTTGCCAGCGGCGGCAAGCTCCCGGATCTACCGGCGGCACTCGCTTCCGGCATCGATCCACTGGCCGGCTGGATCGCGGCCGGCACCAGCGATTCGCCGTACCTCGCACCGCTCGCCCCAAGGTGCCCGGCGTCGGTCGACCTGGAGGACGTCCAGGCGATGCTCGACTCGGAGCGGGTCGCGTGCTTCGGATCGAATCCGATCGAGCTGCGCGGGACATACGGCTGCGGCGGCTGCGGAGGCGCGAACGCCGGCGAGTACACCCCGAGCTGGCTCGCCGATCCCCTCGCGTACAACTTCCTGTCCATCGATCCTTCGAGCCAGATCGGCCCGCTCTGGCTGCGGTTCCCGCCCGACGGCCCGACGCCGCCTGCCGATGGGACGATCATCAAGGTCCGCGCGCATCTCGCGGATTCGCGATCGTCGACGTGCGTCATCGCGCCGCTGGGCGAGGGTGACGTGCCGGCGCCGATCCCGACGGGGATCGCACGCGACTACTGCCGCGCGCAGCTCGTGGTCGACAGCTTCGACGATCTCGGGCCGGACCCCCGGTTCCCGCAGTAGGACGCGGCCCGGGCAGTCCCGAAGGGCCGGTCCGGGACGCCGCCTTTGGTAGACTCCGCCTCTATCCAGCCTGCATAAATCCTATGCATTCGATTCGAGGTGCCCAGGTGACCGAGACCATGTCCTCGCCCGATCGCGCGGCGCAGCGAATCAGCGAGCGACCGGTTCCGGACCTCATCACGGAGATCCCGGGCCCGAAGGCCCGGGCCGCCGTCGAGTTCGACGAGGCCTGGACCTCGCCCAGCCTGCCGCGCGCCTACCCGATCGTGCCGGTTCGCGGTCAGGGCATGGCGATCGAGGATGCCGACGGCAACCTGTTCCTGGATTTCGCGGCCGGCATCGCCGTCAACTCGACCGGCCACAGCCACCCGCGGGTCATCGGCGCGATCAAGGAGCAGGCCTCCGAGCTCGTCCACTACTCGGCCTCGGATTTCTACCTCCCGATCTACGCCGAGACCGCCAAGGCCATCGCGGACATTGCCCCGATCTCGGGCAGGCTCCGGACGTACCTCGGCAACTCCGGGGCGGAGGCCGTCGAGGTCGCGATGAAGCTCGCCCGCCACTACACGGGCCGGCCGTACATCGTGGGCTTCCTCGGCGGGTTCCACGGCCGGACCTACGGCGCCGTGTCGCTGACCGCGTCGAAGGCCAAGTACCACGCCGGGTTCAACCCGCTGCTGCCGGGCGTGTACCACGCGCCCTTCGGCCGGGTCGAGGACCTCAAGTGGTTCGACGACGTCCTGTTCGAGCGGCTGGCCCCGGCCAACGAGGTCGCGGCGGTGTTCGTCGAGCCGATCCAGGGCGAGGGCGGCTACCTCGTCCCGGAGGACGGTTTCCTCGAGGGCCTTCGAGAGCTGTGCACGAAGCACGGCATCCTGCTCGTCGCGGACGAGATCCAGTCGGGCGTGGGTCGGACGGGGAAGATGTGGGCCATCGAGCACTGGGGCGTCGAGCCGGACATCCTGCTCGTGGCCAAGGGCATCGCCAGCGGCATGCCGTTGAGCGCCATGGTCACGCGTGCGGAGATCCTCGAGCACTGGGGCGTCGGGGCCCATGGCTCCACGTACGGTGGCAACCCGGTCGCGTGCGCCGCCGCTCTGGCGACCATCGAGCTGCTGCAGGGCGGCTTGATCGAGAACGCGGCGGCCCGTGGAGACCAGGCCATGGCTGGGCTCCGGGAGATCCGGGCCCGGCACGCGGAGGCCGTCCTCGACGTGCGCGGCAAGGGCCTCATGATCGGGGTGGAGCTCGCCTCGCCGCAGCTGGCGGAGGACGTCCAGTGGGCGTGCTTCCAGCGCGGCCTGCTCGTGCTCGAATGCGGCAAGCAGACCGTCCGGCTGTGCCCGCCGCTGGTGGTGTCGGCCTCGGACGTCGACACCGGGGTTCGAATCTTCGGCGAGGCCGTTGCCGAGGCGGCGTCCCACCCGGGCGAGGTGGCGGGCGCCGCAGCCGCCGCGGGCGCGATGCATCCCGACGGCGAGGTCGACGGCTAGCGCTTCAGGCAGGCACGGCCCGACGCGCTCGCCGGCGCTTCGCGGGCAGGAGCCGGTCCGCTTCCCGGATCACCATCACCGCCCCGAGACCGCGTCCCAGGTCGCGCGCTCGCCTGATGCTCGCGGCCGCCTCGCCCGTACGGCCGAGTGCCGCCTCGCAACGAGCCGCGCCGAGCAGTGCGTGCGCCTCCTCGATCGGACAGCCGAACGCGCGCCACCCGGCCGCCGCCTCGGCATGGCCCTTCGCCGCGGCCTCCACGTCTCCGCGGGCCTCGGCGATCGTCGCCCGGCCGGCCGTGAGGCACAGGCGCGCCCGGGTATAGGTCGGGGCGCCATCGATGGGGATCAACGACTCGGCGACGGTGATCGTGCCGGCCAGAAGGCAGACGCGCGCGGCGTGGGGCAGCTCGTGGATCCGTTGCGAGGGATCGCGGTCGCGTGTGACGCGCTCGAGCTCTGCGATCAGCATCGCGGCAGCCTCGGGATCGTCCTGCGCCAGCCGCAGCGCCGCGCCGGCGGCGAGCGCCGGCCCGAGATCCTGGGGATCGCCGAGCTCGCGTGCGCGATCCAGGTATTGCCGTTCGACCTCCCCGGCCTCGTGGGTCAGGCCGCGCTCGGCCAGGATCCGGGCCTTGACCGTCCGCGCCATCGTGGTGACGCGGTCCGCGCCCCGCTCGCCCTCCGTCGCGAGCAGCTCGTCGGCCGAGGCGACCGCTTCGTCCCAGGCGCCGGAATCGTGCTGCTGCCACAGCGATTCGGCCTGGATCGTGCGTGCGAGCGAGGCCAGGCCGCGACTCGCGGCGAAGGCGCGGGCGTCGCGCTTCACGGCGAGCGCGGCCGCCGGTCCCTGCGTGACCCAGATGATCGCGGCCAGGTTCGCGTGGGCCGTGCCGGTCTCGAGGCTCAGCCCGGCCTCGAGACCGAGTCGGACGGCCTCGCGGATGTCGTCGATGCCGGCCTCGTCACCCGACTCGAAGCGGGAGATTCCGAGATGGTGAAGCGGCTGGACCTCGAGCGCGGGGTCGCCGAGCCCCCTGGCCGACGCCAGCGCCTTGCGCGACCACTCGCCACAGGCATCGGCGCGACCGGCATGCAGCTCGTGGGTCGCCATGCGCGCGTAGGCCCGGACCAGCTCGGGGCCGGGAGGCCGCTGCTCGAGCGTCCGGATGGCCGCGGCCACGATCTCGCGGCGTTCGGTTTCCGGGCGCCCGAGCCGCCACAGCGTCACGGCCAGGCTGATCGTCGCGTCGCCGGCGCCGACAAGGTCGCCACGGCCCTCCAGCTCCGAGATCGCCTGCCGCCCCAGGGCCTCCGCCTCGGCCAGACGCCCGCTGAGCTCGGCGATCTCGGCCAGTCGCGCGACCAGCGCGCCGTGCGTCTCGGCGTCCGCCGGCGTGAGCTCGAGGGCCTTGCGGTAGAAGGACTCGGAGTGGATCGGCTCGACCGTCCGTGCGGCGTCCCCGGCGAGCGCCAGGAAGGAGCGTGCGCGGGGCACGAGGTCACGAGCCTCGTCGTCGTCGTGCAGCGAGCGCGCGATGTCGAGCGCCTCGACGTAGTGGTGCGCGATGAGCTCCGCGTGATTCGTGACGCGGTCGCGGGCGAGGCGCTCGATCCAGTCGCCGACGGCGCGGTGCTTGCGGATCCGATCGCGCCTCGGGATCTGCCAGTACGCGACGTCACGCACGAGGACATGGAGGAACTCGTACTCCTCCTGCCCCGCGACCGAGGAGCGGCGGCGGCGGCGGATGACGTCGTTCGAGACGAGCCGTTGGAGTCGCGGCTGCAGGACGTCGGGATCGCCGCCCATGTCGCCGACTCCCCCGACGGCGTTCACCGCGCCCGGCCAGAACACCTCGCCGACAACCGCGGCATTCGCCGCCGCGGCCTTGAGGTCCGGCGACAGCGTGTCGAGGTGGGCGGCGATGACGGCCTGGAGTGACTCCGGCACCGCCCGGACGTCGGTGTCCGGCCGGGCCATCACGCGGGCCAGCTCGTGGGCATAGAGGGGATTGCCGCCGGCGCGCCGGATCGTCTCCGGGGTCGGCTCGCGCCCGAGGAGGGCCGAGAGCAGCTGCGCGGTCTCTACCTCGCTGAGTGGCTGGAGCAGGATCGCGGTCGCGTTGCGCTTGCCGCCGCCCCACGTCGGCCGCGCCTCGAGGAGCTCGGGGCGTGCGGTGCACAACACGAGCAGCGGCAGATCCGACGCATGCTCGACCAGGCTGTCGATGAAGGCCAGCAGGGCCTCGTCGGCCCAATGGATGTCCTCGAACGCGATCACCAGCGGCGAATCCGCCGCGATGGCCTCGAGCAGCCCGCGCCACGCTGCGAAGCTCTGCTCTCGATCGCCGGACGTCCCCGGCTCCTCGATGCCGACGAGCGGGCCGGCGCCCCGGGCGAGCCACGTCCGACGGCTCTCGTCGGGTTCCAGCTCGTCGATGGCGGCTCCGAGCTTGCCGCTCGAGACCGTGGCGTCATCCGATTCGAGGATGCCGGCCCAGTCGCGAACGACCTCGCCGAGGGCCCAGAACGTGAGCCCGGTGCCGTACGGCAGGCACCGACCCTGGAGCCAGCGTGCGCCGGCGCCGGCATCGTCGTCCTCGAGCTGCGCCCGGAGCTCGCGCAGCAGACGGGACTTGCCGCCGCCGGGCTCGGCGTTGATGGTCACGAGCTGGGCCGACCGACCGTCACGGGTCCTCGCCATGATGCGCTCGAGCTGGTCCAGCTCGGAGCCGCGGCCGACGAACGGGGGCTCGGGTCGTGGCCGGTCGCCGGGCCGGGCGAACCCGCGCGGCACCCACGAGCCCGGCCGGACCGGGACGTAGTCGACGGCGGCCTCGGTTGCGCGGTGTGTCGCCCGGCCGACGACGATCGAGCCGAGGGCCGCCGTCGCCTGGAGGCGTGAGGCGGCGTTGAGGATCTGGCCGGTCACGGCGACGTCGGCTCCGTCGATGCTGACGAGCGCCTCGCCGGTTTCGATCCCGCCCCGGAGGCCGAGGTCGCTGGCGGCGTGGCTGTCGAGCACGTCGAGGGCGACCCGCACGGCACGAAGCGGGTCGTCGTCGTGGGCCCGTGGCGCCCCGAAGATTCCGAGGAGGGCGTTCGCGAAGATCCGTTCGGCGGTGCCGCCGACCTGCTCCACGATGGTCCTGATGCGATCGAGGGACGGCTGGACAGTCCGTTCGAGATCCTCCGGATCGGTCGCGCGGCGGGGCACGACCTCGACCACGAGGACCGTGACTGTCTTCCGCTCCTGGCGCAGAACGGCGGATCCGGCTCCCGAGGCGGCCGGAAGGTCGAGCAGGGGATCGTGGGCGAGGATCTGGCGCTCGAGGAGCTGCAGCTCGGTCCCCGGGTCGATGCCGAGCTCGTCGGCCAGGAGGCGGCGACCCTCCCGATAGACCCGCAGCGCGTCCGACTGGCGGCCCGCGCGGTACAGGCCGAGCATCAGGGTCGCGCGGAGCCCCTCGCTCAGGGGATGCTCGGCCACGGCTCGCTCCAGCTCGACGAGCACCGCGGCGTGATTGCCGGCCCGCACTTCCGCGTCGGCCCATGCCTCGAGGGCTGCGAGCCGGAGCGCGGCGAGGCGCGGCAGCTCGGACTGGACGAACCGCTCGACGGCGAGGTCAGCCAGTGGGGCGCCGCGCCACATCGCCAGCGCAGCGGAAAGCGACCGTGCTCGCGCAGCCGGATCGACGATGGCGCGCGCGGTGGCAACCGCTGTCGCGAAGCGATCCGCGTCCAGCTCGCCGTTCGCAACCCTGAGCCTGTAGCCGCCTCGCTCGGTCAGGAGCCGGTCGTGGCCGAGCGCCTTTCGGAGGCTCGAGACATGTCCCTGGAGGGCCTTGTCCGCGGTGGCCGGCGGCGTCTCACCCCAGAGCGCCTCGACGAGCCGGTCGGTCGTCAGCAGGTCGTTCGGATGCAGGAGGAACATCGCCAGGAGCGCCCGTGGTTGGGCACGCCGCGGCGCGACGTCGACGGCCGCTTCCGCAACGCCCTCCACCGCTTCAAGCCGTCCCAGGATCCGGAAGTCCACGCGCCTCCCGCCCTCACTCGGAGCGCATTCTGGCATGCGTTACCGCCGCGTCACCGCCGTATTACCGCGCGGGCCGAGGCTTTCGGCATGTCCATGGAGGCCGGCCTGCGGCGACTGAGCCTGCGCGAGGCGCGGATTGCCCGGCTCGTCGCGGAAGGGCTGTCGGACGAGCAGATCGCGGAGCGATTGGGCATCGGCGTGGTCGATGTCAGCGCCGAGCTCGCGGAGGTCTTTCGCAAGCTCGGCCTCCGATCCCGGACCGAGCTTTCGCTGCTCGCCCCAGAGCGCCAGACCGAACCAGCAAGGGAGGATCCAGCAGATGCGTGATCGTCGAATGCCCCTCGCGGCGAGCGCGGTGGCAATGCTGCTCGTCGCTGCGTGCGGGGGCAGCGCGAGCCCGACCCAGCCCGCCGGCGCCACGACGGCACCGGGCGTGACCACGGCGCCCGGCGCCACGAGCGCTGACGGTGGCGCGGCGACGCAGGCGGCTCCGACGGACCAGCAGGCCGGCGGTGGCGGTGGCGGCGGCTCCAAGCCGCCAGGCTGGGACCAGTTCGGCAAGGTCCATGTCGACATGGCCGGCCCGGTCTCGAAATCGGCCGACTACGGGTTCGTTCCGGCGGGCAGCCTCTTCGGTGGCTCGCAGGGCTCGTCCCTGAACTTCACCATCGACGGTTCGAACGAGGTCGTATCGATCCTGATCGCCGCGGACGGGAAGGTCATCGTGAGCTACGGCGGCGAGGACTTCTCCATGCCCGGCGCGACCTGCACGACCTCCAACTGGAACATCGGTGTCACGAGCGGCTCGGGGTCGTTCGATTGCACCGCGACGATCACGATTCTTGCGAGCGGCGCGAGCGTCCAGGGCGGGACCATGCGGGGCACGTTCGACGCGCACGGCTGACCCTGGCGGCGGGCCGGCCGCCGGAACCAGGGTGCGACCGGCGATACTTGGGCCATGCCCGGCTCGAAGGTCGCATCGATGCGTGACGCCGTCGCGGCGCTCGTCCGCGACGGCGACACCGTGGCCATCGAGGGCTTTACCCATCTGATCGGCTTCGCCGCCGGCCACGAGATCATTCGCCAGCGGAAGCGCGACCTGACACTCGCGCGGCTCACCCCCGACCTGATCTACGACCAGATGATCGCGGCGGGCGTGGCTCGCAAGCTGATCTTCTCGTGGCTCGGGAATCCCGGCGTCGGCGGCCTCGGGGCGATCCGCCGCCGGGCCGAGCCGGCCACGAGCGGGGAAGGCAGGGACCTGCCACGGCTGGAGCTCGAGGAGTACAGCCATTTCGGCATGGTCGGGCGGTACACGGCGGGTGCCGCAAACCTGCCGTTCTACCCACTGCGGTCCTATTTCGAGACGGACCTGCCGAAGGCCAACCCGCTGATCCGGGAGATCGAATCGCCGTACGGCGACGGCGTGGTCTATGCGGTTCCGCCGCTGAAGCCGGACGTGTCGATCGTCCACGCCCAGCGCGCCGACGCGAACGGCAACACCCAGGTCTGGGGCCTCCTCGGGTGCCAGAAGGAGGCCGCCTTCGCCGCTGATCGCGTCATCGTGGTGGTCGAGGAGCTCGTGCCCGAGGACGTCGTCCGAGCGGACCCCAATCGCACGATCATCCCCGGGCTCATCGTCGATGCGGTCGTCGTCGAGCCGTTCGGCGCGCATCCCTCGTACGTGCAGGGGGCCTACGACCGCGACAACCGCTTCTACCTGGAGTGGGACGCGATCACCCGGGACGAGCCCTCGCTGCAGGCGTGGCTCGGCGAGTGGGTCTACGGGCTCGACGGCCGCGCGGCCTACGTGGAGAAGCTTGGCGCGGAGCGGATCGCCTCGCTCCGTCCGGGCTCCGCGCCCTCGGGCTCCGTCGAGTACGGGCGCTACGAATGACCGCCGATGCCCCGGCGGGAGCTGCCGCGTTCTCGAAGAACGAGATGATGATCGTGGCCGCGGCGCGCGAGCTCGCCGGGCAGCGGGTCTGCTTCGTCGGCGTCGGGCTGCCGAACATCGCGGTCAACCTGGCGCAGCGAACGGTCGCCCCGGAGCTGGAGCTGGTCTACGAGGCGGGCGTCTTCGGTGCGCGGCCGGCCCGGCTGCCCCTGTCGATCGGCGACCCGACGATCGTCACCGGGGCCACGGCCGTGACGAGCATGTTCGAGCTCTTCAGCTTCTACCTGCAGGGCGGGCTGATCGACGTGGGATTCCTCGGCGCGGCGCAGATCGACCCGTTCGGGAACATCAACACCACCGTGATCGGACCGTACGCGGAGCCCGTGACGCGCCTCCCGGGCTCAGGCGGGGCCTGCGAGATCGCGATCAACGCGCGGCAGGTCTTCGTGATCATGCGGCAGTCGAAGCGCTCGTTCGTGGAGTCGATCGACTTCCGGACGTCCGCCGGGAACCTCGGCGGCGCCGAGCAGTCGGAGCGCATCCGGCGCGAGCAGGGCTGGCTCGGTCGGGGACCGTCCGTGGTCGTCACGGACCTCGGGATCTGGCACTTCGGCGAGGACGGCGAGATGCGGCTGGATTCGCTCCACCCCGGCGCGACCCTCGACGAGGTGCGGGCGACGGTCGGGTGGGAGCCGAAGGTGGCGGACTCGCTGGGGACGACCGAGGCGCCCACCGCCGAGGAGCTGCGCCTGATCCGGGAGGAGCTCGACCCCGGAGGCGCCTACACGCGCTGAGCCGCGCGCGGATACTCGACGGCATGGACCTCCGGATCGTCGTCGGGATCGTGATCGGCCTGGTCGCGGCCTACGCGCTGCTCCTTGCCCTCCTGTGGGTGCTGCGACCGCGCGACGTCGGGCTTCGGGAGGTGATCGGCGTCGTGCCGGACGTGCTCCGGCTGGTGCGGGACCTGCTTCGAGACGGTGCAGTCCCATTCGTCGTCCGCGTCGCCCTTTGCGTCCTGCTCGTCTGGCTCATCAGCCCGATCGACCTCATCCCGGAGTTCATCCCGGTGCTCGGGCCGCTGGACGACATCGTGGTCGCCGTGATCGTGCTCCGGTTCGTGCGCCGCCGGCTGGGGGCCAACGAGCTGCAGCGGCGGTGGCGGGGAACGCCGGAAGGCTTCGAGCTGCTGCTTCGCGTCGTCGGCACCTGAGAAGCCGGCACGGTCATGTGAACGGCCCCGCCGAAGCGGGGCCGTTCGTTCGCGTGGGTCCTTCGCGGAGATGATCAGCGAGTCGCGATCACTCGCAGCCGCTGATGATGCCGTGGGACTTGTCGGTGTTGACACCCTTCAGGCAGTAGGCGGAGTGTCCGAGGAGCGACTCCGAGAAGCCGTTCAGGTAGTTGCCGTTGGCGCCGGGCAGTCCGTTGGCAACGGACTCCGGACCACCGGGAGGCCCGAAGCCCCAGGCGGCGAGCGGAACGCCGATGCTCGGCAGCCAGACCCAGTTGCCCTCCACGACCGGGGCCGTGCAGTTCGGGTCGCAGGCCGGGGCGGCGCGGCTGACGTTCGCGCAGCTGTCTGCGAAGGCCGTGCCGGCAACGGCGAAGCTCAGGGCCAGGCCGAATGTCGCTCCGATGAGGCGGCGTCGACGCATGCGATTCCTCCTTTGTGGGGCGCCGATGGGGCGGCATCGGAGGCCTCGAGGGCGCTGCCCGTCATGCCGCTGTAGATGCTGCTGATCGTATTCCTGACGGGCAGCGCGGGCCTTGCGTGCGCCTATCATCCCGGCGGTGAGCAACGTCCTGCGCCGCTCCCTGGACCCCGCGCTCCCGGTCGCGGTCCGCGCCGAGGGCTCGACCATCTGGGACGCCGACGGGCGCGCCTACCTCGATGCCGCGGGCGGCGCAATCGTCGTCGGCGTGGGCCACGGGCGCGATTCCGTTGCCCGGGTCATGGCGGAGCAGGCATCGCGGGTCGCCTACGCGCACGCGACGGCGTTCACGAGCGACGCACTGGAGCGCTACGCCGCGGCCCTCGCGCCCCACCTCCCGATGGCGGATCCGGCCATCTATCCCGTTGCGGGCGGCTCGGAGGCCATGGAGTCCGCCCTCAAGCTGGCTCGCGCCTACCACCTCGCCCGCGGCGAGGCGGAGCGCTGGATCGTCATCGCGCGGTGGGGGAGCTACCACGGGAACACCCTCGGCGCGCTGGACCTCTCCGGTCGCAAGCCGCTCCGGCGCCCGTACGAGGCCTGGCTGGGCCGCTTCCGCCACGTCTCCGCGGCCTACCCGTACCGGGCCGGGGAGCCGGGCGCGAACGCGCTCGGCGATGCCGAGGAGCTCGCGGCGGAGCTCGAGCGCGCCATCGAGGCCGCCGAGCCGGGGACCGTGGCGGCGTTCGTCGCCGAGCCCATCGTCGGCGCGACGCTGGCGGCGGCCGTTCCGCCGGATGGCTACTGGCCCGCGATCGCGGACGTCTGCCGGCGCCACGGCGTCCTGTTGATCGCGGACGAGGTGATGACCGGGTTCGGGCGCACGGGAACGTGGTTCGGTGTCGACCACTGGAACGTCCGCCCGGACATCGTGGTCGGGGCGAAGGGCGGGACGTCGGGCTATTTCCCGTTCGGGTTCGTGGCGGCCTCCGGCGGCGTCGCCCAGGCCGTCACACAGGAGCCGCCGGGCTTCGTGCACGGGTTCACGTACTCGCACCACGCGGTCGGCGCCGCGGTCGCCGGCGAGGTGCTCCGGATCCTCGAGGACGAGCAGCTCATCCAGGCCAGCGCGGTGAAGGGCGATCGACTCCAGGCCCTGCTTCGCGAGCGCCTCGGGGAGCATCCGAATGTCGGCGAAATCCGCGGGCGTGGCCTGATGGTCGGCGTGGAGCTCGTGGCGGATCGGGAGGCGCGCACGCCTTTCCCGCGAACGGATCGGCTGACCGAGCAGGTCGTCCGCGCCGCGCGCGAGGCGGGCGTCCTCGTGTACTCCGGCACGGGGCTCGCCGACGGCACGAACGGCGACTCGATCCTGCTCGGCCCACCGTTCGTCGTCACCGACGACGAGCTTGTCCGGATCGCCGAGGGCCTCGCGACCGCGATCGAGGGTGCGACGGCGGCCGCGGTCGCCTGACGGCCCGGGCTAGCTCCGCATCCGGAAGCGGCTTCGATCGCTCGTCAGCAGCATCACCCCGACGACGAGCAACAGGATCGGCAGGATGTACGCGGTCAGCCCCGGCAGCGCGAGCTCCGAGGTCCCGAGGGCGACGAGGATGATCCCGATCACGGCCTGCCAGCCCACGCCGCCGCCGCGCGTCGCACGAACGAATGCGACGAACAGGAATGCGATCCCGTAGCAGACCGTGCCGAACCCGCCCGGGGGCGGGTAGTTGAGGCTCGCGAGCACGCCGGGGATCGCGGACGCGGTCAGGAATGCGCCGGCATACAGCGCGAACGTGCCGCGTCGCAGCAGCCACAGGATCAGGAAGGCCAGTCCCGCGGCCAGGACCACGAGATTGGACACGGTGAAGTACTCCGGCAGGGCCTGATCGATCAGCAGCAGCCCGCCGAAGACGACCAGGAAGACACCGATCCAGGGCAGCTTCGGCCGGCGGTCCTCCTCGCGGCCCCACTCCCAGCCGTACACCCGCACAGGCCCCGATTCCGGTGGAATGGTCTCCTTCAGGGGATCGGGTTCGCGCTCCGGCGTGTCCATCTGGGCCTTCCTCTCGAACCTGCAACCCTCGGCCGCCCTGGAAGCGGCCGACGCGCGATGCCTGCCTACGCCGGCGCGGCCGCCGGCTCGCTCGACCCGTCCGGATTGCCGGACGCTGCCTCCAGGTCCTCCTCGTCCTCAACGTGGCTGAACCCGAACCGCTCCGCGAGGCGCCCGAGCGGCCCCGGAGCCCACCAGTTCCAGGCGCCGAGCAGGCGCATCGTCGCCGGGACCAGCAGCACGCGAATGATGGTCGCATCCAGCAGGACCGCAAGGGCCATGCCCACGCCGATGCTCTTGATGGTCAGGGTGTCGGCCAGGGCGAAGGCGGAGAAGACCGTGACCATGATCAGTGCGGCGCCGGTGATCACGCCGGCGGTTCGGCTGAGGCCCTCCGCCACGGCCTCGGCGTTGTCGCCGGTCCGGCGGTACGACTCCTGGATCCGCGACAGCAGCAGGACCTCGTAGTCCATCGACAGCCCGATCAGGACCGCGAACATGATGATCGGGTTGCCCGCGATCGTGTAGCCCAGGGGCTGGAAGTTGAGGATGCCGCTGAGGTTGCCGTCCTGGAAGATCCAGACGAGAGCGCCAAAGCTGGCGGTGAGGGAGAGCAGGGTCATCACCACCGCCTTGATCGGGATGGCCAATGAGCCGAACAGCAGGAACAGGATGATCGCGGACGCCAGCAGGGTCGTGCCGACCGCCCAGGGGATTCGATCGGCCTGGCTGAGCAGGAAGTCCTCGCCGAGCGCCGCGCCGCCGCCGACCTGCATCCGCTCGATCGCCGGGTCGAGCGTGACCGCGCGCACCTTCGCGACGACGGCCGTCCCGGAGGGCTCCGAGGGATTGAACGGGCTGATGGCGTCGAGGCGGATCGTGCTGCCGCGGAGGTAGGTCTCCCGCAGCCCCGCCAGTCCCGCGGCGAGGTCCGGCGGCAGGGTCGACGGGTCCGCCGCGTACGCCTGCGCCAGCTCGTCCGCCGTCATCGGCTGGCCCGACGCCGGATTCGTCAGCGAGAACGGTCCCTCGACGCGATCGATGCCATCGACGGCCGCGAGCCGCGAGGCGACCGCCTGCACCGCGGCGATGGAGGTCGCCGACAGCGGGTCGCCCTTCGCGTCGAGCAGGACGATGATCGGCGTCGTCTCGCCCGCGTGGAAGTCCGTCTGGAGCGAGACCCAGGCATCACGGCTGGGCACGCCCGCGGGCATCACCGTCGCATCGGGAATCCCCTGCCTGAGCCCGAGGAACGGCGATCCGACGACGAGCAGGAACGCGAGGGTCGGCACGAGCACGGCGATCGGGTGGCGCATCACCCAGTGCGCGATGCCCTCCCAGCGCGACCGGCGCTCGATCGACGGATCGTCCCGGCGCAGACCGAGGCGCCGCAACAGCCCGGCGACGGACAGCGCGTTGACCCGTGGCCCCAGCATCCCGAGGATCGCGGGCAGGAAGACGAGGCTGTAGAAGACCGAGGCGATGACCACGATGGCGCCGCCGAGCCCGATCGACGACAGCCCGCTGGCCTGGAACCAGAGCAGGCCGGACAGCCCCACGGCGACCGCCACCCCGGAGAACAGCACCGCCTTGCCGGCGGTGCCGACGGCGCGCTCGACGGCCTGCTCGACCGTTCGCCCGCGCTTCAGCTCCTCGCGGAAGCGGCTGGTGATGAAGAGCGAGTAGTCGATCGCGAGAGCCAATCCGAGCATGGTCGCGATGTTCAGGACGTAGATGCTCATCTCGGTCTGCTTCGCGGCCAGGTTGATGAGCCCGATGGAGGTCGGGATCGCGAGCCCGGCGACCAGCAGCGGCATCCCGGCCGCGACCAGCGACCCGAAGACCAGGAGGAGCACCAGCGCCGCGATCGGCAGCGAGACGGTCTCCGCGCGGACGAGGTCCTTCTCGGACAGGTCCGCGGAGGCCTGCTGGATCGGGCCGAAGCCCGTCAGCTTGACGTCATAGCCGGCGGGCTCCGCCCCGTCGATCGCGGCCTGGACCGGCGCGACGAGGTCGATCGAGCTGTCCTCGTCGACGCTCAGCCCGATCACGACGTACGCAGCGTCACCCGCCTTGCTGATGAACCGATCGTCGTGCGTCTCGGCGTAGCCCGTGACGCCCGTGACGCCGTCGATGGCGAGGACGGGCGCAAGGGAGCTCTTGATCGCCGCCTGGAATGCCGGCGAGCTCGCGTCGGCCTTC
>JAICVI010000180.1 GCA_025935415.1 Chloroflexota bacterium
CCGCCGCGCGGCAACCTCCACGAGCTCCGGCTCGGCTAGCCTTTAGGCATGGTCGCCACGCTGGCTCCACGTGCCCAGGGCCATGCCGACCGGCGAGAGCTGGCAACCCGGCTCGCCGAGCTGCTGCCCGATGTCCGGCAGGACACGATCGATCGGCTCGCGGCCACGGCCCGGGTTCGGTCGCTGCGCCCCGGCGACGTCATCTACGCGCAGGGCGAGGCCGTGCCCCTCTCGCTGATCCTCGCGGGCTTCGGTGTCGCCAGGCGGACCACCGCGGACGGCCACGTCCTCCTGAGCGGCGTCGCGCGCACGGCGGCGCTGTTCGGCTGGTCCGGTATCGGCGGCCAGCAATCGAGCGTCGAGATCATCGCCATCACCGACGTCGAGGTCGTGCAGTGGCCCGGTCGGTCGGTTCGGCCGCTGGTCGCGGGGGACGCCGGCCTGGCCCTCGCCGCGATCGACTCGATGGCCCCGTCGCTCCACCAGGCAATCGAGCAGATCGAGGGCTTCCTGCACCAGGACGCCCGCCGGCGGGTCCTGCGGATCCTGGCTCGCCATCGCGAGCTGTTCTTCGGCGAGCCGCCGATCCTCAATCGAAGCCACCTCCCGGGCCTCGTGGGCACGAGTCCCGAGATGACCCGCCGGGCCCTGCGGCAGCTCGAGCAGGAGGGGACGGTCAGGAGGGTCGGGAAGGTCGGGCTGGAGCTCTTGCGGCCGGAGCGACTCGAGGACTGATCGCCGGCTCGCCCCGGCTCGCCGGGGCTCGCCGGGGCCGACATCCCATGGATAAAGGCGCAACGCGGCACAAATTCCTTCCCGTTCGGGCCGCTGGGCCCCATCGTCGCAGGTCGTGGCGACGATCCACCGCGTCCTGATCGCCGACGACGATGCGTCCATGCGCGCATTCCTCGAGGCCGCGCTCCAGCGCGAAGGCTTCGAGACGGTCCTCGTCACGAACGGCCGCGACGCGCTCGCGCGTCTCGAGCAGGAGCTGTTCGACGTCGTGCTCCTCGACGTCGACATGCCGTTCCTCGATGGCTTTCGCACGCTCCGGCAGATTCGCGCGGGAGAGCGCTTCAAGACCCTCCCGGTGATCCTCGTCACGGGCTCGATCGACGAGGCCGAGCGGATCCGCGGTCTCGAGATCGGCGCCAACGACTACCTCGGCAAGCCGGTCCGGATCCGCGAGCTCACGGCCCGGGTGCGCGCGCAGCTGCGCGAGCGGACGGCCTGGACGTCGGAGCTCGAGCGCGGGCGCGCGGTCCGGCGAAACCTCAACGCCGCGCTCGAGGGCCTCGCCGAGACCGGGTCCCTCATGGAGCTCGCCGGCGAGCTCTCGCGGCGGCTCCCGGGCGCACTCCACGTCGACGGCGTCGCGATCCTCCATTTCGGCAGCGACGCGGTGCGGAGCATCGCCGCGAGCGGCGTGCTCTCCGGCCGTTTCCCGGCGGGTCGCGTTGTCGACGAGCCGCTCGGGCGTGAGATCGCGCTCCGGACCGCGAGCGGCGCCTGGACCGAGGGCGCGACCGCACGCCCGGTCTCCGACGGCTGGCTCGTCGATGTGGCCTTCGTCCCGTTCCGGCTCGGCGCCGCTGGCGCGCCGCTCGGGTGCCTCGTGTATGCGGCCCATCCCGGCATGCATGGCGTGCCACTGTCGCACCGGCTGCCCGACCTCATCGACGCGACCGGCCAGATCGTGGTCGTGCTGCGACCGGCGGTCGAGCGCGCGGAGACAGCGGACGCGGCGATCACCCGCCTCCGTGGCGTCATCGACCAGCAGGCCTACGCGATGGTCTTCCAGCCGATCGTCCGGCTCGATGGGCGGACGCTCGTCGCGGTCGAGGCGCTGACGCGCTTCGCTGATGGCCGGGCGCCCGACATCGTCTTCGAGGAGGCCGCGGCGATCGGCCTTGGCGGTGCCCTGGAGCGCGCGACGGCTGCGGCGGCGCTCGAAGGCGCCTCGTCTCTCGATCGGGCGGTCGCCCTCACCATCAACCTCTCGCCCGACGTCATCCTGCACGAGGCGTCGCTCCCCGAGGTGTTCGCCTCCGCCGATCGACCGGTCGTGGTCGAGCTCACCGAGCACGAGCGGGTCGACGACTACGACGCGGTCCGAGCCGCGCTCCGGGACCTGGGCTCGAACGTCCGCCTGGCGATCGACGACGCCGGCTCCGGCTTCGCGAGCCTGCGCCACATCTATGCGCTGGAGCCGGCCTACGTGAAGCTGGACATCGAGTGGGTCCGGCTCATCGACCAGGACCCGATCCGCCGGGCGCTCGTCTCCGGGCTCGTCCACTTCGCCGCCGAGACGGGCTGTGAGCTGATCGCGGAGGGCATCGAGACGGAGGCCGAGCTGGCCGCGCTCGGCGACCTCGGGGTGGGCCTCGGGCAGGGCTACCTGCTGGGCCGTCCCGGGCCTGCGCCCTGGCGAGACTGAGCCAGGGGCTGGATCAGGCCCTGGCCCTCCTGCTCCTCGAGGAGCGGCGGCTCAGCCGACCGAGGGTGCGGGCGCCAGGCTCACGTTGACGAAGGTCGCGGCCTTGGCCCGGGCGCGCTCGGTGCGCATGCGCACGGGACCGACGGATACGGGACTCGCAGGCGGCGTCGCGTCCGCCCTGGCGGCCATCTCCGCCCGGGTCGCGCGGATGTGCTCGACGGCGATGAGCCACAGCAGCGTCGCCTCGGCGCCCTGGTTGCGCTCGACGCCCTTCGGCGTGAGGGCATCGAAGGCCGCGCCGCGACCCGGCTGGGCCATCGGCTTGGCGAGGTCGTTGCGGCCCAGAAACCAGCCGTAGGCGAGCTCCATCACGTCGCGGTAGCGGGATTCGCGCGTTGCCGCGAGCGCTGCCTCCGCCGCCAGGAGGAGCGAGGTCGCCTCGATCGGCTGCTGGTCGAACTGGGCTCGCTCGCCGCCGCGGGGCCAGCCGCCGGTGCCGATTGGTGAGAGATGCCCGGCGGTCGCCGTCTGCCCGCTGACCAGCCAGTCGAGCACCTGCAGCCCGATGCGCAGCATCACGTCCGCCTTGAGCATCGCCCCGGCCACGATCAGGGCCTGCGGGAGGAGCGCGCTCTCCGCGCCCAGCGACGCCTCCAGCCACGGCCAGCCGGGTCCCGCCGACCACAGGAATCGCGCGTGGATGTCCGTCGCCAGGCGGCGCATGAGGGCGGTCGAGTCGGGGGCCATCGCGGCCAGGGCAGGCTGGCTCGCGCCGGCCTTCAGGGACGCGCGCACGACGGCGGCGAGGGCCAGGATGAGCGCGGCCGTGGCTCGCGGAGACTTGATCTTCGAGGCCGCGGGCAGGCCCCGCCCGAACAGCTCGATCGCCCGGTCACGCATGGCCTCATCGGGCAGGGACGCGATCGCCTGCCCCAGCGCGAGCATCGCGCGTCCGGTGCCGTCGTCCGAGACGGGGCCATCGAGCCATGCCCCTTCGATGTCGCGGAGGCTGCGGAACCGACCGCTCGAGGGGTCGAGGGCGTCCTCCAGGAATCGCAGGTTCAGTGCGGCGCTGTCGACGACGGCGGGCCAGCCGAGCTGGCGAGCGTGAAGCAGGTCGACCTGGAGGCCGCGCGCGGCGTCATCGACGCAGTAACCGTGGCTGGGGTCGGGCTTCGCACCGGTCGCGTGGCGGAGGATTCCGAGCTCGCCGCGGAGCTCCTCGAGGTGTCGCCGGCTGACCGGATGGAGCGGGACGGGCTCGACCATGGGGGGCGACACCTGGGCCTTCCCGAACAGCGATGGCAGAACGCACGGCCCGTTCGAAAAGGGGAGGTGACCACGCGGAGGCGTATCGCGAGACGCGACGACCACCTCCGACGATAGCACAGATGTTCGATGCGACCGTCGGCATCCCGGCCGACTTTCGATCGCTGCGTCACCCTTACCGCCTTCGAAGGAGGACAGTGGTGGCAAAGATCGTGGTCAGCGAGTTCCTGACGCTCGACGGCGTCTACCAGGGCCCCGGCGGGCCTGAAGAGGACACCAGCGGCAGCTTCACGAAGGGTGGCTGGGCGACCGAGCTGGACGACGGCGAGGACAACGACAGCAGCGTCGTCCTCGACTCGTTCGAGCACACGGATGGCCTGCTGCTCGGCCGGCGAACCTACGACATCTTCGCCAACTTCTGGCCGAACGTGCCGCCCGACGAGCCGTACGGCAAGTTCATGAACCGGTTCCGCAAGCACGTCGTCTCGACGACGCTGAAGGAGCCGCTCACCTGGGAAAACTCGACGCTCATCTCGGGCGACGTTCCGAAGGCGGTCAACGAGCTGCGGGCGGCACCCGGCAAGGACATCCAGGTCATCGGTAGTGGCGAGCTGGTGCAGACCCTGATCGCGAATGACCTCGTCGACCAGTACCGGCTGATGGTCTATCCGGTCGTGCTCGGCACCGGCAAGAAGCTCTTCCGCGATGGCGCCGAGGCGCAGCTCAAGCTGACGGACTCCACAGCCACCAAGGGCGGCGTGCTGATCCTGACCTTCGAGCCGCGCTGACGCGCCTCAGTGCGCCGGTGC
>JAICVI010000069.1 GCA_025935415.1 Chloroflexota bacterium
CAAGACCTTCATGGGTCCGCTCGAGGACGACGCCGCGGCCGTCTACCTCCGCCCCGAGACCGCCCAGGGCTCCTACGTCAACTTCAAGAACGTCCAGCAGTCGTCGCGCAAGAAGCTGCCGTTCGGGATCGCCCAGATCGGCAAGAGCTTCCGAAACGAGATCAGCCCGGGCAACTTCGTCTTCCGGATGCGCGAGTTCGAGCAGATGGAGATGCAGTACTTCGTTCGCCCGGACCAGGCCGCCGCGATCTTCGAGGAATGGCTCCCGCGGCGCTGGGACTGGTACACGCGCTACGGCGTCACGCCCTCGCGCCTGCGCTTCCGCGAGCACGCCCCCGACGAGCTCGCGCACTACGCCAAGAAGGCGATCGACGTCGAGTACCGCTTCCCGTTCGGGTGGAAGGAGCTCGAGGGCATCCACAACCGCGGCGACTTCGACCTGTCGCGCCACCAGGCCGAGTCGGGCGAGAACCTGGAGTACTTCGATCCGGCGACCGAGGAGCACTTCGTGCCGTTCATCGTCGAGACGGCCGGCGGGCCGGATCGGTCCGCGTTCACCTTCCTGATCGACAGCTACCGCGAGGAGGAGGTGCGCGGCGAGAAGCGCGTCGTCCTCGGGCTGCACCCGGATCTCGCGCCCTACAAGGTCGCCGTGCTGCCCCTGCTGAAGAAGCGGCCGGACATCGTGGAGCTGGCCCACAACCTCCGCGACGACCTCGCGAAGGACTGCATGGCGGTCTACGACGACACGGCCGCGATCGGGAAGCTGTACCGGCGCCAGGACGAGATCGGGACCCCGTGGTGCGTGACGGTGGACGTGGAGACCCTCGAGGACCGCGCGGTGACGATCCGCGATCGCGACGCGATGACCCAGGAGCGCGTGCCGCTGGAGAACGTCAAGCGCGTGATCCTCGAGCGGCTGTCCGCGGCGCGACAGTAGGGCTGTGGTGGGTCTCGCCTCCGTGTCCGGTCGGTCCGACGCCTTCGATCGCTTCATGGCGAGCACGAACATCGACTACGAGGCCTGGCACGACGGCGTCGGCTACGACCTCGAGGCACTCAAGGCGGTGGAGGGCGAGGATCGCGCCGAGGCCGAACGCTTCCTGCTGGAGCGTGCGGGCAGCGACTGGCGCGACCTCGAGGCGCTGCTCGCGCTAGGTACCAGGACTGCGCGGGCCGCCGTTATCGAGCAGCTGCGCACGGGCCGCCTCGAGCAACGGCTGCAGGCCGCGAAGTACCTCGGCAACGACCCGAACCTGGAGGCGGATCGCGAGGCGGCCGTCGTCGCGGGCCTCGGCGAGGCGGTCTTCTACGGCGGGCTGAGCGTCGCCCTCGACCTCGCGACCGAGCTTCGGACGCCGGCGATGGTCGAGGCGCTGTTCCGCGCCTCCCTGCGGGACGAGGGCGAGGCGGCAGTCCATGCTGCGGCTCGGCTCGCGTTCATCCACCGCAAGGCCAGGGAGGCGTTCGACTGGGAGCTCCGCCCGCTCTTCCTGAAGTTCAATACCGCCGATCGCGGCGAGCGGACGCGGGCGTTCCGGGAGCTGTGCAAGCTCTGCGGCGTCGACCCGGGCCCGTACCTGCGCTGGTGGGCGACCGAGGGCCGGACATAGAAACGCCGCCGCCGGCGATGCCGGCGGCGGCGCGTGCTTTCGAGCTCAGTGCAGGACGGTCGTCCCGCTCGTGGCGCTCCCGTCGATGACGTCACCCATCACCGTCGTGGTCGCGCTTGTGAACTTCGGACCGAACATGTACGACAGGCCGCTGTAGCCGTAGGAGTTCACGGACGACAGCTGCTTGGTGTTGTCCGTGCCGGGGTTGCTGGAGCCGTAGAGCCAGCCGCCGCCGGACGAGCCACCGTTCATGTTGCAGGCCAGGCCCCACGTGCCGACGCCGTTGGGGTCGTTGACCGTGTTGCCGTTGCAGTAGATGAGGTCCAGGCCGTGGTACTTGCCCTCGGCCGGGAACCCGAACGCCCACTGCGGATCGCCGACCGCGGCGCCGCTGGTCTTCAGGCCGAAGCCGGGGAACCTCTGGTCGAGCTCGCCAGAGGAGCTGTTGGGCAGGTACGCGAAGCTGTAATCGACCCGAAGGGCCGAGTCGGGGCCGAAGCCGCTCGGGTAGAACCCGGCGTTGATCCCCAGTCGCGTCGCCGTCCAGCAGCCGTTGACCCGCCCGGCGCAGGTGTACGTCGGCTCGGCATCGAAGTTCGGGTAGAAGACGAAGTTGGACGACCAACCGTCCGTCCCGTCATAGGCGCAATGGCCGGCGGAAAGGACAACCGAGTAGCCGTTGGCGCCACCGGCGACGACCGTGCCGGAGCAGATCCACTGCGAGCCGCCGGCGGAGAACAGGATCCGCCCGACGCTCTTCGAGACCTGGCCGCCACCGGTCCACGAGGCGCCGGTGCTGGTGCCACCGGTGCCACCGCCGGGCTTGCCCTTGTTCGCGGTGACCTTGCCGGTCTTGGCATCGATGCTGAAGTCGCGCCACTTGGCCGCGGCGATTCGCGCCGGCGTCCAGTAGGCGAGGATGCGATCGTGCTCCGCCTTGGCCGCCGCAGCCGCGCTGTCGCCACGAGCGGCGGCGAAGCCCGGCAGGAGCAGGCTGACCGCGAGCGCGGCGAGGACGATGGAAATCCGAACGCGCATGAACAACCTCCGACTGGCAGGTATCGGAAACCCCGTTGCGCCGCATTGGATCGCATCAGGGGTCGACGCGCAACTACGCCGGACCGCCCTGCAACGCCTTTGGTGCACGGCTGCAACGTCGGGCTCGGCGCGCCGGCTCGGCGCTAGACTCGCTCGACCGAGGGCAGCATTCGGCGAGGAGGTTCGGCGTGGCGGTCACGATCCGCAAGTGGGCGACGTTCGTGGAAGAGCTGCACCAGGAGGGCGGGAAGCCGCTCGCGAAGCCCCTTCGTCGCGTCGCCGTCGCGGTCGTCGTGAAGAACCCCTACGCCGGCGTGAACGGCGACGACCTCTCCGAGCTGGTGGACTTCGGCGAGCTCCTCGGGAAGGAGCTGACGGCCCGCGCCAAGGCGGCGCTCGGCACCCCGGTCGAGGCCTACGGCAAGGGTGGGATCGTCGGTGAGGCTGGTGAGCTCGAGCACATCGCCGCGTGCCTCCACCCGAAGTTCGGCGCCCCGACCCGCGATGCCGTGGGCGGGGTCTCCATCCTGCCGTCGGTGAAGAAGCGCGCCGCCATGGGCGCCAGCCTCGATATCCCCGTGCACCACATCAAGGCGATGCTCGTCCGGTCGCACTTCGACGCGATGACGATCAGCGTCCCGGACGCCCCCGCGTCCGATGAGCTGCTCCTCGCCCTGGCCGTCTCCGACGGCGGCCGGCCGCATGCCCGCGTCGGCGGCCTCAAGGCCGAGGACGTCGTCGGCGAAGACGGGCTCCGCTAGGCCTGCCGCGACCGACCCGGGGCTGGCCATGCGGACGCTCATCCGGAACATCGGTGCCGTCGCGTCCGGTGACGTCGACGCCCCCGTGGCGGACGCCGATTCGATCGTCATCGCCGATGGCCGGATCGAGGCGGTAGGGCGGGGTCTGGACCCCGGCGACGTCGACCAGGTCATCGACGCCAGGGGCACGACGGCGATGCCGGGCCTCATCGACTCGCACGCCCACCCCGTCTTCGGCGACTTCACCCCGCGACAGCAGACCCAGAGCTTCATCGAATCCGGGCTGCACGGCGGCGTCACCACGGTCATCTCCGCCGGCGAGGTCCACCTGCCGGGGCGGCCGAAGGACGTCGTGGGGCTGAAGGCGCTCGCGATCGTCGCCGCCAAGGCGTGGGGTTCGCTCCGGCCCGCGGGGGTGAAAGTCCACGGCGGCGCTCCGATCCTCGAGCTCGGCCTGGAGGAGCACGACTTCGCGGAGATGGCCGCGGGCGGCGTGCAGCTCGTCGGTGAGATCGGGCTCGGCAGCGTGAAGACAGGTGAGCAGGCTGCCCCGATGGTCGCCTGGGCGAAGCAGCACGGCATGACCGTGACCTTTCATACGGGCGGGCCATCGATCGCCGGCTCCAACCCCATCGCCGCGGACGCGGTGCTGGAGGCCCGGCCGCACATCGTGGGCCACATCAATGGCGGGACCACGCCGATGTCCGACCGGGACATCGAGCGCGTCATCGGCGAGAGCGACATGGCCATCGAGATCGTCCATTGCGGGAACGGGCGCGCCGCCCTCCACGCCCTCCGGACGACCGCAGGCGCGACGGGCGGCCTCGGCCGCGTGATCCTCGGCAACGATGCGCCCTCGGGCACGGGCGTCGTGCCGCTCGGGATCCTCCGGACGATGGCGCACCTGGCGTCGCTCGGAGGGGTCGCGCCAGAGCTGGCGGTCGCGATGGCCACCGGGAACACGGCCCGCGTGCACAAGCTCGACGTCGGGGTGCTGGCGACAGGCGGCGCCGCGGACATCGTGCTGTGCGACGCGCCGGTCGGCTCATCCGCGGGCTCCGCGCTGGAGGCGCTCGCCGTCGGCGACCTGCCGGGGATCTCGATGGTCCTGATCGACGGTGCCGTGCAGATCGGCAGGAGCCGAAACACGCCGCCCGCAGCGCGCGCAGCAGAGGTCGTCGGTGGCGACCCGGCCGCCGGCGGCCACTGAGGAGTCGCGCTGATGCAGCCACCCGTGAATCGCCGAGCGCCGCGACGGTGAGATACGGGCTTCGACTGCCGAGCTACGCCATCGGCGAGCGCACGGCGGGCCTCCAGGAGATGGGTTCCTACCTCCGTCGCGCGGAGGATCTCGGCTTCGACAGCGCGATGCTGATCGACCACCTGCTGATCGCGCCGCCGGCGTACCGGGTCGCCTGGCTTGAGCCCGTGTCGCTCCTGTCCGCCCTCGCGGGCGTGACCCGCACGATCCGGCTCGGGACGCTCGTGATCGTCCTGCCGTTCCGCGATCCCGTGGCCTTCGCGAAGGAGTGGGCGACGCTGGACCTGCTGTCGGGTGGTCGCTCGATCCTCGGGGTCGGGGTCGGCTGGAACAAGGAGGAGTTCGCCGCCCTGCGCATCCCGATCAAGGAGCGCGGCCGCCGGATGAACGAGATGCTGGAGGCGATCACCGCGCTCTGGGCCGGCGACGACGTGTCGTACGAGGGGACCTACTACCAGTTCGAGCATCTGACGATCGAGCCCAAGCCCGTGCAGAAGCCGCATCCGCCGATCTGGATCGGGGGCGGGACCCAGCCCTCCGAGAAGATCTACGGCGAGGGCGTCGACACGATCACGCCGGTGCTCCGCCGGATCGCGAGGTATGCCGAGACCTGGGTGCCCCACAGCTCCGCGACGGCCGAGATGGTCAGCGGCGACTGGGCCCGGATCCGGGAGCTCATGGGCGAGTTCGGGCGCGACCCGGACTCCATGCGCCGGGTCTACTCGAACTTCGTTCACATCCTCGAGCCGGGCGAGAAGCCCGAATCCGCCGCGCCGAAGTTCTCCGTCTACTCCGGGATGGACCTGCCGTACTGGCAGGAGTTCTACCTCCTCGGCGAGGCCGAGGCGGTGGCCGAGCGGATTCGGGGCAAGATCGAGGCGCTCGGCGGCGTCGACGACCTGATCCTCAACCCACTCGACTGGGACCCGGCGTCCATCGAGATCCTCGCGGAGCGGGTGCTGCCGCTCGTCGCGGCGCCGTAGCCCGCGCTCGGCCATGGGCGCCTACCTCCGCCCCGCGCAGCTCGGAGACGCGCTCGGCGCGCTCGCGGGGCCGGCCCCCGGCGGCGCTGGCTGGACGGTCCTCGCGGGCGCGACCGATCACTACCCGTCGCGGGTGGGTCGCCCGCTCGTGGACGACGTGCTGGATGTGACGGCCATCGGCCGGCTTCGGGGGATCGAGGCGGCTCCGGGCGGCTGGCGGATCGGCGCGCTCGCGACGTGGGCCGAGCTCGCGGAGGCCGGCCTGCCGGCGCTGTTCGACGGGCTGCGCGCGGCGGCGCTGACCATCGGCGGGAAGCAGATCCAGGCTCGCGGCACGGTCGTTGGCAATGTCTGCAATGCGTCGCCCGCGGCGGACGGCATGCCGAACCTGCTGGCGCTCGATGCCCAGGTCGAGGTGGCCTCGCGCACCGGCGCCCGGATCGTGCCCGTCGGCTCGTTCGTGCTCGGGAATCGGCGCATCGCCCGCGGGCCCGACGAGCTCGTGACGGGACTCTTCGTCCCGGAGCCGCTGCCGGACACGACCGTCCGATCGACCTTCGAGAAGCTGGGCTCGCGGGCCTACCTCGTGATCTCGATCGCGATGGTCGCCGCGATCGCCGAGATCGACGCCGCGGGAGCGATCGTGCGGGCGCGCGTCGCCGTGGGGGCGTGCTCCGAGGTGGCGCAACGGCTGCCCGGCCTCGAGGCAGCGCTCGCGGGTCTCCCTGCTGCGGCGACGGCCGCCTCGGTCGAGGCGCACGTGCACCCGGAGCATCTCGAGCACCTGCGACCCATCGACGATGTCCGCGGCAGCGCCGCCTACCGCCGCGAAGCCGCCCTCGAGCTCGTTCGACGCGCGGTGGCCGAGGTGCTGGCATGACGGCCGAGGCCACGCCGTCGCGAATCTCGCGGGAGTCTTCCGCCGCCGTGGAGCTCACGGTCAACGGTCGCGGCCTGCGCATCACCGGAGACCCCATGCGCCGCCTCTCCGACGTCCTGCGGGACGATCTCGGCCTGACCGGCACGAAGGTCGGCTGCGAGGCAGGGGACTGCGGCGCGTGCACGATCCGGATGGACGGCCGTCAGGTCGAGTCGTGCCTCGTCCCGCTCGCCCAGACGGCGGGATCGACGGTGACGACCATCGAGGGCCTGGCGCACGGCGACGCCTGGGGCCGCGACGGCGCGCCCCGGGTCACGTTCGACCTGCAGGCGGCGTTCCTCCGGCACGGCGCGGCGCAGTGCGGCATCTGCACGCCCGGGATGCTCATGGCCGCCGACGCGCTCCTGCGGGAGAATCCGCGCGCCGATGCCCAGGCGATCCGCGACGGCATCGGCGGCGTCCTCTGCCGCTGCACCGGCTACGTGAAGATCGTCGAGGCGATCGCCGCTGCCCGGGACGAGCGCCTCGCGGGCGCTGTCAGCGGGTCGCCCGCAGCCACGCTGCGCGTGCCGGCGGGGGCAGCCGTGGGCGCCAGGCTCCCGAAGGTCGACGGGCTCGCACGCGTTCTCGGCACGGCCCGGTACGGCGCGGACCACCGCCCGGACGACATCCTGGCAGTCCGCGCCGTCCGATCGCCGCACGCGCGAGCGCGATTCGAGATCGGCGACCTGGCAGCGTTCCGCACGAGCCACCCCGGGATCGTCGATGTCCTGACGGCGGGTGACGTGCCGGGTCAGAACCGCTACGGCATCTACCCGACCGGCAAGGATCAGCCGGCGCTCGCCGACGGACACGTGCGGCACCGCGGCGAAGCGGTGCTGGCGCTCGTCGGCGACGAGCAGACGATCGCCGCCATCGACGATCGCGACGTTCCCATCGAGTGGCATCCCGAGGAGCCGCTGCGGACGATCGAGCAGGCCCTCGCGCCGGGCGCGCCGCAGCTGCACGAAGCCTCGCCGGGCAACATCCTCATCGAGGGGCGGCTCGCGACCGGTGACATCGAGCTCGCGCTGGCGGATGGCGCGGTCACCGCGGAGGTCGACGTCCAGACGACCCACGTCGAGCACGCCTACATCGAGCCCGAGGCGGGTGTCGCACGACGCGTCGGCGACCGCATCGAGCTCACCGTCAGCACCCAGACGCCGTACATGGACCGCGATGAGGTCGCGCTGATCCTGGGCCTGCCGCCGACGAGCGTCCGGATCATCCCGACGGCCTGCGGCGGCGGCTTCGGGGGGAAGCTCGATCTCGGGGTCCATCCGCTCATCGCCATTGCCGCCTGGCGGACGGGCCGGCCCTGCCGCGCCGTCTGGACGCGACCGGAGTCCATGGCGGCGAGCCCCAAGCGCCACCCGGCGCGGATCCACGCAACCGCATCGGCCGATGCCGAGGGCAGGCTGAAGGGGTTTCGCTTCCACGGCGACTTCGACACCGGCGCCTACGCGTCGTGGGGCCCGACGGTGGCAAACCGCGTCCCGGTGCACGCGATGGGCCCCTACGGCTGGGACGCGGTGCTCGCCACGACCCGGGCCGTTTACACGGACAACCCGCCGGCGGGCGCATTTCGCGGCTTTGGCGTGCCGCAGGCGTCGATCGCCCACGAGGCCCTCATGGACGACCTCGCCGCGCAGCTGGGCCAGGACCCGCTGGAGCTTCGCCTCGCGAACGCGATTCGCGCCGGCGACCGCACGCCGAGCGGCCAGCGGCTGGCGGCCAGCGCAGGGCTCGGCGCCTGTCTCGAGGCCCTTCGCCCGCACTGGCAGGCGCTGCGCGCCGGGGCGCGTGCCCACAACGAGCGCACCGACACGGCGGATGGCCGCGGAGCGCGGCAGGGCGTGGGCATCGGGGCGATGTGGTACGGCATCGGCAACACCGCGCTCGCGAACCCGTCCACGATCGAGATGGGCGTCACGCGCGACGGGCGCGTCGTCCTCCTGTGCGGCGCGGTCGACATCGGCCAGGGCGCATCCACGGTCCTCGTGCAGATCTCCTCCGACGCGCTCGGCGTCGCGGCCGGCGACGTCGATCTCGTGAGCGGGGACACGGACAGAACTGCCGACGCCGGCAAGTCCTCCGCGTCCCGCCAGACCTTCGTCTCCGGGAATGCCGCGCGACTCGCCGGCGAGGAGCTCCGGCGCCAGATCCTGGCCCTCGCGGAGGTCGAGGACGGAACGATCGACGTCCAACCTGAGCGCGCCGGACGCCCGGCGCGCATCGAGGTCACCGATGCCGCCGGCCGTGTTGCGACGATCGAGCTAGCCGAGCTCGCGGACGTCCCGGTGACGGACGCCGAGACGTCGTGCGTGCTCGCAGGCCGGGGGACCTTCGACCCCGACACGACGCCGCTGGACCGCGACGGCCAGGGCGTGCCCTACCAGAGCTACGCGTTCGGAGCCCAGATCGCGCTCGTCGAGGTCGACCCCGGGCTCGGCACCGTGAAGGTCCGGAAGATCGTCGCGGCCCACGACGTCGGTCGGGCGATCAACCCGACCCAGGTCGAGGGCCAGATCCACGGCGGCATCGCGCAGGGCCTCGGAATGGCCCTGATGGAGGCGTACGTGCCAGGTCGGACGGAGAACCTCCATGACTACCTGATCCCGACCGCCGGGGACATGCCGGAGATCGAGTGCATCCTGGTCGAGGACCCGGAGCCGTCCGGTCCGTACGGGGCGAAGGGGGTCGGCGAGCCCGCGCTCATCCCGACGGCGCCCGCGATCCTCGGCGGCATCCGGGACGCGGTCGGCGTGCGCATCACCGAGCTGCCCGCGACGCCGGATCGCGTCCGAGCGGCAATCCTTGACCTGGGCCGATGACGAGCCGCCGCCTGGCCAGCTGACCCGCTGACCCGCGCGACGCGCTAGCCCTTCGAGAGCCGCGCGACCCTCGCTGCGAGATCGTCGTTGGATCGCCGCAGCTTGCCGACCTCGACCGCGAGGTCCTTCAGCGCCCGCTCGACGCCCGCGAGCTCCACCCGAACCGCCCGGCGCAGGGCGGCATCCATGTCGTTGGAGCTCGTCGTCCGCGTCGCGGTCCGCCGACGCCGGGGTTTCGTGGCGTCGCGGAGGATCTCGCCGATGTCGATGTTGAAGCCGACGGGCTTCTGCGATCCGTCGTCTGCCATGGCAGGACGGTACTGCGCGGCCGCGGTGCGGCACAAGGCACGCCGCGGCAGACTTGGGGCATGCCAACCAAAGTGATCCTCGACGTCGATACCGGCACCGACGACGCCGTCGCGCTCATGACGGCCGCGCTCTCGCCGGACCTCGAGCTCGTGGGCGCGACCAGCGTCAACGGCAACACCTCCATCGAGTACACGACGGAGAACACGCTCCGCGTCTTCGACTTCATCGGGATGCCGGAGGTCCCGGTCTACCGCGGCATCGATCGGCCGCTCGTTCGGATGGACGTCAAGCGCGGCATGGCCGCGAGGATCCATGGGGACATGCTCGACCTGCCGCCGGTCTCGAACGGCGCGAGGCTCCAGCCCGGCAACGCGGTCGACTGGCTGATCGAGACGTATCTCGCGTCGAGCGGCGACATCGTCCTGTGCCCCGTCGGCCCCCTGACGAACATCGCGATGGCGATCGTGAAGGAGCCGCGCATTCTCGAGTTCATCCCCGAGATCGTGATCATGGGCGGCGCCCACGACCACGGGAACATCACCGCCTCGGCCGAGTTCAACATCTGGCTGGATCCCGAGGCAGCACGGATCGTCGTCAACTGCGGTGCCCCGATCCGCATGGTCCCGCTCGACGCCACGCATCGGGCGCTCGTTTCGACCGACGACGCCGCGCGTCTCCGGGCCCTTGGCACTCCCGCGGGGGAAGCCGCGGCGCGCTTCGTCCTGCAGCGGATCGACGGCTACGACGCCACCCAGCCGATGCCGCGCCGGGGCGACGCGCTGGCGGCCCCCGTCCACGATGCGCTCGCGGTCTGCGCGATCATCGACCCCTCGATCCTGACCACGGAGCACATCCCGGTGGACGTGGAGGTCCACGCCGACCTGTCGCTCGGGCGGACGGTCTGCGACTTCCGGTTCCGCAGCGGCAAGCCCGGGAACGTCCACTTCGCGATGGACGCCGACGAGCCGAAGTTCAACCGGATGCTGCTGGAGATCCTCGGCCGGTCCGCTTGAGCGGCCCGGCCGAGCGTGCGTCGGCAACCGTTAGAGA
>JAICVI010000130.1 GCA_025935415.1 Chloroflexota bacterium
GCCCGAGATGCGGGAGCTCGCGGTGCCGGGCGCTGGAGGGCCCATCGACACGTGGGTCGCCTCGCCGGCCGGCGCGGGCGACGAGCCGCTCCCCACGATCGTCAGCATCCACGGGGGACCGCTCGGGGCCTGGGCGCCGGCGCCGTCGATCGAGGCGGTGCTCCTCTGCGCCCGCGGGTACCGCGTCGTCCTGCCGAACATCCGCGGCTCCACGAGCTACGGCCGCGATTGGATCCGGCCGCATCTCGGGAGCTGGGGCGGCCCGGACGCGGACGACGTCCACGCGGCTCTGGATCATGTGATCTCGCTGGGGCTCGCGGATGCGAACCGGCTCGGGGCGCTCGGGCTGTCGTACGGCGGCTTCATGATCAACTGGCTGATGGGCACGACGGACCGCTTCAAGGCCGGGGTCAGCATTGCGGGCGTGATCAACCAGGTCTCGGCCTGGTCGGTCGGGGACGCGGGCGTGGACTTCAACCGGATGTCGCTGCTGGGCGCGCCACTCGACCCCGAGGGCGTCGAGAAGCTCTGGCGGCAGAGTCCCCTCGCGAACGTGGCAAACATCCGGGCGCCGTTGCTGCTGCTCCAGGGCGAGGCCGACCTGCGCTGCCCGCCGGAGGACAACCTCCAGCTCTTCACCGCCCTGCGGGTGCTCCAGCGAACCGTCGAGTACGTGCTCTACCCGGAGGAGTCGCACGTCTACTTCACGGCGGGGCGGCCGGACCGCCGGATCGATCACATGACCCGGATGCTGGGCTGGTTCGACCGCTACGTGCGGGGCATCGAACCCCAGGGCGGCTCGCGCGAGAGCAGCTCGGGCTAGAGCAGGTCGCGGGGGATCCGCTCCCGCCAGTCGCGCTCGAAGAACGCCTCCCCATCGATGTCGACCCGAAGGCGCGCGGCCATGTCGAAGGCGGACTCGGTGGCGATGGTCGTCCCGTCGGCGACGACGACGATGCGGTGGCCGTCGCGCTCCAGCCGGTACTCGCAGGCGTTCTCGAAGCGGCCCGTCCCCGGCGCCCGCTTCCACGCCACCATGTCGAGGGTCTCGCCGACGTAGAGCGTGCTGGCGCCGTCGGGGAGCTGTGTGGTCGACGCCTCGTGGATCGCGACACGTCCTTCATGGTCGTTCTCGACGACCTCCCAGCGGCTCGGCTCGCTCGTCTCGCTGCCGACCTCGGGAAGCGCGACCGGCTCGCCGAACACCGGCGGGGCCGTGACTTCGCCGGCAGCCGGCGCGATCGGCAGCTCGAGCCGCGACCGGGTCTCGCTCCCGACGCTGATCGTCAGCTCGGCTCTGCCGGGCGACGGCCAGATCACGGGCCAGTGCGCGCTGGCGAGGCCGAGGTAAACCCGGTGGCCGGCGGGGAACCGGTAGCCGGCGACGCGGAGGGGGACCCGGATCTCGTACGTGAGGCCTGGCTCGAGGGGCGCGGGTTCGGCGTGCGAATCGCGATGCGTCAGGTTCAGGATTCCCTCGGAGACCTGCTCGATCGAGCCGTCCGGCGCCACGCAGCCGAGGCGCGCGACGATCGTGGCCACGGGGTGGCTCGAAGCGACGTGCAGGACCGCCACGGGAACACCGAGGACGTCCAGCGCGGCGTGGAGCGGCGCGGAGACGGCGGTCGGCCCGGCGCCCGACTCGAGGCGGAGATCGGCCGCCAGGCCATTCGGGGGATGGCCGGCGCCCCAGCACAGGGAGCCTCCCCGCATGCCGGCCGTGGGCTCGTGGGCGAAGGTGTCAGCGGCCTGCTGGCCAGGCGCAGCGGTGAGCCGGCCGGTCCCGAGGAAGAACGTGCGCATGGAGGGTGACGCCGGCGGCCAGGCAGGCGTCGCGCGCCACTCCCCCCGGAGCCGCTTCGGGAACTTCTCGGGCGGGGTCGGATCGCGGTGGAACCACGTGAGCGCGGGCTCCAGGTCGGCGCCGTTCCGCTCGCCCTTGAGCCAGCGATCGAACCACCTGACCATCTCCCGGAGCCAGTCGATGTTCGGCCCGGGGTAGGCGTGGTCGGGGAGGCCGTGTACCCACGGCCCGACGATCGTGCGACGCGCCGCCGCGTTCACGCAGCGCGCCTGCATCCGGAACGCGGCATCGACGTAGGCATCCATCCAGCCGGTGATGTGCAGCACGGCCGCCTCGACGCGTCCGTAGTCGGGGGCGAGCGAGCCCTGGCGCCAGTAGGCGCTGTCGCGCTGCCGTCGCGCCCACTCGAGGAGCCACACCGGCGTCGCGTCCAAGCGGTCGCGCCAGCGTGCCCGCCAGGGCTCGGTCCAGGCATCGGCAGCCCCCTGCGGCAGGGCCGGCAGCGCGTTCATGGCCACCTGGCTGACCGCGTACTGCGAGAGCTCGCTGACGGTCATCGCGCCGCCGACGTAGTGGACATCGTCCGTGTAGCGATCGTCGGTCGCCTGGATGGGCACGATCGCGCGGAGGTGTGGCGGGCGTGTCGCCGAGACCTGGATCGCGGTGAAGCCGCCATAGGACAGCCCCCACATGCCGACGGCGCCGGAGCACCACGGCTGCGCGGCGAGCCACTCGACCACATCGTGGCCGTCCTGCGTCTCCTCGGCCGTGTACTCGTCGAGGGCCACGCCGCCGGAGCTGCCGGTCCCCCGCACGTCCAGGCGGCAGTAGGCGTAGCCGTGCCGGGCCAGGTACGACGCGAGCGAGAGGTCCCAGCCGGCGGACCAGTCGTCCTTCCGGTAGGGATCGACGTTGAGGACCGCGGGGACCGGCGCCGGGTCGCCAGCGGACCCTGCCCCCGCGGCCGGCAGGAACAGGTTCAGCGAGAGCTCGACGCCGTCGCGGGCACGGACCCGGACGTCCTGGCGCACCTCCAGCCCGAGCGCGGCAGGATCCACCGGCGCGGCGGTGCCGGTCGAGATCGTCGTCGGCGGCATCGGGATCGAGGTTAGGGCGTCGGCTATCGTCTCCGCGTGGCGGACTACGACGCGATCGTCGTCGGGCTGGGCGGCATCGGCAGCGCGGCCACGTACCGGCTCGCGGCCGCGGGCGGGGGTTGCCGGATCCTCGGGTTGGAGCAGTTCGAGCTCGGCCACGACCGTGGCGCTTCCCAGGACGTCTCACGGATCACGCGGCTGTCCTACCACCGCGCCGACTACGTCGAGCTGGCGATCGAGGCCCAGGCGGCCTGGCGGGAGGTCGAGGCTGCGTCGGGCGAACGGGTCATCACGATCACCGGGGGCCTCGACCTGGCGCCGGTCGGCGCGGCCGAATCGATCGACGACTACGCCGCCGCGATGACGGCCGTCGGGGTGCCGTTCGAATGGCTGGACGAGGCGGAGGTGATGCGGCGCTGGCCGCAGTGGCGGCTCGACCCCGGAACGCGTGGCCTATTCCAGGGGGCCGGGGGGATCGCGGATCCGGAGCGGGGCAACACGGCCCACCAGCGGCTCGCGCGCGAGGCCGGGGCCGAGCTTCGCGAACACGCCGCAGTCCAGGAGATCCGGGACCACGGCGGCGAGCTCGAGATCGTCCTCGAGGACGGGCCGAGCCTGACGGCCGGCGCGGTCGTCCTCGCGACCGACGCCTGGACCAACGACCTGCTCGCGCCCCTCGGCAATCCCCTGCCCCTCAGCGTGACCCGCGAGCAGGTGACCTGGTACCAGGCCCGGGAGCCCGAAGCGTTCTCCCCCGAACGGTTCCCGATCTGGATCTGGCTGGACCTGCCGTCGTTCTACGGCTTCCCGACGTGGCGCGGGCCGGGCCCGAAGCTCGGCCAGGACATCGGCGGCCGCCAGACGACGGCTCGAACTCGCAGCTTCGACCCCGACCTCGACTGCCTGGACCGCTGCGGCGCCTTCCTGGAGCGGCACCTGCCCGCGGCGGCGGGCGCGCCGGCGAAGACCAAGACCTGCCTGTACACCGTCACGCCGGATCGCGACTTCGTGGTCGATCGGCTGCCGGACCACCCGGGGGTGGTGGTCGCGCTGGGATCGGCGCACGCCTACAAGTTCGCGGCCCTGTTCGGGCTCTGGCTCGCGGAGCTGGCCCTGAATCCGAGGGCGCGCCGCCGGGACGAGCGGCTCGCGGCATTCGCGATCGACCGGCCGACGCTCGCGACGAATCTCGCATCCGTGCCCTGACGGAACGACGGAATGCGTTGCGCTGATAGGGAGCGCGTGCGAACCTAGCGTCACACCGCGCGTCCGGGGCGACTCCGGAGGAGGAGTCGACCTAACGAGGCAGCGACGGAGGAGGAGCACATGCGATCGCCCCAGGGCCGCAGAGCGGCCGGCTTGCTGGCAATCCTCGCATTGCTGGGGGCGACGACGGCCGTCGCGCCCGTCAGCGCGGCGGATCCGGTCGTGCTGACGGTCGGGACGACCCAGGACCTGGATTCGTCGAACCCGTTCAACACGGAACTGGTCGTCGGCTACGAGGCCTTCGAGCTGACCTACAGCCTGCTCGTCGACTTCGACAAGGACGCCCACCCGGCCCCGGGATTCGCGGACAGCTGGGAGCGGAGCGCGGATCGCGTCACGTTCAAGATCGGCGAGGGCCGGAAGTGGTCCGACGGCGAGCCCGCGACGTCCGCGGACGTGTGCTTCTCATGGGGCCTCGCGATCGCGGCGCACAAGGATGACGGCGCCTACATCGGCTCCGGCTACCTGGATCCCGGCCTCACCGACGCGGGCGTCACCAAGGTCGAGTGCCCGGATCCGACGACGTTCATCGCCTACACGACCGATCCGTCCGACCGCATCTTCCAGATCTACGTGCCGATCCTCCCTGAGCACATCTGGAAGAAGGACGACTACAAGAAGATCGCCGCGGAGAAGTTCGACGCCCCGCTCGTCGGGACGGGCCCGTACACGCTCGCCGAGTGGAAGACCGGCAACTTCGCGCGCTTCGTCCGCAACCCCAACTTCTGGGGCAAGCAGGGCTTCGAGGACGAGGTGGTCCTGCGCTTCTTCCCGGACAACGGCGACACCATGGTCCAGGCCCTGAAGAACGGCGAGCTGGACTACGTCCATGGCGTGAACGCCGACCAGTTCAAGCAGCTCCAGGCCGATACGGCGACATACACCGCCGTCGCGGGCGCGGCCAATGGCTGGACGCAGCTCGCGTTCAACACCTACGGCACCGGCACGGGCAAGACGATTCCGAACGGCGGGGCCTCGACCAAGGCGCTCCAGGACGCCGCGTTCCGTGACGCCCTCGGCTACGCGATCGACAAGCAGGCGCTCGTCGACCGGGTGCTCGGCGGCTTCGGCGACGTCGGCGACACGATCGTCCCGCCGGTCCTTTCGGACTTCCACGTCACGCCGGACCACGTTCGGACCTTCAGCATCGACACCGCCAAGCAGAAGCTCGATGCCGCCGGCTACAAGCTCGACGCCAACAACAAGCGCCTCGACAAGGAAGGCAAGCCGATCAGCCTGCGGCTGTACTACCCGAACACCGACGACAACTACAAGAAGGTCGCCGCGTTCGTGAAGGACTGGTACGGCCAGCTCGGCATCGACGTGAACGACCAGCAGTTCGACAGCGACACGTTGACCGAGCTGCTGCTGCCGCCGGAAGGCGGCGGGACGGCCAAGTACGACATCGAGCTGTGGGGCTGGAGCGGAAGCCCGGACCCCAACGGCCTGCTGTACGTGATGCTGTGCAACCAGATCGGCACGTCGTCTGACAGCAACTACTGCAACAAGACCTACGACGACCTCTACACGAAGGAGTCGAAGGAGGGCGGCGACGAGCGCAAGGCCACGATCGCCCAGATGCAGAACCTGATCTACGACGAGGCGCCGTACGACGTCCTGTTCTACGACGCCAACCTCGACGTCTACCGGAACGACCGCTTCGCCGGCTGGCAGAACATGCCGTCGAACGGCACCCCGCTGTTCACGTATGGGATCCTCGACTACACGCTCCTGACCGACGCGACCGCGGTCCCGACCCCGGGCCCGACGGTCGTCGCGACCACCGCGCCGGGCAGCACGGCGGGCCCGGCCGCGACGCCGGGCTCCTCGCCGGTTCCTGCCAACGCCGGGAGCTCGGGGATGACCACGCCGCTGCTCATCGTGGTGGCGCTCGTGATCATCGCCGGCGTGGGAGCGTGGTGGTACAGCAGCCGCCGCCGCAAGGCTGCAGCTGCAACGGAGGACGAGTAGCGCGCCGGGCAAGCCCTCGACGAGAGGGAAGATTCGGTGCCAGGGAGGGCCGCCGCGAGGCGGCCCTCCAGCATCCTGAGATCCTGAGGAACCGGTGAGCGGACGCTACCTGGGCCGCAAGGTGCTCCAGGCGATCCTGACGATCGCCGCGATCATCGTGCTCAACTTCGTCCTCTTCCGGATGATGCCGGGCTCACCCGAACGGGTGACCCGCAACCCGCACCTCACGCCGGAGCTGATCGCGCAGAACCGCGCCCGCTGGGGCCTGGACAAGCCGCTTTTCCCGGACCAGCTCATCGACTACGTCGGCGAGACGCTGACCGGTGACCTCGGCTACTCCATCAAGTACCGCGGCCAGCCCGTGGTCGACGTGGTGCTGGAGGCGATGGGGCCGACCCTGCTGCTCATCGGGCTCGGGGAGCTCGTCGCGATCGTGGTCGGGCTGGCGCTGGGGGCGAGATCCGGCTGGGCCCGCGGCGGCGTCGTCGACCGGATCGGCAACGGGCTCAGCTTGATCTTCTACTCGATGCCGTACTTCGTCATCGGCATGCCCCTGATCATCATCTTCGCCAGCGGCCTGCAC
>JAICVI010000242.1 GCA_025935415.1 Chloroflexota bacterium
GTCGGTGCCCTTCCGTCGAGCGTCGGGGGGATCGTTTGGACCAAGCGCTGCTGCTCCGCGTGCTCCTGGTCGTGCTGGCGTATCTCGCCGGCTCCATCCCGGTCGGCGTCCTCGTCGCGCGCGCCTCCGGTGGCCCGGACCCCCGAACGATCGGCTCGGGCCGCACCGGCGGCACGAACTCCCTTCGCGCGCTTGGTCGAAAGTGGGCTGCGCTCGTCGTCATCGGCGATCTCGCCAAGGGCGCGCTGCCCGTCCTGCTCGTTCGCCTCGTCACCGGCGGCGATTCTTTGACCGAGGTCGTGGCCGCGGGGGCCACGGTGCTCGGTGCGGTCCGCTCGATCTTCCTCGGCTTCTCCGGCGGTCGCGGGGTCGGGACGGGCGTCGGGACGATGCTCGTGATCCAGCCGCTGGCGGTGATCCTGGCCGCGCCGGTGTTCTTCCTGGTGATCCTCGCGACCCGATACGTATCGCTGGGTTCGCTCCTGGGATCGGCGGCGATGTTCCCGGCGATGCTCCTCATCTGGGCCGTCGCGTCCGGCTGGGTTCCGCCGGCCTACCTCCTCTGGGCCGCGGTCGGGCCGGTCCTGATCTGGCTTGCGCACGCGGACAACATCGACCGCCTCATCCACGGCAAGGAGCGCAAGTTCGACCTCGGCCTCATCACGGGCGCGACGCGCCGCGGCGTCTGACCGCCGATGCTCGGGCGCCTCGGCCTCCCGATTGCGTTCGCGATCGTCCTGGCAGTTGCCGCGCTGCTCGTGTGGAGATTCGAATGGTGGCCGGCGGTCCCGATCGCGGGTCTCTCCACCATCGTGATCATTGCCACACGCTGGCCGCTCGACCAAGGCCGGGTGCGGCGCGGCGCGGCAGGGATCGCCATCGCCCTGCTTCTCGTCGCGGGCGGCGTCTTCCTGTTCTTCCTCGCGCAGTGGGGCGGTGCGGCATGCGAACCCTGCACTGACAACTCGATCTGGCTCTGGCCCGGAATCCTTGCCGTCCTGTCCGGCTTCGGGCTCCTCGCCTGGAGTATTCGGTCGATTACCCGCTCGGCCTTCCCGCCGTCCGAGTCGAGCCATCCAGTGTCGTCACGCTGACTGAGGCATGAACCCGTTTGCCGCGCCATCCCCAAGGACGATCCAATTTCGGTCGGACGCGGAGCGTCATGCCCTCGCCAGTGCCATCGGAGATGCCGCCCGGAAAGGTCGGAAGTCCGACGGCGGCAGGCTCGCCAATCGACTCAGGCTCGGCGGTTCCGTATCAGGGACTGACCTCGATCTGCGGGCAACCCCGCGGGAGCTCCATCCATTCGTGATGGAGATCACTGGGGCGATCGCGGACACATCCCCAGCGGGCTCCATTGTCGAGGCGCGCGTTGCTGTCCCGGTTTCGGGGGGAGCCTTGTTTGTTGGGATCGCTTTCGGCGTTCTCATCGTGTTCTTCGGCGGCCAGTCGCTGGCCATCGGCTTCCTTCTGGCCGCGGCGATTTGGTTTCCGTTGTGGCTCGCCGTCGTTCGCATGAACCAGCGTCGGCTTCTGGAACGAACGACCGAGATCGAGACGCTGCTCAGGCAAATCGCCGGAAATGCGTTAACTCCGTCAATCTCCGGTCCTCACGTGACATTCGCGGACGCTGACTGACCCAAGATGAGGTCACCCGGGGCCCTGGCATTGGCTGCGGCGGTGCTTATCGCCTGCGCACCCAGCATCCAGGCGCATCGAGTCGCGGAGATCGCCCAGCAGTTCGTCATTGCAGGCCAACCGTCCGGCAGCGTGGTGCACGACCTCGCAGTTGCGTCGCCTGA
Source organism: Chloroflexota bacterium (assembly GCA_025935415.1). Lineage (GTDB taxonomy): Bacteria > Chloroflexota > Limnocylindria > Limnocylindrales > CSP1-4 > UBA5189. The sequence goes on from JAICVI010000242.1 coordinate 1,803, forward strand.
GTGGCAGACGAACCATTGGCGGGTTCAGGTCGATGCGACGGTCACGAACCTCCAGCCGTCGGGCTGCCCTCAGCGCTGACGGGGGCGCTACGTGGCAGGGGATCGGTGAGTGGCGTGCTGCTGCCCGCTTCGCCCCAGGGACCGGCCTGACGAACTAGTTGGCGGTCGTTTCCTACGGGAACAGCAGCACATGTCACCGTGCGGACTATTCGTGGCGAGTCGACGCCCAGTCGGAGTACGACTTCATCCTGCCGTTCGTCGCGAACTGAGGGCTCATGAAAGGGCGGGCCGCAACCGGACCCGCCCCTGCCGCAGAATCGAGCCATGAAGATCGGGATGACGCTGCCCCAGCGGCGCGATGACGGCAAGGGCACGCCCTGGGAAGACCTCCGGGATCTGGCGTTGCTTGCGGAGGCCGGCGGCGCCGAGAGCCTCTGGGTCGCGGACCACTTCTTCTATCGCGACAAGTCGACGGAGATCGGCCTCCACGAGGCCTTCACGGTATTGACGGCCGTCGCGGCGGTGACGCAGAAGGTCTCGATCGGGCCGCTCGTCGCCTGCACGTCCTTCCGCTCGGCAGGGATGCTCGCCAAGATCGCGGCGACGCTCGACGCCGTCTCCGGCGGGCGGCTGATCCTGGGGCTCGGATGCGGCTGGCACGAGGCCGAGTACCAGGCCTTCGGCTATCCGTTCGACCATCGTGTCGGGCGGTTCGAGGAGGTCGTCTCGGCCGTTCGGCCGCTGCTCCACGGCGAGCGCGTCACGAGGCGTGGCGAGTGGACCGAGCTCGGCGACGCCGTGATCCTGCCGAAGCCGGAGCA
>JAICVI010000157.1 GCA_025935415.1 Chloroflexota bacterium
GACGTGGCCGGGGCCGGCTGTGCGTGCCCCGCCGTGCGTGCCGCGGGCTGTTGGTGCCGCGGGCTGTGAGTGCCATCCCCTCTGCGTGCCGCGGGCTGTGCGCCCGCGACGCTGCGCGCCCGCGACGCTGCGCGCCCGCCACCAACTTTTCCGCTAACGGTCATCACCGGACAGCAAGCGGCTGACTTGCGTCCTGAACGGCCCGCCGGCGGCCCCTCTGCGGGTGTCCCGCTCGGGGATCGAACGTGGCCGCGGCCCCGGAGGGATGCGATCGGGTGCGACAAGGCCCCAACTGTGGCGCGAACTGTCCACGGGTGAAGGTTCGAGGAAAAATCGGGCGGAGGCAGGCCCCCCGGGCGCGCACGGCAGGCGGGCACGGGGCGCGGACTGGAGCCGGGGACCGGGGGCCTGGGCGGGAGGCGCGCACCGCAGGCTGGCACCGGAGGCTGGCACGGGGGCCTTGGCGGGAGGCGCACACCGCAGGCTGGCACGGGGCGCGCGGACGGGAGGCTGGCACCGAAGCGGGAGGCGCCACCGCAGGCGCGCATCGAAGGCGCGCATCGCAGGCGCGCACCGGAAGCAGGCACGGGACGCGGGACGGCCCCGCAAACCTCGGATCGCCTGGCGCCCGCAAGCCCCGGGTGACGATCGTGGCGGTAGGAGGCCGTTGGGCCGGTGCCTGCTGCCCGGCATGGGATCAGGCGCGGATGTCGCTCTCCGCGGCTGCGGCGGCGTCGGCGCGACGGCGGCCGGCTCGGCGGACGATCTCGACCACCTCCTTCGGGTCGTCCGTGACCTGCACAAGGTCGAGGTCGTCGGAGGAGATCATTCCCTCGCCCAGGAGCTTGACCTTGATCCACTCCAGGAACCCGGAGAAGAACGCCGAGCCGACCAGGATCACGGGGAAGTGGCGGATCTTGCCCGTCTGGATGAGGGTCAGCGCCTCGAACAGCTCGTCCATCGTCCCGTAGCCGCCGGGGAGGATCACGAAGCCGTCGGCGTACTTCACGAACATCGTCTTGCGCGCGAAGAAGTACCGGAACTCCACGCCCAAATCCACGTACGCATTGATGGACTGCTCGTGGGGCAGCTCGATGTTGCAGCCGACCGACAGCCCACCGCCCTCCTGGCAGCCGCGGTTCGCCGCCTCCATCACCCCCGGCCCACCACCGGTGATGACCGCGTACCCCTCGAGCGCGAGCAGCCGGCCGATCTCGCGGGCCATCGTGTACGCGGGGTCGCCCTCCGAGACACGCGCCGAGCCGAAGATGGTGATCGCCCGCCCGATCTCCGCGAGCGCATCGAAGCCCTCGACGAACTCCGAGAGGATCCGCAGGGCACGCCAGGTATCCGTCTCGAGAAAGGCCGGTCGGTCGGCCTTCTGCTGTGGCCGCTCGAGGAGCTTGCGGTCCTCGGTCATCGAGGCCTCGTGGGGGAGCTTCCGCGCCGCCTCCGAGCTCATGACCAGCCGGCCCGATCGACGGTGCTCGCCGATCGGCTCGCCGCTTCGATCGGTATCGCCGCCGTCGTGCTGGACGCCCCGATCCTCGCCGGCTCCCTCTGCCATCAACCTCTCCTGTCGAGCGCGGATTTGCGCCTGGCAGAGCATCCTACGCCGGTGACGTCGACCGGCCCTTCGCGCAATGACCGAACCCGTTTCGTCGTCGCGGCGATCGCGGGCGCGGTCGGAGTGGTGTGGCTGCTCCAGGGCCTCGGCGTGCTCCCCGGGAGCTTCATGAGCGGCGATCCGATGTGGGGCGTGGCCGGCCTCGTCGTGATCGTGGCGGCCCTCGCCTACGCGGCGTGGCCGCGGCTGCGCAGCCGCTGACGATCGCCGGGTTTGCCGCAAGACCGCGAGCGAGCGTCGGGCCGGCGCCGCATCGCAGGGCCTGGGCCGGATCGCAGCCCGGCGGCGGATCACAGCGTCGGGCCGGCGGCGGATCAAAGCGCCGGCGGCGGATCAAAGCGCCGGCGGCGGATCAAAGCGCCGGCGCCTGGCCGAGCGGCAGCGTCGGTTCGTCGAGCGGAGTGACGGCGCCGTCATCGGCCGCGTCGTGTGGCGGATGGACCGCGGCCGGCATGTCGTGGAGGCGACGCATCGGCGAGAGCAGGAGGAAGACGACGGAAAGCAGGCCGACGGACGCCCCGATGGCGAGGGTGAAGCGCAGCCCGACAATCGTCGCGAGGAACCCGCCGGCGAGCTGGCCGAACGGAATGGCGGTCCAGTGCATCCAGCGCGCGGTCGCGTTGACGCGCCCGCTCAGCTCGTCCGGGGTGAGCGTCTGGCGGAGCGCGACGTTGTTCACGAAGACCGGTGGCAGCACGAGGCCCTGGATGATCCCGACTGCGGCCAGCAGCGCGAAGGCGCTGTCCTTCGAGGCGAACGCCAGCAGGTACCACGCCGCCGACGAGACGCCACAGCCGAGCATCAGGGTCCGGCCCACGCCGAGCCGCCGGCCGACCGCAGCACCCGCGGCAGCGCCGATGAGGAACCCGATCGACCCGATCGAGAACGCGATCCCGATCGCCTCCGGCGTCATCCCGAGCTCCCGGGCATAGAAGATCAACGCGATCGCGCCGGCCATGTGGAAGCCGATGTTGAGCGTGATGACGGCCGCCGAGGCGGAGAGGAGGATCGGCGAGCGCCGGTAGAACCGCAGTCCCTCGAGAATCTCGCCCCCGAGGCCCTTGGAATCCGCCGCCGTTCGAAGGGCGCGGGGGCGGCTCGGATGGAGGCCGATCAGGAACGCCGCTGAGCCGAGATAGCTCAGCGCATCGGCGACGATCGCGATCGGGGCGCCGAACGCGCCGATGAGGGCGCCACCAAGGCCTGGCCCCAGCACCTGGCTGGCCGATCGACTCACCTCCAGCCGGGAGTTGCCCTCGGCGAGCCGCTCGCGCTCGACGAGCTCGGGCAGGATCGACTGGTAGGCGATCTCGAAGAACACCGTGAGCACGCCCGCGGCGAAATTGATGACGTACAGCTCCCATATCGCGAGAGCGCCGGCGATGGCGGCAAGCGGCACGAATACCAGGATCGCGGCGCGGCCGAGATCGCCCGCGACCATGACCCGCTTCCGCGGCAGCCGGTCGACCCACACACCGGCCGGCAGCCCGAACAGCGCGAACGCCACGAACGGCATGGCGCCCAGGACAGCGACCTCGACCGGGCTCGCCTTCAGGACGAGGATGGCGACGAGCGGCAGCGCCAGGAATGTCACCTCGCTGCCGAGGGTGCTGACGGACATGGACAGCCACAGGCGTCGGAAGTCGGCCTGGCGGAGAAGCCCGAGGTAATGGCCCAGGGAGGCGAGCACGGGCCGAGAAGGATAGGCAGCGCACCCGGTGTCCGAGGCGGCGCCGGTACGACCACCGCGGTGCGAGTTACGTGGCTGACGTGCCCCGCTGCACCAGGGGGAGGGTGAGGTGCCGCAGACCCGTCACGGGAACGAATCCGAACCGCTCGTACAGTCGCAATGCGGCCGCGTTGTCATCCTCGGTCTGCAGCGTCAGCCGCAGCGCCCCGCGTTCCTGCGCGGCCGCGCGCACGGCGTGGAGCAGGGACTGCGCCACACCTCTGCGCCGGAGCTGCGGCTGGACGTAAATGTCGCGGACCAGCCAGAACTCTCCGAGCGTGAGGGAAGCCGGGCACCTCACGATCAGGCAGATGCCGGCGGGCGCCCCGTCAACCTGGGCGATGAAGGCCTGCATCGGGCCGGCCGTGGTAGCGGTGGTCAGCCAGGCCTCGCTGCGGAGGCGGTCCGGCGCCTGCCCGTAGTGGGCCCGGTAGCGCTCGAACAGCTCCACGAACGACGCGAAGGCCTCGTCGCCCGGGAGGGTCTCCCTGACATCCATATGGAGGATCGCTCCTCGATTGATCGGATCGATTGCTGCTGGCTCGCCTGGGGAGGATCTGTCAGTCAGCGCTTGACACGAGGGACTTCCAGGCGGCCTCGTTGCGGCCCGCCGCGAAGCCGTTCCCGACGCGTACGAGAGGGATGTTGAGGAGTCGCTGATCGTTGAGCAAGCGGTCCGCGAGGTCCGGCCCGGACATCGAGAGGTAGGCGAGGCCGGCGTCTTTCCAGGCCTTGCCCTGCTCGTCGGAGACGGCGCGGGCACCCAGGCGCTCGACGAAGCGGCGGAGCTCCCCCGCCGCCATCGGCTTGCGGCGGATGTCGACGAAGTGGATTTCGATGCGACGCTCCTTGAAGAACCGGAGCGCGGCGCGCGTCGGCTGCGAGTCGGGCGTGCCGAAGATCTGGACGAGCGGCCCGGAGGGGCGAGCGGCGGGAGCCATCGATGGAAGGCTACCCAAACGCGCCGGCCCGGAGCCGTGGCTACCATCGCCGCAGGAGGTGACGCCCCGATGATGGTCTGGTTCACGGTCCAGCTCGAGGACAAGCCGGGCTCGCTCGCGCGCGTCGCGAATGCCCTTGGCCAGGCTGGCGTCAACATCACCGGCATCGTCGGCGTCGCGGAGGACACGGACGGCGCCTTGATGCTCACGACGTCCGATGCCGACAAGACGCGGACGGCGTTCGACGGCCTCGGGCTGCCGTTCGAGGAGCACGGCGAGGGCGTCGACATGAACGCGATGTCGATCGCCGACATGCGACGCGGCTAAGGCGAGCCAACCCGACTCGACCGATGCGCATCGCGACCTGGAACGTCAACTCCCTCCCCGCTCGACTCGAGAAGGTCGAGTGGTGGCTCGACCGGGCGGCGCCGGACGTCCTCCTGATGCAGGAGACCAAGCTCTCCGACGCGGACGCGCCCGTGCTGCCCTTCCAGATGGCCGGCTACCAGCTCGTCCATCACGGCGAGGGCCGCTGGAACGGCGTCGCGATCGCGCTCCGCGACGGGATCGCGTTCGACGATGAGATGAGCGAGGTCCGCGCCCACGTGCGCGCGACCGTTCGCGAGAAGCTCCTGATCGCGAACCCCGGCTACCTCCCCGTCGACCCGGCACCGGGCGGGCACGCCACGTAGATTCCTGCCCGCATGCGCATCGCGACCTGGAACGTCAACTCCCTGAAGGCCCGGCTGCCGCGCGTCGAGGAGTTCCTCGGCTACGCCGATGTCGACGTGTTGTGCCTCCAGGAGACGAAGCTCTCCGACAAGGCGTTCCCC
>JAICVI010000030.1 GCA_025935415.1 Chloroflexota bacterium
ATGCGGCGGGACCTGGCGAGCTCGAGCGCCGTCCCGATCCGGAGCGAGCCATCGAGGTGCAGGTGCAGCTCCGCCTTGGGCATGGCCTCGAGCAGGCGATCGATGGCTGGATCCGGCATGGCCCGATGCTACGATCCGCGCCGCATGTCGACCGCGCCGTCACGCACCAGGCCGTCGATCGGGAGCGTCGCCGCTGGCGCCGTCCGCGGGCTCGGCTGGACGGTCCTCCTCGTCGTCCTCGCGGCGAGCGGCGCGGGGCTCGCCGGTCTCGCCTGGCACGCCCCCGGCAGCGCGGCCCGCGAGGAGCTGACGTACGTCGGCGACGCCCGGATCGATTCCCGCCTCGACGGCGCGCAGGCATCCCTGGAGGCCATCGCAGCCGACGTCCAGCAGCTGGCCAACGAAGCAAAATCCGCGCTCGAAGAGGTCACGAGCGTCGATCCCACCCGCCTCGAGGAAGGGCTGGCCCGCGGAAACGCCATCGCCGCCTCGATCGACGCCAAGGCCCGAACCCTGCACGCATCCCTCGCCGGCCTCCCCGGTGACGAGCCCGATGCCGTGCTCCGATACAGCAACCAGACCCTGGTCCGCCGGGCCGCCGTCCTCGCCGCCATCGAGGCGGCGTCGGGGTTGGCCGCCAACTGGCAGACGGTTGCCGCCCGGGCCAACGACACGTCCAAGCTGACCGCCCTGATCAGCCAGCACGATGGCACCGTGCTCGAGGGCACCCAGCACGGTGTCGACGGCAAGTTCAAGCTGGCCGTCGGGAGTGTCGAGGACGCCCTTGGGGTCATGGCGCAGATCGAGGCGCTCCGTGCGCGCCTGCTTGCCGCTGGGGACACGGTCCTGGACGAATGGATCCAGCGCACGAAGGCCTACGACGTCGCGCTGCAGCACCTGTACGCGGCCCTGGTGAAGGCGAAGTGCACCTCGACGAGCTGCAAGGTCACCATCGAGATCCAGTCCGCCCGGCGCGAGGAGCGCGAGGCGTTCGAGCAGCTGCCACCCGACCGCCGCACGATCCTCGTGATCATCTCCGAGGTGACCCGGAACGGGCTGACCCAGGCCGTGCTCGACATCGACGACGCGAGCGGGCGCCTCGATGCCGCGCTGGCCGACGCCGCCGCGACCGCTTCGCCACCGGCCTGAGCGCCGCACTACACTCGCGGCCTCGGGGCCGCCGTCGCCACCACCGAAGGGGGTTGCAGTGCAGGTACGCGTCGTCGTCGACCAGCCGTGGGACGTCAAGGCTGACGTCCTCGCCGTGCCGATCATCGGGCAGCCGGCCTACACGGGACCCCTCGGCGAGCTGGACAAGCGTTCCGGTGGCGAGCTGAAATCGCTCACCTCCTTCGGCGAGCTCAAGGGCAAGCGCTTCAAGAGCGTGCTCGCGGGCAGCGGTGGCTCGGGCGAGATCAAGGCAGGCCGGCTCCTCGTGATTCTCGCGGGAGATGCCGACGCCCTGGACCGTGAGACGGCGGTCAAGCTCGGCGCATCCGTGGAGCGGCGGCTCGCGGGCCGCAAGGTCGGCTCCCTCGCCATCTGGCTGAGCCCCATCGCCGGCGCGCTCGAAGGCGGCGCCGCGGCAGCGGCAGAGCTCGTCGCGCGCGGCGTCGTGGAGGGCAGCTACGACCCCGCTTCGATCTACCGCGAGGGCTACGAGGAGGGTCCGCCGAAGCTCGACCAGCTGGTCATCGTCGCGCCGGGCGAGGATGCCACGGCGCTGAAGAAGGCCGCCGAGCGCGGCACGATCATCGGCGAGGGCTCGAACACGGCCCGGACGCTCGCGAACCGCAGCTCCAACGACGTGTCACCGGAGGTGCTCGCCGAAGAGGCCTACAGCCTCGCCAAGGAGCACGGCCTCTGGATCGACGTGATCGGTCCCGAGAAGGCGACCCAGATGGGCATGGGCCTGTTCATGGCCGTTGGGCGGGGCAGCGACAACCCACCGCGGATGATCGTCATGCGCTCGGGCAAGGCGGGCGAGAAGGACGCGCTCGGCCGGCACCTGGCCATCGTCGGCAAGGGCGTCTGCTTCGACTCCGGCGGGATCTCCATCAAGCCATCCGACCGGATGGAAGAGATGAAGATGGACAAGACGGGCGCCTGCACGGTGATCGCGGCGGCGGTGACCACGGCGCGCCTCGCGCCCGGCACGCCGCTCCTGGCCATCGCGCCCGCCGTCGAGAACATGCCGGGTCCGCACTCGACCCGGCCGGGCGACGTCGTCAAGGCGCTGAACGGCAAGTGGGTCGACATCACCAACACCGACGCCGAGGGCCGCCTCATCCTGGCCGATGCGCTCACCTACGCGGAGCGGCTCGGGGCGACCCACCTCGTCGACGTCGCCACCCTCACGGGCGCGGTGTCGCGGGCGCTCGGCGAGCTCGTCGCGGGCGCCTTCGGCACGCCGCAGGCCTGGGTCGACGAGGTCTTCGCCGCGGCCGCGAGGGCGGGGGAGCGCTACTGGCAGCTCCCGCTGATCGAGGAATATCGAGCCGACATGGAGAGCTGGTACGGCGACCTCGTCAACTTCTCGCGGAACAACGAGGGCGGTCTCGTGAAGAGCGCCCTGTTCATCTCCGAGTTCGTGACGAAGCCCTGGGTCCACCTCGACATCGCCGGGACTGCGTACTTCCGGAAGGTCGCCCCGTTCGCACCGCGCGGCGCCACGGGCGCCTCGCACGCGACCCTCGTCGAGCTCGCCATGGCCGGCGCGAAGGCCTGACCGGGCCCCGACACCGGGACCTTCGGGCCCCCACGGTACCGGCCGGCGCCGGGCATGATCCGCCCTCGATGGACGGATCGACGTCTCCAGGGCCGATGACATGACCATCGTGACGCTCTGGCTCGCAGGCGACTGGATCACCCCGATCCTTGCCGGCCTCGTCGGGCTCGGCTTCGGCTTTGCCGCCGACCGCCTCGCCGCGCGATGGCCGGAGCACGAGGACGGCGCGGTCCGGGCACGAGACTGGCGGACGCCGGTCGTCGCGATCATCGGAGCCCTGGCCTTTGCCGCCACGGCGGCGAGATTCGCCCCGACCCCCGTGCACCTGGCGGTCGTCTTCCCGTACATCGCGTGCCTCGTGGTCCTGTTCGCGATCGATCTCGACCAACGGCTCCTGCCGAACGTGCTCACGTACCCGCTGGTCGTGTACGCCCTCGCGGTCTTCGGCCTCGGGGCGAGCCCGTTCATCGCGACGATCGAGGACTTCGCGTGGGCTGCTGCCGCGGCCGTTGCCGTCCCGGTCGCGCTGTACGTGCTCGCGATCCCCTTCGGGAGCGGCGCGATCGGCGAGGGCGACCTCAAGCTGCTCGTGAGCGTGGGCCTGCTCGCGGGAGCCGCGAAGCTCTTCTACGGGCTGGTGGTCGGAGCCGTGGCTGCCGGCCTGATCGTCGGGCTCCTCGTCTTCGGACGGCGACTCTCGATGAAAAGCTTCGTTCCGTACGGTCCGTTCTTGATCGCGGGAACGCTGTGGGCCATCCTCGCCCTACCCCAGCCGTGACGTTCGTACGGGGTCCGATGCGAAGGACCTTGCAGTATTCTCGCGGCATCGCCGGTTGACATCCGGCGCGCCGACCACCCGCGGCCCCAGCGCGGAGGCTACGCTCACCCCCATGAACTCGCTGTTCAGTGCGCCGCTCCACGCCTGATCGTACGGTCCGGGTCGCCGGATCGCGTCCGCGCCGCCGTCGCTTCGCGGAGCGGTTCATCCTCCTCCTCTTCGCTTTCTCCACGTTCGGCGGGCTGTTCACGTCCACCGTCCCGCGGACGGCCCACGCCGACGAGCTCGACGACGCCTATGCCCGCCAGAAGCAGCTCGAGAAGCTGATCCAGCAGCAGAAGTCGTCGATCAACTCCCTGACCAAGGGCCAGGCGGACCTCGCCGCGAGGATCAACAACACCAAGGATTCGCTCGCGGACATCAACGCGAACCTGCTGCTGGTGAAGACCCAGATCGTCGGCATGACGGTCGACGTCGCGAAGAGCCAGCAGTCGGTCGACGAGCTCAACGCGACCGCCGTCCAGCTCGACGCCGAGCTCGAGCGCATCGAGGCCGACGAGGTCGCCAAGACCGCGGAGCTCGAATCGCGCAAGGCGCTGCTGGCATCACGCATCGTCGAGGCCTACGACACCGACCGGACCCCGATGCTCGATACGTTCCTCTCGGGCGGCGACTTCGACGACGTCATGACCAATGTCGGCTACCACCTCGCGTTCGCGGAGCAGGATCGCGAGCTGGCGGAGCAGATCGTCTCCGATCAGCAGGTGCTCCAGGTGCTCCACCAGAACGTCGAGCTCGCCCGAAACCAGACCGCCGACCTGCACGAGCTCGCCAAGGAGGCCAAGGCGAAGCTCGACGACCAGATGAGCGAGCTTGCCGACGCGAAGAAGCGCCTGGTCCAGCTCGAGGCCGAGACTGAGCGGCTGCTGAAGGCCCAGAAGGCCGCCTTCGCCAAGATGGTCCACGACAAGGCCGTCCTGCAGGCGACGCTCAAGGAGCAGCTCGACGCCCAGAACAAGCTCGAGGGGCTGATCGCGCAGCTGGTCCGGGAGCAGCTCGCCAAGGGCGGCATCCCATCGCAGTACAACGGCACGTTCAGCTGGCCGATGCCCGGGCGGGTCACGCAGGAGTTCGGCTGCACCGGGTTCTCGTGGGAGCCGGCCTTCGGCAGCTGCTCGCACTACCACCGCGGCATCGACATCGCCAACACGATGTACACGCCCATCCGCGCCGCCGGGGAGGGCAAGGTGATCTTCGCCGGCCGCAGCCCCTACGACCCGGCGTGGATCGTGATCATCGCCCACTCTTCGCAGCTCGTGAGCTGGTACGGCCACATCGACAACAAGTCCCACCCGCCGGCCGTGCACGCGGGCCAGTACGTGAGCAAGGGCCAGATCATCGCGTACGAGGGCATGACCGGCTACACGACCGGGCCGCACCTCCACTGGGCCGTCCAGCTCGACGGCGCCTGGGTCAACCCGCGCCTGTTCCTCGCCCGCAACTAGACATCGGGCCAAGCGGCCAGCGGGCGCGGGGGAAGTCGCTCCGTCCTGAAACCCGCACCGAGAATGCCATGGCCGTCGCTTGCATACATGAACGGCACGGCAGCGAGCGCCCGTCGTCGGCGCACGGTAGGTTCATGCAAGCGACACGCATCGCCGCGTGACGGGTAAGGCGCGGGGCCGCCGCGCTGGCCCGCGAAGGGCGCGACGCGGTCGCCCCCTGGCGGATGACCAGATGACGAACCGTCGATCGGCGCTGAACAGGGCCGGTGCTACGCTTCTCGAAGGGAGTGACCCCACGCTCCGCGAGCTGATCGCGACGGGAGGGCACGATGAAGCGGACGATGGCGGTGATCCTCGCCGGCGGTGAAGGCGAGCGCCTCTCGATCCTCTCGTCGGTGCGCGCCAAGCCGGCCGTCCCCTTCGGTGGGAAGTACCGGATCATCGACTTCACCCTCTCCAACTGCGTCAACTCGGACATCGACAACGTCCTCGTCCTGACGCAGTACAACCCCCACTCGCTGAACGACCACATCGGGCTGGGGCGGCCCTGGGACCTCGATCGCAGCAATGGCGGCGTCAAGCTGCTGCAGCCCTACATCTCGCGCGGCCGTGTTGCCGAGTGGTACCGCGGGACCGCGGACGCGGTGCTGCGCAACATGAACGTCATCGAGCGCTCGCCCGCCGACACGATCGTCGTCCTCGCCGGCGACCACATCTACAAGATGGACTACCAGCCATTCGTGCAGGCGCACCGACGCCACCGCGCGGACGTCACCGTCGCTGTGCGCCGCGTCCCCCTGGCCGATGCCAGCCGCATGGGCATCCTCGCGATGGACGACTCGGATCGGGTGACCGAGTGGCAGGAGAAGCCCAAGCAGCCCAAGAGCGACCTGGCGTCGATGGGCGTGTACGTCTTCTCGAAGCGCTCGCTGCGGCGCTGGCTCAACGAGGACCTCGCCGACTTCGGCGGGAACGTCATCCCGGCGATGCTCGAGGGCGGCGCCCGTGTCTTCGGCTATCGCTACAACGGCTACTGGCAGGACGTCGGCACGATCCAGTCCTACTGGGAGACCAACATGGCGCTCCTGGAGGACCGCCCGGAGCTGGACCTGTACGACCCCGAGTGGATCATCCACACGCGATCCGAGGAGCGAGCCCCGGCCAAGGTGGGCGCAACGGCCCAGATCCATCGGAGCATGATCAGCCACGGCTGCCAGATCGAGGGGACCGTCGTGAACAGCGTCCTCTCGCCGGGCGTGCGGGTGGACGTGGGCGCCGTCGTGCGCGATTCGATCGTGATGTTCGACTCGGTCATCCGCGCAGGCGCGGTGGTCGATCGCGCGATCCTCGACAAGGAGGTCGTCGTCGGGCAGGGGGCGATCGTCGGCGAGGGGCCGTATGACGGTCCACCGAACCGGGCCGAGCCCGGTCGCCTGAACACCGGGATCACGGTCGTCGGCAAGCAGTCGATCGTCCCGCGCGGCGCGCGCCTCGGACGCAACGTCAAGATCGGCGGCGGCGTGAAGAACAGCGACTACAAGACCCGCGTGGTCAAGGCGGGTGGGTCCGTCGAGCCCGCGACGGTCGTCCGGAAGCCGCGCCCCGTTCGGGAGCCCTCCGAGGCGGCGTCCGCCGGCTGAGCCACTCCCGGACACGGGCGGCAGGCCGAGTACCGCGCCCGACCGGGCTAGACTGGCGCGCCATGCCCTCGACCACCCCCGAGGCCATCGAGGCCTGGCTCGCAGAGCTCGGGCTCGTCCCCGGCGCCCGCGTGGCGCGTGACGGCGTCTCTGCCTGGGACCTGACCCTCGATGGCCGAACCCGCCGCGACCTCCGCGTCACGCTGATCCTGGACCCCTCGATCGGCGCGATCGTGTGGGCGCACCTCGCGCCGCCGCTCCTCGACGGGCTGCGCAAGGCGTACCGCACGCTGCTGCGGTGGAATGACGAGTTCCCGCTGGTGAAGTTCTCCATCGCCGACGACGGCCGGCCCACCGCCGCCGTCGAGATCCCGTCGCGCTGGCTCGATTCGGACGAGCTTGGCCTGGCGCTGGCGCGCGTCGCCGGCGTGGCCGATCGCGTCTTCGAAGAGACCCGTGGCTGGATCTGGATCGGCGGTCGCGTGCCCGACCGCTACGCCGAGCGCGAGGTCCGCAACCTCGGGCTGCTGGACCGCTACGCCGATCGGCTCGGAGAGCTCGTCGAGGAGTCGGTCGAGGCGTGATGCGGAGACCGTTCCTGCCACGGCGAGGCAGCCTTGCCGCAGCACTGCTGCTCGGGCCACTGCTGGCCCTCCTGCCGGCCCTCGCACCGGCGCCGGCCGCCGCCGCAACACCGGGCCTCACGATGATCGGCGCGGCGACCTATGACGTGCGGCCCGACGAGGGACGCGTGGCCGTGACGGTCCGCCTGGCCGCCGCGAACCACCTCAAGAACACGGTCACGAAGCGCTACTTCTTCCGGACGGCGAACCTGACCGTGCTGCCGGGCTCCTCCGCGTTCAAGCTCAAGGGCAGCTCGAGCGCCGCGAAGGTCTCCGTGACCAAGCGGACCTCGACCTACACGAATCTCAAGCTCGATTTCGGCGCGAACCTCGCCGCAGGGAAGTCGACGACGCTGACCCTGACGTTCGACCTCCGCGATCCCGGCGGCGCGCCCGGGAGGGCGGTGCGAATCTCGCCCTCGCTCGTGTCCTTCGCCGCCTGGGCCTATGCGACCCCCGACACGCCCGGTGCGACGGTCGACGTCCGGCTGCCGACGGGCTACACGGTCACGGTCGGGCGCGGCCCGCTCGACGGGCCGACACCGGACGGCAGCGATCACGAGCGCTGGTCCAGCGGCAAGCTCTCGAAGCCCCTCGAGTTCGTCGCCGACGTCGCCGCGGACCACCCCTCCGACTACGCCGACTCGCCCGTCGCCGTGACCCTCGAGCGGGGTCCCGCGGCCGTCGTCGTTCGTGCCTGGCCGGACGACACCGCCTGGCGCGATCGCGTGACCGCGCTCGTCCAGAAAGCCTTGCCCGTGCTCGAGCGCGACATCGGGGTCGCCTGGCCCGTGGACGGCTCGCTCGCGATCAACGAGGCGCTCGTGCGCTCGACCGGTGGCTATGCGGCGATCTACGCGCCGACGGACCGGCGGATCGAGATCGCCTACTCGGCTTCCGACGGCGTCATCCTCCACGAGCTGGCCCATGCGTGGTTCAACGGCGGGCTCGTCGCCGACCGCTGGGCCGCGGAGGGCTTTGCCTCGTACTACGCGGAACGCGCGGCCGCCGAGCTCGAGATCGAGCCGGATTCTCCCGTGGCCCCCGCGGACCCCGACGCCGGCGCGATCCCGCTGAACGCCTGGGGCCCGTCCGGCACCGACACGGCCGCGGCCGATACCTACGCCTACGCCGCTTCGGTCGGCCTTGCGGAGGAGATCACGGCGCGTGCCGGCGCCGCGGCGATGCAGCGCGTCTGGTCGCTCGCCGCTGCTCGCGTCGGCGCCTACCAGCCCACGTCCGCCGAGCAGCAGGCCAAGGGGCCGAACCTCGCCGCAGGGACCGGCGCGGGCACCGGCGCCAGCGGCGGACCCGAAGCAGCGGAGGGACCGCCGGACTGGCGCGGCCTCCTCGACCTCCTCGAGGACACGACGGGCAAGGACTTCGGCGACATCTGGCGAGACGTCGTGGCCAGGCCGACGGACCTGGCCGCACTGGACGCGCGGTCGGCGGCGCGGGCCAGGTACAGCGCGGCCGTGACGGCCGCCGGCGCCTGGGTCCTGCCACCCGGCGTGCGGGCCGCGCTGCGCGCCTGGCAGTTCGAGAGCGCGGAGAGCCAGCTCGACACCGTGGACGCGGTGCTGGCCCAACGCCACTCGTTGGAGGCGGATGCGATCAAGGCGGGCCTGGCGCTGCCCGGGAGGCTGCGCCAGGCCTTCGAGGGCGACGCCGGCGTCGACGCTGCAGTCGCCGAGGTCCGCGCCGAGCAGGCGGTGGTCGATGCGATCGTCAGCGCCAGGGCCACGAAGCCCTCCGAGCCCGGCGTCGGTGAGCGGCTGATCATCCAGGTCGGCCTGCTCGGCGCCAGCCCGCAGGTCGACATCGATCATGCCGCCGCGTCTCTCGCCGCCGGCGACATCGAGGTTGCGTACACCGCGGCGCTCCAGGCAGAGGCCGCGTGGTCCGGTGCGCCGCGCGTCGGCCGGTCGCGTATCGTCAGCACGGCGCTGCTGGTCGTGGCCCTCATCCTGCTGATCGGGCTCGTCCGGCAGCAGCGTCGCCGCCGGGCGGCGGCATCGAAGGCGCAATCGCAAGCGGCCTGACCGGCCGAGCCTGGCTCGAAAGGGGATCGATGGCGAGCGGCCGGAGGGTCGGAGGGCTCCTGCTCGGGACGCTGCTCGCGACGCTGGTCGCGTGGTCCCCGCCGGCGGCGCAGACGGCCCTCGCGGCAGGCTCGCTGGGCGTCCAGGCGAGGACCACGTACACGGTCGATCCGGGCGATGCCGTCGTCCACGTGGCCATCGACTACACGGTCACGAACAACAAGTCGAACACGGCAACGATGCTCTTCTACTACCGCACGCTGAGCCTCGGCGTGCAGCCCGGAGCGAGCAGCGTTCGCGCGGCAGACGCCGTCGGCGGGCTCAGCACCTCGGCGACGAGCCACGCCGGCTACACGGCCGTGGAGCTCCGCCTTCGCGCCAATCTCTACGCCCACCGATCCACGTCGTTCACGCTCCGCTACGAGCTGGACGGCGGCACGCCGCGGTCGACGTCACCCATCCGCGTCGGCCGCGCGTTCGTGACCTTCGGGGTCTGGGCATTCGGAGATCGCGGCAACGGGACCGTCGAGGTCCGTGTCCCGGCCGGGTTCGCGGTCTCGCTCGACGGCGATTCGATGACGACGACCGGCGGCTCGTCCGGCACGGTGCTGCGGGCCGACCCGGCCAGCCCCGACACGTTCTTCACCGTCGTCACGGGCGACGACCCCGACGAGTTCGATCAGCACGAGCTGGCCCTGCCCGGCGGCGCCGACATCGTGGTCCTCAGCTGGCCCGAGGATGCCCGTTGGGAACGCTCCGTCATCGGAACGCTCCAGACCGGCTTCCCGAAGCTCCAGGCCCTCGTGGGCCTCGACTGGCCGGTCGATCACGCGCTGCGGGTGCGGGAGCGCTACACGCCGGCGCTGGAGGGCTATGCCGGGCTTTTCAAGGCCGATGAGGGCATCGACATCAGCGAGGATCTCGACCCGGCCACGGTCCTGCACGAGGCCTCGCACGCGTGGTTCAACGGCGATCTTTTCGCCGATCGCTGGATCTACGAAGGGCTTGCGGAGGAGTACGCGTGGCAGGTGCTGACCGCGACCGGTGGCGACGCGCAGGCCTTGCCGGACGAGCCGAAGCCCTCGGATCCAGGGGCGCGGGCGCTCCTCGGCTGGACCTTCCCGGAGGCGATCAAGGACCAGGACACCAGCGACGAGGAGCGCTACGGCTACGGGGCCTCGTTCTGGGTCATGCACCAGGTCGTCGCGTCCGCCGGGCTCGACCAGATGCGGCGGGCCTTCGCGGCCGCAAGCGCGAACACGACGGCGTACCCGGGCACCGGCAACCCCGAGACCGTGCCCGCCAAGGACGACTGGCGCCGGTTCCTCGATCTCGTCGAGCCGATCGACAAGCCCGATCAGGCGGCGATCGAGGACGCGATCCGCGAGGTCGTGACCACGACGGTCGAGGCGCAGACGCTCACCACCCGGGCCACGGCCCGTGCCGGCTACCGCGACCTCGTCGCGGCCGGCAACGGCTGGGCCCCGCCCTGGTACGTCCGCGAGGCCATGGGTGAATGGCTGTTCAAGGACGCCACGTCACGGATGGCGGAGGCGACCGCGGTGCTGGACCTCCGCGATCGGGCCGTCGCGGAGGCCGGGGCGGAGGGCCTCCGTTTCGACACGACCGCCCTTGAAGGAGCCTACGAACAGGCCCGTGACGACCTCGAGGCCGCCACCGCGCTCGGGCGAGAGGAGCTTGCGGCGATCGAGGCGATCGCCGGCGCGCACACGGCGGTCGACGCCGAGCCCGACCTCATGGCACGGATCGGCCTGCTGGGGGAGGAGCCGCGCGGCGATTACGACGCGGCGCGCGCGGCGTTCGAGGCCGGCGACCCCGCGGCCGCGATCAGCGGGGCGCAGGCGGCCGAGCGATCCATCACCGGCGCATCGGCGCGGGGCCAGGAGCGGCTCCTCCTGGGCGGGATCGTCGGCGTCTCGCTCGCGGGCTTCATCGTGGTCATCGTCGTGCTGCGCCGGCGCCGGGTGCCAGTGCCGCCCGGGATCCAGCCGGGCACGGCGGCGCTCCTGGCCCTGGACGCGCGGTTCGCCGCGGAGCCGGCGCCGGAAGCCGCGCCGGAAGCTGGCGCGGAACCCGCGCTGAGACCCCCGCCGAGACCCGCGCCGGAGCCCGCGTCCGACGAGGCGCCACCGGCGGAGGCGGTCGGAGGCTCCGGTACACTCGGCGGCCATCCGGACGCGCCGCCTCCGCCGCTCGGCGAGGCCCCGTCGGAGATCGAGCGCGAGGCCAACGGTCCCTGATGGTGGTTCGTCGCACGCGGCCTTCGGGCGAGATCCTTTCGGGCGAGTCCGCCGACGTGTACTTCGCCCGGGCGGATCGGATCCTCGAGCGGGAGGGGCTCGATCCCGTCGTCACGATGGAGGTCTTCACCCGCCGCCCTGCGCTGCTGTGCGGAATCGACGAGGTCAAGAACCTCCTCGCCCACGCCCTCGCGTCCGCGAATACGGCCGAGGTGGTGGTCGAAGCGCTCAACGACGGCGACCTGATCGAGCCCAAGGAGGTTGTCCTTCGCATCACGGCGCGCTATCGGGCCTTCGGCCTCTATGAGACCGCGCTCCTCGGGATGCTGGCGCAGTCGACCGGCTGGGCCACGGCGGCGCGGGAGTGCGTCGAGGCCGCGGCGCCGCAGCCGGTCATCTCGTTCGGGGCGAGGCACGTCCATCCGGACATCACCGACGTCCTCGACTACGCCGCCATCGTGGGTGGCTGCGTCGGCGCCTCCACGCCCGCGGGCGCGCGCCTCGCCGGCCTGTCGCCGACGGGGACCATGCCCCACTCGCTCGTCCTGATCATCGGCGACACCGTGAAGGCCGCCGAGGCCTTCGACCGGGACCTCGAGCCGGACGTGGCCCGGATCGTCCTCGTCGACACCTTCAAGGACGAGGCGGAGGAGGCCCTCCGCGTCGCGCACGCCCTCGGCGATCGCCTCTACGGCATCCGGCTCGACACGCCGTCGGAGCGCGGCCGCGTGACGCCGGACCTGGTCCGGGAGGTCCGTGCCCGGCTGGACCAGGCCGGCTTCTCGCACGTCAAGATCGTCGTCTCGGGCGGCCTCAATCCGGAGCGCATGCAGGTCTTCAAGGACGCGGGCGCGCCGGTCGATTCGTACGCCGTCGGCTCCTACATCAGCGGCGCCACACCCATCGACTTCACCGGCGACATCAAGGAGATCGATGGGCGCCCGATCGCCAAGCGCGGCCGCATCCCCGGCCGCACCGAGTCGCCGCGCCTCCGTCCGGTCCGCCTCCAGGACTACCGCGAGGCCTGAGCCGCCCGTCCCCAGCCGGTTCCCGCAGCGGCGCAGAATGGCCGCCATGCGATGGGCGGAGTTCGAGGCCGCGGCCCCCGAGCTGGCGGCCTTCGGCACGAACGGCTTCGGCGAGCAGCACCTCTGCATCCTGGGGACGCTGGCCGCCGATGGCTGGCCGCGGATCAGCCCGAACGAGATCTACTTTCCGGACGGCACGCTGCTGCTCGGGATGATGCGCAACTCCCGGAAGTCGAAGGATCTCGAACGTGACTCCCGGATCACGGTGATGACGCCGCAGTGCGATCGGGAGGCGAAGCGCGGCGACTTCAAGCTCTACGGCCGCGCCGTCGCGATCACCGACCCCGCCGTTCGTAAGCGCTACGCCGATACCGTCTTCGAGGCGATCGACTGGCGCCCGGTCGATCCGTACCCGCTGTTCACCATCGAGATCGAGCGAGCGGCCTACATCGACTTCGCCGAGCACCATCGGATGCTGCGATGGACCGAAGGACGCGGGTGCGAAGAGCTGCTCCACCCCGACGACGATCCGAACGCGGGCGCGCCATCGGAGTGACCCGCTCGCGACCGACGGCTGCAGGCGTCCGTGCGACCATCGGCGGGATGGCCGAGCCACACGATCTCCCGGACGAGGACGCGCAACGGGAGCGCGAGTCGGCCTACGAGCTGCTGCAGCGCGGGAACGCCCTGAGCAGGTCACGGCACCATGCGCAGGCCGCGATCGTCCTGGAGCGGGCCGCCCGACTCGAGCCGGGCAAGGGCTCGATCCTCGAGCCGCTGGGGCGCGCCTACCACCACTCCGGGCAGTTCGATCGGGCGCGAGCGACGTTCGAGCAGCTCCTCGAGGTCGACCCATCAGCGCACTGGGCGCATTTCGCGCTCGCGACCTCGCTGGGCAAGCTGGGTCGCACCGCGGAGGCGCGAACCCATCTCCGGCTTGCCGTCGCCCTGTGTCCGACCTCGGACCTGTACCGCCAGGCGCTGGGCCGCCTCGATCCGCCGGCCGACAGGCCGGACGGCAAGCAGGAAGACGCCTAGCGCCCCGGGTCGAAGGCGGCCGGGTCAGGCTCCCCGGAGGCGAGCCACCCAGAGGATGCCGACGAGCGACTTCGCGTCGCGCAGCTCGCCGCGCTCGGCCATCGCCAGGGCGTCACCGAACGGGATCGGGTACAGCTCGAGCCGTTCGTCCTCGTCCGGGTGGAGCCCGCCCTCGTCGACCGAGGCCAGGTCCTCGGCGAGGTACAGGTGCATCAGCTCGCTGGTGAAGCCGGGGGCGGTGTAGAAGCCGCCGAGGTAGCGCCACGACCCGGCACGGCTACCGGTCTCCTCCTCGAGCTCCCGCGCCGCCGCGCCCGCGTGCGCCTCGATGGAGCCGTCCGGCTCGCGATCGAGCGTGCCGGCCGGGATCTCGAGCAACGGCCCGCCCGTGGCGTGGCGCCACTGGCGCACGAAGAGCACCCGATCCTCGGCGTCGATCGCGACGATGCAGACGCCGCCCGGATGTCCGGCGATGTCGCGGGTCGAGCGGTGGCCGTCCGCTGCCTCGATCGTGTCGACGCGGAACTCGAGAATCCGGCTCCGGCGGAGGATCTCGGTGGAGACGAGCGTCTCGCGCAGCGGGTCGTCCGCCGGTGCGTACCCGGCCGTGGGACCGCCGGGCTTCCGCTCGCTCATCCGTGAGCTGCCAGCGCCGCGAGGGCGGCCATGTCCGGTACCACGAGGTCCGGCGTCGCCTCGGCCGGCGGCGTCGCACCGCCACCGGGCCGTCCGGCCCGGCGATCGACCCAGACCGTGGACAGGCCCAGCCGCTTCGCCGTGACATGGTCGTGGAAGAGGCTCTGGGCCACGTGCAGGATCCGCGCCGGCGGCAGGCCGACCCGCTCGAACATGAGCTCGAAGCCGCGTGGATTCGGCTTGTAGCGCCTGGCCTGCTGCGCCGTCACGACCCAGTCGAAGGTCGTGCCGAGCCTCGCTTCCGAGGCGGCGAAGAGGTCGTCGTCGCAGTTGGTGATGACGCCGAGTTTGAACCGCTCGTGGAGTCGCGCCAGCGCCGCGGCGGAATCCGGGAAGGCCGGCCAGTCGGCGACCGATCCTCCGAAACCGGCAACCTCGTCGCCACTCGGCGTCTCGCCGAAGTGCGCGAGCATCGCCGTCAGGACTGCGCCGAGCACCTCGCGGTAGGGTCGGTACGGTCCGCCCTCGATCTCGGCCTCGTGCCGCGCGAACGCCTCGAGCGCGCCGTCGTCCGAGGCCTCGATGCCGTGCGCGGCCAGGACCGGCCGCAAGGCGCCCAGGATTCCCGCCTCCCAGTCGATGAGGGTGCCGTAGCAGTCGAACGTGAGGACGTCGAAGGCGTCGAAGTCGAGGGCCGTCATGGGCCTCGATGCTAGCCGGGCCGGCCGCTGCTGCCCGCCAGCCGGCACATTCGCGATCGGCGGCCCCTTGGGCCGGGTAGGATCGACCTCGATGGATGCCCGGATCCTGCTCGTCGAGGACGACCCGTCCATTCGCGAGGTCACCGCGATGGGCCTGCGCGCCGCCGGCTTCGAGGTCGACACGGCCGCGGACGGCATCGCCGGCCTGGAGAGATGGCGCAGGGCGGAGCCGGATCTCGTCCTCCTCGACGTGATGCTGCCACGCATGGATGGGCTCGAGGTCTGCCGCGAGATCCGGCGCGAATCGACCACGCCCGTCGTGATGCTGACGGCCCGCGGCGACACGATCGACGTGGTCGTGGGGCTGGAAGCGGGCGCGGACGACTACGTGAAGAAGCCGTTCGAGATGCCCGAGCTGGTGGCCCGCGTTCGCGCGGCCCTGCGCCGAACCCGTGGCGCGGAGGCCTCGGCGCCCGCACCGGTGGAGTTCGGCGCGCTCGTGATCGACCACGGCGGCCGCTCGGTGCGCCGCGACGGCCGTGACATCCCGCTCACCCGCACCGAGTTCGACCTCCTGTCGGAGCTCGTCCAGCGGCCGGGCCAGGTCCTGACCCGCGACCAGCTCCTCGATCGTGTCTGGGGCTACGACTACCTCGGCGACTCGCGCCTGGTGGACGTCGCCATCGGCCGGCTTCGGGCGAAGATCGAGGCGGACCCCGTCAATCCGAGCCTCATCCTCACGGTCCGAGGCAGCGGCTACAAGGCCGCACGGCCGGGCGCATGACCGCGCCGGCCGCCGGCGTCGCGACGACGAGCTGACCGAGCGATCCCATGCGCGGCATCCGGACGCGCCTCGCCCTGGCCCTGGTCCTGCTGGTGGCGGTGACGGTCACCGCGATCGGACTCGGCACGTATGCCTTCGTGGATGCGCGCCTCCGCGACAGCCTCCGCGCGGAAGCGCAGCGACAGGCCAACTTCAACCTATCGGTCCTGGTCCCCGAGCGCCTTCCGGCCGGCGTGACCCGGGCGACCTACGCGACCAGCCAGCTGCCGGAAGCCTTCCGGCTCCGCGGCGACGTCGAGACGATCGTCGACTTCGGCGACGGGCAGGCGCCCGCGATCTCGCGCTTCTCCCTCGACGGGGCGCTGGAAACCTTTCCGCAGGAGCTCCGGCAGCTCGTCGACGAAGGGCACCTCGCGTACGCCTGGCAGCGCGTCGCCGGGGCGCCGTCGCTGGTGGTCGCCGGGCGGCCGAGCGCCGGCGGGACGAGCGGCAGCGGTTCCAGCGCCGGCGGCGCGAGCGCCGGCCCGGCGTTCTACTTCATCTTCCCCGCGGACACCGTCGAGACGGCGCTGGACCAGCTTCGCGTGGGGCTGGTTGTGGCCGCGTTCGTCGCCATCGTCCTCGCGCTCGCGACGGCGGGCATCGTGGCTCGGGGCATCCTGCGGCCCGTCTCGTCCGGCTCACAGGCGGCAGCGAAGATCGCCGCGGGCGACCTGTCCGCACGCCTCCCCATCGGCGGGGCCGACGAGTTCGCGAGATTCGCGGCGGAGTTCAACCGGATGGCCGACTCCCTCGCCGAGACGGTTGCGCGACTCGAGGC
>JAICVI010000166.1 GCA_025935415.1 Chloroflexota bacterium
AGCCGCTGCGTCGTGGACGGGCCCTCGAGCGCCACGCCCGTCCGAAGGACCGGCTTCGCGGTGGCCACGGTCGGCGCCGAGTTGTCGACCGTGACGGTCGCCGCGACGATCGGCCCCGCGGGACCCTTGGCGAGCGTGCTGTCCACGACCTGGCCCGCGTTCAGGTAGAGCCCGACGGTGCCGCTGGAGCAGCCGGTGAAGGTCAGCGCGTACTCGGTCCCGTCGAGCGGACCTGCCGCGACCGGCGTCCCGAGGACACAGTTCGGCGCGTTCCCCGTGCGCGTGAAGTCGGTCTTGGACAGGCCGGTCACCGGGCTCGCGAAGACGAGCCGGTAGCCGATCGTGCCCACCCTCGTCATGGTCGGCGTCGTCGGCGCGAAGGTCAGCACACCGCTCAACGGCGTGCTCGGGTGGGCGACCGTGATGGGAACGGCCTTCTCGACGCTCGAGCCGCCGCCATCGGTGCCGGTCAAGGTGAGGGTGTAGTCGCCATCGGGCGCGGCCGCGCCGTCCACGGTGGCGTCCCAGGTCACGGCGGCCTGGTGGCCGGACCCGCTCTGCGTCCGGATGGTCTGGCCACCGGCATCGGTGAGCGCCGCTGTCCAGTCGACCGTCTCGGAGAAGCGGGCCAGCAGGCTGAGCCGGTCGGCGACCCCGTCGAAGTCGGGGGTCAGCGCGGTCGGCCCGTCGACGGACCAGACCGCAGGGCCGGCCGTGAGGGAGGTCGTCTGGGCGACCCCCGCGCCGTCACGGATCTGTGTCGTCGTGTGGCCGGTCGCGGAGACGATGGAGCGATGAAAGCCGGTGGTCGCGGTGTCGGGGTCGAGGCGCCCCTCGAACTGCGAGTTGCGGACGGGCACGAACGGCTGGACGTGGCCCTGGCGGTTGGGCGCCGCCTCCCAGACGTCGAGCAGCGACTGGTTGGTCGTGAAGATCGACCGGATCGTGTAGATGACGCCGCTGTTCCACGACTGGGCGATGACCGTGCGCGCGCCGGCCTTGATGAAGCCGGAGGCGAAGTTGTCGACTCGCTCGCGAGCGACGGAGACCGTCGGCTCGGGGTCACCGGACTCGGACGAGCCGGCCGAGTAGCACAGATGGTCGAGGAGGACGATGGCGTCCTTCGCGAAGCGGATGTCCTTCGCGATCACGTCCTCGCCGTAGTACTTCTTGTCGTTGTCGTCGACGCCGCCGATGGCGTTGAGGCCCATGCCGTCCTGGACGTCCGGGCTCAGCACCGCGCGATAGGGCGAGGGGTAGCCGTAGCCATGGCCCAGGTACACGAAGATGCTCGCCCCCTGCGCCGCGGCCTTCACCTGGGCGTACGTGGCGTTGGGGCTGTAGAGCTTGATGACGTTCGGGGTGTACTTCAGCGCCTCGGCCGCGATCGCGTCGGCGTCGGTCCGGTAGCTCGCGGTCGTTCCCTCGGTGGCGCCGACGACGATGACGACCTTGGCGGAGCTGACGGCTGCCTGGGCAGGCCCTTCCCCAGTCGCCGCAGGGCGCGCGGTCGCGGCGAACGCTGGCAGGGCAAGGAGCGGCGTGAGCGCGACTGCGAGGAACGCGATCGCCGTCGGGGAGCGATGCCGCAAGAAGGAACTCCGGTGAGCGATGAGGCCGATGCGCAGATGAGTGCCCGGCAAGGGTCGGCTCGCGCACGGCTCGGCTCAATGCGACAGGAGTCCCGGTACCCCGACCGGCGATCGTCCGGACGAGGTGCGGCGCGGTCGGGATCGGTCGGGAGCGGTGCGGTCAGGGTCCTGCGGCGGGTCGCCGCCGCGATGTCAGCACGCACCGCTTCTGCGCCGGTGGCCGCTCGCGCTGCGGAGCGTGGCCCAGTGGCTCAGGGCCTGGTCGAGGCCTTCGGGGCGTTGGTGGCGCAGGGCTGATCCGAGTCCGGCAGCGTGCCACCGTCGGTCGGATTGCACGGCACGCCCGTCTCGATCGGACCGGTGATCCCACCCTCGTAGTCGGTGATCACGAGCAGGTACTCGAGCCGGTCGAGCGGCGCCGCGGGCTCCAGGATCACGGTCTGGACGACCTCGTTCGGGTCGTGGACCGCCTGGACGACACGCCCGATCAGCAGCCCCTTCGGGTAGGGTGACCGGATCCCGTCGCTGAGCTCGATTCCCGCCGTGTAGACCTCCTCTCCCACGGTCACGGTGGCGGTCGCATCGACGTCGGCCATGACCAGCTCGCCGCGCTCCTGGCCCGTCCCGGTCACCTTGCCGATCACGCCCGCCGCGGACAGCTGGCCGATCACGGTGGAGCTCGAGTCGCTGATCAGCCCGACGTGGGCGAAGCTCGACCCGACGTCCACGATGCGGCCGGCGAGGGCGCCGCCGGTGGTGATCGCGATGTCGCCGACCTTGAGGCCGTCGTCCGAGCCGCGATCGATGACCACGGTGCGCCGGACGTCGGACGACTCGCGCGCGATGACGGCGGCGGCCGTGGTCTGGTAGTCGAGCCCGTTGCGGAGCTGGAGCAGCGCCGTCAGCTGCTCGTTCTCGCGCCGCAGCTCCTGGGCCGCGCGGGCCTCGGCCTCGAGCCGGTCGTTGTCCGCCCGAAGGGTCTCGTTCTCCTGGCGCAGGGTGTCGATCTCGACGATCGTCGAGAAGATCGAGGTCACGCTCGAGGCGACGCCGTCGACCGCCACCTGGAAGGGCTTGAACGCGAAGGCCACGCCGTGCTGCAGGTCGCGCACGAATGGGTTTGACGAGACGGACAGCAGCAGGAGCGACGCCACGACGAGGGCGACGTAGACCGCCGCCTGGCGTCGGGCCGACCTGGTGGCGAGCAGCGCGCTCACGCGACGAACCTCCGCGGGCTCAGGTGCCGGATCGGATTACCGGAGAGGGCGAGAGTACGTCTCCGTGACAAGCACGCGGTTCATCCGGTCGAGATCCTGGAGCACCTCGCCGGTGCCGCGGACCACGCACGTCAGCGGGTCGTCGGCGACGTGGACCGGCATCTGCGTGGCCTCCGTGACCCGCCGGTCCAGGCCCGCAAGCAGCGCCCCGCCGCCGGCGAGGACGATGCCCTGGTCCATGATGTCGGCCACGAGCTCCGGGGGCGTCTCCTCGATCGTGTCGCGGATGGTGTCCACGATCTGCTGGACCGACGGCTCGATGGCCTCGCGGATCTGGTCGGCGCCGACCTCGACGCTCCGCGGCAGGCCGGTGAGCAGGTCGCGACCGCGGAGGTTGACCCGGCCAGCGTCCCACTCGCCGGGATAGGCGGACCCGATGGCGATCTTGATGTCCTCCGCGGTCCGCTCGCCGAGGTAGAGGTTGTATTCCCGGCGGGCGAAGTTGACGATGTCCTGGTCCATCTCGTCGCCGCCGATCCGGATGCTCCGGCTGACGACGATGCCGCCGAGGCTGATGACGGCGACCTCCGTCGTGCCACCGCCGATGTCGACGATGAGGCTGCCGGACGGCTCGCTCACGGGCAGGCCGGCGCCGATCGCGGCGGCCATCGGCTCTTCGATGAGGCGGGCCCAGCGGGCGCCGGCGTTGAGGCTCGCGTCGAGGACGGCGCGCTTCTCGACCTCGGTCACGCCCGACGGGATGCCGACGATCATCCGCGGACGGGGCAGCAGCCCGATGCGATCGTGGACCTTGTCCACGAAGTAGCGAATCATCTGCTCGGTCACGTCGAAGTCGCTGATCACGCCATCGCGCAGCGGCCGGATCGCGATGATGTTCGCGGGCGTGCGTCCGACCATCCGCTTGGCCTCGGCGCCGATCGCCAGCACGCGCTTCGTGCGGGCCTCGATGGCCACCACGGACGGCTCGGAGATGACGATGCCGCGGTCCCGGACGTGAACGAGGGTGTTGGCCGTGCCGAGGTCGATCCCGATGTCGCGGGAGAACAGGCCGAGGATGCGGTCGAGCATGTTCGGAGAGGTGCCCCCTTGGGTCGTCGCAGCTTGGGCGTTCGCGCGTGCGTGCCGCCGCGTGGATCGTGCGCGGGAAACGGCAGTATAGCCGCGGGCTCCGGGATGGCCGGACGCCGAGCGAGCGCATCGCGACGCCTCAGGCAGCGGCCGGCGTCCGCGGACCCGGGCGATCGAACGACACGCCCCGATCCCGCAGCGAGACGTACGCGTCATGGCCGATCACGAGGTGGTCGAGCAGGTCGATGTCGAGGAGGCGGCCCGCCGCAAGCGCCTCCGCGGTCAGGTGGAGGTCGTCGGGAGACGGCGTGGGGTCGCCGGAGGGATGGTTGTGGACGAGGATGATCCCAGCGGCATCGAGGCGGACCGCGTCGCGGAAGAGCTCGCCGACGCGGACGAGGCTCGCCGAGACGTTGCCCTGGTAGGCGGTGACGACGCGCAGGACCGCGTTCTTCGTGTTCAGGATCACCACGCGCAGCTCCTCGCGCTCGAGCCGTCCCATCTGCAGGACCAGGCGATCGGCAACGTCGCGCGGCGAGCGGATCGACCAGCGGCCCGCCGGCCAGTCGGCGAGCAGGCGCCGCCCGAGCTCGAAGGCCGCCTGCAGCTGACCGGCCCTCGCCTCCCCGATCCCGGGAACGGTCTCCAGCTCCAGCGTGCCGGCGCGGGCCAGCCCGGAGAGGCCGTCGAAACGCGCGATGGCGTCGGTGGCGACGTCGACCGCCGAGCGGCCCGCGGTTCCGGAGCCCCAGAGCAGCGCGATGAGCTCCGCGGCGGTGAGCCCGGCGGCGCCGCGCAGCTGGAGGCGCTCCCGCGGGCGTTCCGTGGGCGGCAGCTCCCGCAGTGCCCGACCGCGCGCAACGGCGAGCTCGAACGGGATCGGATTCTCGCGAACAGGCATCTCTCGCCTCTCGTGCGGCGGCCAGGGCCATGGACGACTGCCGCCGGCTGCGTTGTCTCTCGCAGAGCAGCGACCCGGCCGCCGCGATCGAGCGGCGTCCCCGGGCCCGGGCGACGGAGGCCCGCCGATTCCCCCCGCCATCCGGACCCGAGGACACGACGGAGGCTATC
>JAICVI010000247.1 GCA_025935415.1 Chloroflexota bacterium
CTCCGCCTCACCCTTGGCCTCGAGCTCCTGGTACTCCGTGCCGTCTCGCAGGATCGCGACGATTCTCGCCTCCGTGCTGGTCGTCTCGTAGCCGACGAACTCCGTGTCCCCGACGCGCCCACGGATCGACTCGTACAGGGCGGCCGCCTCGACGGCCTTGGCCTTGTCGGCTTTGGTACCGGAGCGGCTCCGCTCGCGCTGCTCGGCGAGGGCCGCCTCGAAGCCGCTCAGGTCGACGCGCACGCCGTACTCGGCCGCGAGCTCGACCGTGAGGTCGATCGGGAAGCCGAAGGTGTCGTGGAGCCGGAACGCCACCTCGCCCGGCAGCACCGGCGCGTCATCCGGGAGGTCCTCGGCCTTGCGCCCTACCTCGCGGTCGGCCGAGGTGAGCGGGATCAGGGCCTCCTCCAGCAGGTCCGTGCCCGCTTCGAGGGTCCGGCCGAACGCGGCCTCCTCGCGCGTGATCGCGCCGAGAATCTGGGGCTCGTTCTCGCGGAGGTGGCTGTAGAAGTCGCCCATCGTCTCGATGACGACCTTCGCGGCCTCGGCCAGGAACGGCTCCTTGCGCCCGAGGAGTCGCCCGTGGCGAACAGCCCGGCGCGCGATCCGCCGGCAGACGTAGCCGCGGCCCTCGTTCGAGGGCAGCACGCCATCGCTGATGAGGAACGTGATCGCGCGGGAGTGGTCGGCGATGACCTGGTAGCTGAAGCGCTCGGCCTCGAAGGCGTCCGGGTCATGCCCGAAGAGCTCGCGCATCCGCTCGTGGATCGCGGCGAACAGGTCGGTGTCGTAGTTCGAGGGGACCTGCTGGACGACGCTCGCCAGCCGCTCGAGGCCCATGCCGGTGTCGACGCCGGGAGCCCGAAGCGGGGTCAGCGATCGATCCGCGTGGAGCTCGTACTGCATGAACACGAGGTTCCAGATCTCCAACCAGCGCGGGCACATCTCGGAGTGATCCGGGACGCAGAAGTCGCCCTCGCTGAACTGCGGCCCGCGGTCGAAGTGGATCTCCGAGCAGGGTCCACAGGGACCCGTGTCGGCCATCCGCCACCAGTTCTTCTCGTCGCCCGCCGGGAAGTCGCCCCAGCGCACCAGACGCTCCGGCGGGAGCCCGATCTCGTCCTTCCAGATCGCGTGGGCGTCGTCGTCGGTCGTGTAGACGGTGGCGGCGAGGCGGTCCCCGGGGATCCCGAGGTCCTTCGTCAGGAACTCCCAGGCCCAGTGGATGGCCTCGCGCTTGAAGTAGTCACCGAAGCTCCAGTTGCCGAGCATCTCGAAGAAGGTGTGGTGCCGCGGCGACCGCCCGACCTCCTCGAAGTCGTTGTGCTTGCCGGCCACCCTGAGGCAGCGCTGGAAGTTCACGGCGCGCGTATAGGAGCGCTTCTCGGCGCCGGTCAGGGCGTCCTTGAACGGCACCATGCCGGAGTTGACGAAGAGCAGGGTGGCGTCCCCGGCGGGCACGAGGCTGGAGCTGGGCACCATCGTGTGGCCGCGCTCCTCGAAGTACTCGAGGAAGCGGGCGCGAAGGTCCTCCGCGGACTTCCACGCGATCCGCGGATCACGCTCCTGAACGGGGTTCTGCACGCGCGAATGGTAGCCGAGGGCCATCGCGGCCCAACTCGTCAGGAGTGGGTCGGTCGATCCTCGTCCGCGCGCTCGCCGCGCAGCCGACTCCAGATGGTCGAGCCGGCGATGGCCGCGCCCACGAGCGCGCCGAGCGCGAGCCCGCGGTGGAAGCTCACGCCATCGAGCAGGCGCTTGAGGCGGTCGATCATCTGGCCTGGGGCTCGGGTTCGGTCGAGGCTGCGGGCATCGATTCCTCCTTCGGCGTGCCGCGACGGACGGATGTCGTGATCTCGGCGGGAATGCGCTTGGTGGTCCGCTCCGGCACGAGGATGGCGACGATGGCGACGAGGCCGATCGCGAGCCAGGCGACCAGCGAGGCGAAGGTGAGGTTGAACTCGCCGACGCGAAGCGGGTCGATGGCGAGGCGCGCCCCGACGGTGTCGCCCGCCCACGCTCCGAGCCACGCGGCGATCAGCAACAACGGCAGGCGCGCGCCTGCGCGGCCGCGGATGAAGACGTAGGCCGACACGTGGAACAGCGCGACGATGGCGGCGAGGATCGGGGCAGGGCCGATCATCGCGGCGCCGTCATGCGCCGGCCCACGGCGCGGTCACGCGCTGGCCCGGAGCGCCTGCGCGGGCCGGATCCGGCCGCCGCCGAGGCACCGTGCGCCGTCGTACAGGACCGCCGCCTGACCTGGTGCCGCGGCCCAGACCGGCGCGTCGGTCGCCACGGTCCACGTACCGGCACGCGCCGCACGCCGGATGGTCGCGGGAACGAGCGCGCCACGGTGACGGACGCGGATCTCGGCGCGGAACGCGTCGACCTTGGGCGCCTCGCCAGCGACGAAGCGCACGTCGTCGAGCTCGATCGTCGTGGTCTCGAGGTC
>JAICVI010000106.1 GCA_025935415.1 Chloroflexota bacterium
CATGATCGTGCCCACGATCTCCCTGTGGGCCCTCGTCCCGGGAGTCCGAGCGCTCGTGAAGGACAGCCGGGCTCGGCTGATCGAGTACCTCGTCGCGAACTTCGACGAGCTCGTGTACGTCTGACCCGCACCCAGGGCCAGATCACCCTTCTGCCCGGGTCGCAGCTCCGGGGCGATCGCCGCACCTCGACGTGCTCCACCGCGTCGTCGGGATCATCCGTCTCGGGCATCCATTCCCGTCCCTCCTGAATGCCGGGGCGACGTTCGCAATCGCGACGCTTGCCGGCGCACCACTCCCGGCGGCCCTCCGCCTGGGCGCATCGATGCTCGCGATTCAGGTCGCGATCGGGGCCCTGAACGACCACGTGGACGCGCCACGTGACGCTATTGCGAAGCCGGCGAAGCCGATCCCCGCTGGGCTGGCGTCGAGGCAGGAGGGACTCGGTCTCGCGGCCGTGGCCGGAGCGCTGGGGATCATGCTCTCGGCCGTCTCGGGCCTTCCGACCGCGGGCGTCGCCGCCCTGGGCCTCGGACTCGGGGTCGCCTACGACGTCCGGCTCTCGGCAACCCGCTGGTCCTGGCTGCCGCTGGCCCTCGCGCTGCCCCTCGTACCACTGCACGCCTGGCTCGGCGCGAGCGGTGCCATTCCTGGCGGGCTCCTGCCGCTCCTGCCGGCGGGAGTCCTAGCCGGTACAGCCCTGGCGGTCGCGAATGGGCTCGTCGACGCCGAGCGGGACGCCGCAACGCGACGGCCCGCCACGGTGGTGGCGCTCGGAGCCACTCGTGCTTGGTGGCTGCATCTCGCTCTCCTGGCGGGGGTCGCGGCCCTCGCGCTGCTGCTCGCCCCAGGGGCGGGGGAGGACGCGGCTGCCGGCGGTGCGTCGGATGGCCTGCCGGGTCCACTCCTTCGGTCGTTCCGAACCTGGGGTCTGATCGTCGGCCTTGCCGCCGTGGCGCTCGGGGCCGTCGCGCTTCGGCTCGGCCGGCCCGGGCTTCGCGAGCGCGGGTGGGAGCTCGAGGCAGTCGGAATCGCCGCGGTTGGGCTCGGGTGGCTGGCCGGCGTGGCGGCATCGGCAGGTGGCTTGGCAGGGTAGCTTCGGCCGCCCGGCCGCCATGGGTCCGGGCGTGGCGAACCCGCACCGGACCAAGGTACCGGCACACCTTTGGGCCACTAACGATGGCCTCGACGGGCCGTTATGTTCGCCGACGTCCTTATCCCATACGAGGAGCTCAGACCCGATGTATCGATGGCTTCGGCACATTCGCCTCCTGCTTACCGCCGTGACCGCGCTGGCGCTCTCCGCCAGCCTCGCCTTCGCGGCCACGCCGCCCGCTGCCTCGACCGGGCTCGCGAACGCGGCAGCCCACGCCGGAAAGACCGTGCCCGTGGCCGGCGGCGACGAGACGCTCGGCGAGGACGAGACGACCGAGACGACCGAGTCGGCCGACGAGACGGAGACGACCGAGACAGAGACCGACACCGCCGACGAGACCGAGACGACCGAGACGGAGTCGGCCGACGAGAGCGCGACGGAGGACGCAGCGGACAACTGCACCACCGATCCAACCACCGCGACGCCGGACGAGCTCGCCGCCATGAACCATGGCGCGGTCGTGTGCTGGGCAGCGCACCAGACCGACTGGCCGACCTGGTTCACCAACCACGGCGCGTTCGTCCGCTGCTGGGCCCATCAGGGCAAGGCCGACGCCGCCTCGTGCACCGAGGATCCCACCACGGTGCTGCCGACCGGCGAAGAGCCGACGACCGAACAAGCCCCGGCTGTCCACGGCAAGGGCCACGGGCACGGAAAGGCCTACGGGAAGCTCAAGCACCAGGGCTGACCTTGGCCGTGTTGCCACGAATCGAAGGAGCCCCGCCTTGCCGGCGGGGCTCCTCGTTTGTGCGGGGTCTGCTGGCTCGGGCTAGCCGCCGTCGCTCCGGACGACGGCGATGGCGTTCTCGAGCCGAAGCTTTGCGATCGTGAGGTACTTCGCGAGGTTGGCGCGATCCACGGCCGCGATGCCGCCCACCACGTCGGGTGCCCGCAGGATGTCCATCAGGGATTCGACCGCCTCGCTGAGCTGCTGCTTCGCGGCGACGAGGGAATCCTCGCCCAGGCTTGCGGCGGAAATGTCGTGTCGGCGACCAGTCCACGCCGCTTCGGCGTCGTCGGCTGTCGGATCGCCAGGGTCCGTGGCGGTGTCTTCCTCCAGCGGGCCCGTCGGCGCGGAGCGCGCCGGTCGCCCCTCGATCTTGTCGCGAAGCTTGATGAGCGTCAGCTCGCCCTTGGCCACCTGCGCGGCCAGCCGACGACGCTTCTTCGGGTCCTCGACCTTCATCAGCTCGTAGGCATGGGACAGGGTGTCTTTGCGCAAGGACACCAGCTCCCGGACCTCCTCCGGCGCGTCGGCGAGGCGGAGGCGGTTCTCGAGGTAGCCCTTGTCCTTGCCGAGCTTCTGCGCAAGGCGCCGGACGGAGTAGCCGTGTTCGCGGACCATGCGGTCGTACATCGCTGCTTCGTCGAGGGGCGAAAGATCCTCGCGCTGCAGGTTCTCGATGATCGAGATCTCGAGGGCCGTATCGTCGTCGATCTCCTCGACCAGCGCGGGGATCGTCTCCAGGCCGGCCGCCTTCGACGCGCGCCAGCGACGCTCTCCCGCAATGAGCTGGAAACCACCGCCGTCCAGTGGACGGACGAGGATCGGCTGGAGAACGCCGTGCTCACGGATCGAGGCGGCGAGCTCCTGCAGCGTCTCCTCGTCGAAGGCCAGGCGGGGTTGCTCGGGGTTCGGCTCGATGCGATCGACGTCGATGTTGCGAACGCCGCCGCGGGCGCGACCCTGGCGATCGTTCGACAGCAGGCTGACGATGGCGGGGGAGAGCTCCCGCTCCTCTGAGAGCCGCCGAGCGGCGGCTGCGCGGAAATCAGTTCTGGCCAAGGTCGACCACCTCCCGCGCGAGCTCGCGATAGGTGCGGGCCGCGTCCGTGTTTCCTGCATACACCGTGATGGGTCGACCGACGAGCGGCGCCTCGCCGAGCTTCACCGTGTTCCGGATGATGGAGTTGAACACGTGGTGGTCGCCGACCACCCGGAGCTCGTCCAGCATGTCCTTCGCGAGGTTCGTCCGACCATCGAAGAAGGTCGGCAGCAAGCCGAGGATCTTCAGACGGCGGTTGAGCTTGAGGCGGATCGTGTTGATCACCTTGACGAGGTTCGTCAGGCCCTTCATCGCGTAGTACTGCGTCTGGACGGGGATGATCACGCCATCCGCCGCGACGAGGCCGTTCACGGTCAAGAGCCCGAGGTTGGGCGGGCAATCGATGAGGGCGTAGTCGTAGCGCTTGCGGAGCTTGCCATCGAGGGCATCGCGAAGGAGCGACTCTCGCCCCAGCATCGTGAAGAGCTCGCCCTCGGTCGCAGCGAGGTCGATGTGGGCGGGCGCGATGTCGATGCCCTCGGTCTCCGTGGCGCGAATGATCTCGTCGATCGTCGATCGCCCGACGAGGACATCAGCCATCGAGATCTCGACGGTGTTGAGGTTGATGCCGAGCCCGGCCGTGAGGTTCGCCTGCGGGTCCATGTCGATGCACAGGATTCGCAGCCCGTCCTCGGCCAGGGCGCCCGCGAGGTTGATTGCCGTGGTCGTCTTGCCGACCCCGCCCTTCTGGTTGGCAATCGCAATCACATTCGTCACCGGGGCCTCACCTCGTTCCCTCGCGATGGCGCTGACTGGGGCGCTCCGACGGCGACATCGTGGCCGTGGCGCAGGCCCCGTCGCCGGCTCCGATCGTAGCGCAGCGGGAGCGTTCCAGCGCCCTCGACTTATCCACAGGATGACCGAGTTGTGCACCGAACTGTGGATTAATCGGTGGCTCGCGAATCGCGGGGTTGGGACGGGAATCCGGAAATCAGCAAGTCCACCTTGGCGGTGGAAGCGTCATTCGGGCCCCTAGAATGGACGCAACCAGGAGTGTCTGTGCGCAAAGACGGCGCACCCCCTTTCCGTCGCAGCAAGTTTCCCCGACCCGTGCGCGAGGAGGTACGCGGTGCCCACGAACGACGAACGGCTGCAACGGCTCGATGACCTTCGTGC
The DNA here is from genome assembly GCA_025935415.1 of Chloroflexota bacterium. GTDB lineage: Bacteria > Chloroflexota > Limnocylindria > Limnocylindrales > CSP1-4 > UBA5189. The sequence goes on from JAICVI010000106.1 coordinate 4,097, forward strand.
CGAGTCGAAGCTCGGCGGGGGCGTCGCGCGCATCGATCGACAACATGCGATGGGCAAGCTCACGGCACGGGAACGGCTCGACCTGCTGCTCGATCCGGATTCCTTCGTGGAGCTGGACGCCTTCGTCGCCCCGCGCCAGAACTCGTTCGCGAGCGATGCGGAGCGCTACCTCGGGGATGGCGTCGTCACGGGACATGGGCTGATCCATGGACGACTGGTCTTCGTGTTCAGCCAGGACTTCACGGTCTTCGGTGGATCCCTGTCGGAGGCGTACGCGGAAAAGATCTGCAAGGTCATGGATCTGGCGATGAAGGTTGGCGCCCCGATCATCGGCCTCAACGATTCCGGTGGCGCACGAATCCAGGAAGGCGTCGTCTCACTTGGGGGCTATGCCGACATCTTCCTGCGAAACGTGCTCGCCTCCGGCGTCGTGCCGCAGATCTCCGTCGTCCTCGGGCCGTGCGCCGGGGGAGCCGTGTACTCGCCGGCGATGACCGACTTCACGATCATGGTCGAGGGAACGAGCTACATGTTCGTCACCGGTCCCAACGTCGTAAAGGCCGTGACACACGAGGTTGTCGACAGCGAGGCACTTGGCGGCGCCCGCGTCCACACAACGAGGAGCGGCGTCGCCCATCTCGCGGCGCACGACGAGGGCGAGGCCCTCGATGCGGCGCGGCAGCTCCTCGCCCGCCTGCCGCAGAACAACCTCGAGACGGCGCCGCTGTCCAGCGCCGATGATCCAGCGTCGCGGATGGATGCGGCCCTCGACTCGATCATCCCCGACGACGCGAATCGCCCCTATGACATGCACGACGTCATCTCGCGCATCGTCGACACCGGGAGCTTCCTCGAGGTCCAGCCCGGATGGGCGGCGAACATCATCGTCGGCTATGCCCGGTTCGATGGCCGCAGCGTCGGCATCGTCGCGCAGCAGCCGGCAGTGCTGGCCGGCGCGCTCGATATCGACGCCTCGATGAAAGCCGCACGCTTCGTCCGGACGTGCGACTGCTTCAACGTCCCGCTGCTGACGCTCGTCGACGTTCCTGGATTCCTGCCCGGGGTCGGCCAGGAGCACGGCGGAATCATCAAGCACGGGGCGAAGCTGCTGTACGCCTACTGCGAGGCGACCGTCCCCAAGGTGACCGTGATCACCCGCAAGGCGTATGGCGGGGCCTACGACGTCATGAGCAGCAAGCACATCCGTGGCGACATCAACTTCGCGTGGCCGAGCGCCGAGATCGCGGTGATGGGCGCAGAAGGCGCCGTCAACATCATCCACAAGGATGAGCTCGCGGCGGCAGAAGATCCGGCGGCGGAGCGACGCCGCCTGGTGGCCGCCTACGAGACGGAGTTCGCGAACCCGTACATTGCCGCAGCTCGAGGCTATGTCGACGACGTGATCCGGCCGTCGGAGACGCGGCCCAGGGTGATCAACGCCTTCGCAATGCTCGAGACGAAACGCGACACCAACCCGCGGAAGAAGCATGGCAACATCCCGCTCTGAGGCTTCCGCCGTCAAGCCGTCTTTGCGCAAAGACAGTCCGGGGCCGCCTTTCGGCCGGCTCCTCATCGCCAATCGCGGCGAGATCGCCGTCCGTATCATCCGGGCGTGCCGCGAGCTCGGGGTGGAGACGGTCGCCATCTACAGCGACGCGGACGCGCGGGCCGCCCACGTCAGGCTCGCGGATTCAGCCATCCGCGTCGGACCGGCGGCGCCGGCCGATAGCTACCTCCGCATCGACACCATCGTCGATGCCGCGGTCAGGGCGGGTGCCGAGGCAATCCACCCGGGGTACGGCTTCCTGGCCGAGCGAGCCGCGTTCGCGGCCGCCGTCGAAGCCGCGGGCATCGCCTTCGTCGGGCCGAGCGCGGCGGTGATCGATGCCCTCGGGGACAAGCTCCACGCGCGGCGAACGGCACGAGCCGTCGGCGTCGACGCGGTCCCCGGAACCCTCGACCCGGCGCCAATCGATCGACCGGACCAGGTGGCCGGGATCGTTGCCGAGGCGGAACGGATCGGTTTCCCGCTCCTGGTCAAGGCCGCGGCGGGAGGAGGCGGCAGGGGCATGAGGCGCGTCGCCACGGCAGCCGAGCTGCCCGCCGCGCTTGCCGCGGGCTCTCACGAAGCAGCCTCTGCGTTCGGGGACGGGGCGGTGTACCTCGAGCGCGAGATTGCGCCGGCCAGGCACGTCGAGGTCCAGCTGCTCGGCGATTCGACCGGGCGGGTCGTGGCCATCGGCGAGCGCGATTGCTCCCTCCAGCGCCGCCACCAGAAGCTCGTCGAGGAGGCGCCTGCGCCGGGCCTGACGCGAACCGAACGGGCGGAGCTGCACGACCTGGCCGTCCGAGTCGCGGCCGCCGCGGGGCTCCAGAACGCCGCCACGGCCGAGTTCCTCCGGGCGCCGGACGGTCGCTTCTACTTCCTGGAGGTGAACACGCGGCTCCAGGTCGAGCACGGCGTCACAGAGCTCGTCTCCGGCATCGACATCGTCCGTGAGCAGCTGTTCCTGGCTGCCGGACAGCCCCTCTCGGAGGCGGTCCTCGACGCCGCCGCCCGCGCCGCCGAGCCGGCTTCGCACTCGATCGAGGTCCGGATCTCCGCCGAGGATCCCGGTCGCGACTTCGCCCCCACGCCCGGAGAGGTCCGTCGCTGGTCGATGCCCTCTGGCCCCGGCGTGCGCGTCGACACGGCCCTGGAAGCCGGTGAGCGTGTCCCCCCCGAGTACGACAACCTCATCGCCAAGGTGATGGTTCACGCGCGCGACCGCGACGCCGCCATCGATCGCCTGCGTCGCGCGCTCGATGAGACCGAGATCGCCGGGATCCAGACGACCTTGCCGTTCCACCGGTTCGTGGCCCGGGCGGCGTCCTTCCGTGCCGGCGACCTGTCGACGGGCTGGGTGGGGGAGCACTGGGACGGGGCCGCGGAGGTGGCGCGGGCGGCGCGGACCGCACAGCGCACGGCCGGCCTGGCGGTGCTCGCGGCGGGCCGCGGAGCCGGGCCCGACGGGGGCATGCTGGCCGGCCCTGTGGCGGACGCCCCGGCGGGGCGGCCCGCAGGCGTCCCTGCCTCCGGGCCCGGTGGGCGGCAGCGAGGCGACGGTGCCGCGCGGGACGGTGCGTGGCGTCAGGCCGGGCTCGCGGATGCGGTCGACCGGTGGCCACGATGAGCATCAGAGCCACGCTCCTTGGCGCGCATGCGGGCCTCGTGGAGCCCCTCGTCGTCGATCCGGAGGGGCTCCCCGGCGGAGACGACCGGGCCGGCCAGGAACGCCACCAGGTCCTCATCCTGGAGCTCGCGCGCGCCCACAGCGCGGCGGCTCGGCGACTGGAGGTCGTCGTCGACGGCTGGCGGTTCGAGCTCGAGGTCGAGCCCGAGGCGCGGGCCGCCCTGCGCGACAAGGCCCGTCGCGATCGTGGCGCCGCCGGGCACAGCGGGCCGGCAGAGGTGCGTGCGATCATCCCCGGGGTCATCGTGTCGGTCGCGGTCACACCGGGCGAGACCGTCGGGGCCGGCCAGCAGCTGCTCGTTGTCGAGGCGATGAAGATGCAGAACGAGCTTCGAGCGCCGCGTGCGGGCACGATCGGGCGGGTCGCCGTCGGCACCGGGTCGACGATCGAGGTCGGCGACCTCCTGGTGGTCGTCGAGTGACGGACGGGCTCGTGCCACGGCGGCGGGGGAGCGCGGCACGGTGACGGACAGGCCCGATCCCGGCCGGGAGCGCTGGCGCGAAACGACCCGCCGACGGGCGACCGAAGCCGCCGCCGAGCGTCGCGAGCGCTTCGAGACGAGCTCGGGCATCGAGGTCGGCGACCTCTACACTCCGGCGGACATCGAGGCCCTCGACGAGGACCGCGACCTCGGTCGGCCCGGCGAGCCGCCCTTCACCCGCGGCGTCCAGGCGACGATGTATCGCAGCCGGCTCTGGACGATGCGCCAGTACGCCGGGTTCTCGACCGCCGCCGAGACCAACAAGCGGTTCCGCTACCTCCTCGAGCAGGGCCAGACCGGGCTGTCGGTCGCGTTCGACCTTCCGACCCAGATGGGCTACGACTCGGACGCGCCGGAGGCCGAAGGGGAGGTCGGACGGGTCGGAGTGCCCATCTCCAGCCTCGCCGACATGGAGACCCTGGTCGACGGCATCCCGCTGGGGGACGTCTCGACCTCGATGACCATCAACGCCACGGCGGCCACGCTGGTCGCCCTGTACGTCGCGGCCGCGGAGCGACAGGGCGTGGCCCGGGAGAAGGTTTCGGGGACCGTCCAGAACGACATCCTGAAGGAGTACATCGCCCGGGGGACCTGGATCTACCCTCCCGGGCCGTCGATGCGGCTCGTCACGGATGTCTTCGAGTTCGGGGCTCGCGAGCTGTCGAAGTGGAACACGATCTCGATCTCCGGCTACCAC
>JAICVI010000167.1 GCA_025935415.1 Chloroflexota bacterium
CACCGGAGGCACGCGCGACGAGGACGCCGACCGGGATGGAGCCGGCGAGATACGCCAGCACGACCAGGAGCACGCGGAGCAGCAGCGCTTGGTCCAAACGATCCCCCCGACGCTCGACGGAAGGGCACCGACGCGCCGGAGAATACCACCGAGCCTTCCCACTTCGGTGCGCACGACCCGGCTCCCGACTACCATCCGCGTCGATGGCCGTCGGCTCTTCCAACGACTTCGATCTCGTCGTCCTCGGCGCCGGGACCGGCGGTTATTCGGCGGCATTCCGCGCGGCCCAGCTCGGCCTCAAGGTCGCCCTCGTCGATCAATCGAAGATCGGCGGCACCTGCCTCCACATCGGCTGCATCCCGACGAAAGCCCTGCTCGAGAGCGCCGCATTCACGGAGCGGATCCGGCACGCCAAAGAGTACGGCATCGGGGTCGGGGACCCCGTGGTCGACTACGTCCAGATGGCAGCTCGCCGCGACCAGGTCGTGAAGCGGCTCTGGACCGGCCTCAAGAGTCTTGTCGACAAGAACAAGGTCACGTGGGTCCAGGGCAGGGGTCGGCTCGACGGCCCGCGCAACGTCCGCGTCCAGATGGAGGCCACCGAGGACAATCCCGGCGGTGAGCGCGTCCTCCAGGGCACCGACGTGATTCTCGCCACCGGGTCGCGCGTGAAGTCGCTCCCGGGCCTGAACCCGGACGGGAAGCGGATCATCACCTCGGACGACGTCCTGACGACCGACACCCTCCCGAAGGACGTCATCGTGATCGGGGCAGGGGCCGTCGGGGTCGAGTTCGCCTCGATGTACCACGACCTCGGCGTCAAGGTGACGCTCCTCGAGTACCTCCCGAGCCTGGTCCCGCTCGAGGACAAGGAGGTGTCGCAGGCGCTGGAGCGGTCCTTCACGCGCCGTGGCATGACCGTGATGACGAACGCCCGGTTCGACCCGAAGGCCGTGAAGGTCACGAAGACCGGCGTCTCCCTGATCGTCGGCCCCGAGGGCAAGGACGCCGCGCAGCTCTCGGCGGAGCAGCTGCTGGTCGCGACGGGCCGCGCTCCGAACATCGAGGACGTGGGGCTGGAGACGACGAAGGCGGAGATCGACCGAGGCTTCGTGAAGGTCGATCTGAGGACGATGCGGACGCGCGAGCAGCATCTCTATGCGATCGGGGACGTCGTCGGCGGGCTCATGCTCGCGCATACGGCTGGCCACGAGGGTCTCCTCGCGGCCCACACCATCGCCGGCGACAAGGACACCCACCTGATGGACTACGTCGAGCAGCCGCGGGCCACGTACTGCCGGCCCGAGATCGCCTCCGTCGGCCTGACCGAGCAGCAGTGCCAGGAGAAGGGCCTCCCGTACAAGGTGGGCAAGGTGCCGTTCCAGGCGGTCGCGAAGGCGCTGATCGGCGGCGAGTACGAAGGCTTCGCGAAGGTCATCGGCAACACCGAGACGGGCGACACCCTGGGCGTGCACGTCATCGGGCCGCACGCGACCGACCTCATCTCCGAGGCCACCCTCGCGTTCAACCTCGAGGCGACGCCGTGGGAGATCGGCGGCACCACGCACGCCCATCCGACGCTCGCCGAGATCATCGGCGAGGCGGCCATGGCCGTCGACGGAAAGTCGATCAACTTCTAGTGGGCGCGCGCTGATGGCGGCCACCAGGCCAGGCTCAGGCGCGACCTCGGAGCTCGCCGCGTCCGTCGGGCTCACGGACGATGACCTGATCGGGATGTACCGCGTGATCGCGACGGCGCGCGCCGTCGACGAGCGGATGTGGGTCCTGAACCGCGCCGGCCGGATCCCGTTCGTGATCTCCGGACAGGGCCACGAGGGCGCGCAGGCGGCGATCGCGTGGCCGCTCGAGCGGAAGAAGGATTGGATCGCGCCGTTCTACCGCTCGATCGCGACCTGCCTCGCGTTCGGGATGCAGGCTCGCGACATCCTCACGGCGCAATACGCCAAGGCCATCGACCTCTCGTCCGGCGGCCGCCAGATGCCGGGTCACTACGGCAACGTCGCCAACAACCTCGTCTCGCTGTCGTCGCCGGTCGCGACCCAGATGCTCCACGCCGTCGGGATCGCCCTCGCGGCGAAGATCCGCAAGACCGGCCAGGTGGCGATGACCTCGATGGGCGAGGGCTCCTCGAACCAGGGCGACGTCCACGAGGGCCTGAACTTCGCGGCGATCCACAAGCTGCCGTTCATCCTGTGCGTGGAGAACAACGGCTACGCGATCTCGGTGCCGGTCGAGCGGCAGCTCGCGACGCCGAACGTGGCGGATCGCGCCTCCGGGTACGGCATCCCGGGGGTGATCGTCGACGGCGCGGACGTCCTCGGCTGCTACACGGCGGCGAAGGAGGCGGTCGATCGGGCCCGGCGGGGCGACGGCCCGACGCTCATCGAGGCCAAGGTGATCCGCCTGACGGCGCACTCCTCCGACGACCAGCAGACGAAGTACCGCTCCGCGGAGGAGCTGGCGGGGCTCACGGCCAACGATCCGCTGCCGCGCTTCCGGGCCCAGCTCAAGGAAGCCGGCGTCCTGACCGACGAGCTGGAGTCCCAGATCGCCGCCGAGGTCAAGAAGGACATCGATGAGGCCACGGACTTCGCCGAGAACGCCGCCGACCCTGATCCGAGCACGGCGATGCAGTGGGTCTTTGCGGAGCAATGGCCCGGGGAGACGCCTCCGGCCTGGGGCTTCGGCGGCAGCCACGGCACCGAGGGTCACGAAGGCGACAAGAGCGCCGCCGAAGGGGCCGTCGACTGATGGCCCTGAAGACGTTCATCGAGGCCATCCGGGAGACGATGGCCGAGGAGATGCGACGCGACGAAGCCGTGATCATCATGGGCGAGGACGTCGGCCTGAAGGGCGGCGTGTTCCTTGCTACCGATGGCCTGTTCGGCGAGTTCGGCGGTGACCGCGTCATCGATACGCCGCTGACGGAGTCGCAGATCATCGGAACCTCGATCGGCGCGGCGATGAACGGCCTGCGACCGATCGCCGAGATCCAGTTCGCGGACTTCATCCACCCCGCGTTCAACCAGCTGGTGAGCGAGGCCGCGCGGATGCGCTATCGCTCCAACAACGGCTTCGGCGTGCCGATGACCGTTCGCGCGCCGTATGGCGGCGGGGTCCATGGCGCGCTCTACCACTCGCAATCGGTCGAGGCCTTCTTCGCCCACGTGCCGGGTCTCAAGGTCGTCATCCCGTCCACGCCGTACGACGCCGCCGGGCTCCTGCGCTCCTCCGTCCGCGACGATGACCCGGTGCTGTTCTTCGAGCACAAGAAGATGTATCGATCCGTCCGAGGCGACGTGCCGGGCGGCGACTACCTCGTGCCGCTCGGGAAGGCCGCGATCACGCATCCCGGCACCCAGATCACGGTCATCGCCTACGGCCTGATGGCCCACTACGCGCTCGAGGCGGCGGACGTCGTCGCCGAGGAAGGCATCTCGGTCGAGGTCGTCGACCTTCGAACGCTGCGTCCTCTCGACAAGGAGACCGTCCTGTCGTCCGTCAAGAAGACCGGCAAGTGCCTCGTGGTCTACGAGGACAACCGCTTCCTTGGCTACGGCGCGGAGATCTGCTCGATCGTCGCCGAGGAGGCGTTCGACTATCTCGACGGGCCTGTCACGCGCATCGCCGGGCCCGATGTTCCGGGTGTGCCCTACAACCACGTCCTCGAGGACTGGTTCATGGTCAACCCCGAGAAGATCGCGGACGGCATCCGGAAGCTCGCCGCGTACTGACCATTCGCGGCCCCTGCGGCGTTGCGCCCCACGTTCCGGCGCAGAGCAGCCGGCGGCGGGGATTCGGACTCGCGAACAGGCGAATCAGGGGGTTGGCGCCACATAGCACTCGAGGTGCTGTTATCCGCGAAGGACCACGGTCGGCGGCCGACTCGCCGGCTCGTCGACGCCCGAGGGCTCGGCGCTCGAACGTGAGCTGGAGCGTGCCGCATCTCGCTTGACCGGACGCACCCGGTGGCGGCCGCCGCCGACGTGGATACCAGCACTGCGGTTGCTGGTTGCAACAAACAGGCGACCGTCGATCGCATCAGCTGGCCATCGCAGCCAGGCGCGCACCGCGTCATCGCGCTGCGGGAGGGCGCCGTCGAAGAGCGGTCGGTGCGACTCGATTCGGCGTCGATTCGTCGACGTTGCCTCGACGACGAGCAGGCGCGAGACGCGGCCGGGTGACCAGCCAAACCGTTCCATCGCGACGGCCGAGGCCACGCGCACCTTCTCGTCCAGTTTCCGCAGGGTCGCTTCAGCCGACGGAATCTCTGTCTTGATCTCGATCACGAGCAGGTGCGAGGTCGGTGGATGCCACGCCAGGATGTCGATCGAGCCGGACGAACGGCCAGACTCGTAGGTCACCTCGAGCCGCACCTCCCAGCCTAGGTCGCGAAGACGGGTCGCCATGACGGCAACCAGCCGCGCGTGGCCTTCATCGAGCAACCGATCAAGGTCGCCGGCGCGCCAGCGGACCTCGACCACGAGCCGTCCATCGACGGCTGCAGCCACACGCCGGAGGAGCTCAGTGGTGACCCGGTCGCCATGCCCACGTTCGATGAGGGAGACGAGGCTCTGCGAAATTCGTGCGGCACGGGCAAGGTCGATCTGGCGCCAGCCCCTTCGCCGCCGCAGCGCGCGGACGACGAGTCCGAGTCGAGCCATATCCATGTCCGCACTTTGAACGGCTGCACTCATCGCTCGCTTATCTCGCGTTGCCGTCCCGCGGTCGCTTGTCCCGCGATGCCGCCCCGCGGTCGCTTATCTCGAGATGCCGCCGCGTGGTCGCTTGTCTCGCGATGCCGCCCCGCGGTCGCTTGTCTCGCGATGCCGCCCCGCGGTCGCTTGTCTCGCGATGCCGCCCCGCGGTCGTTCGCCGGCTGCTTTGGTGTCAGCTAGCAATGGCCTTGGTTGTATCCACGTCGGCGGACTGTCCGCCCACTC
>JAICVI010000190.1 GCA_025935415.1 Chloroflexota bacterium
CGAGAAGCCCCGGCAACGCCCGCCCGGCCTCCCCCGGCGCCGACCTGCCCGCGTTCCTCGAACCCGCGGATCTCGCCGCCCACCGAACGACCGTCGAGGAACCCGCGACCTATCGGTACCGCGGCTTGGACGTCTTCAAGTGCCCGCCCTGGAGCCAGGGCCCGGTCTTCCTGCAGCAGCTCGCGCTCCTCGCCGACCACGACATCGCCGCGCTCGGCCACAACTCGACCGCCTACATCCACCTCGTCGTCGAGGCGGCCAAGCTCGCCTTCGCCGACCGCGAAGCGTTCTACGGTGACCCCGAGTTCGCGAACGTGCCCCTGGACCGCCTCCTGTCCGACGAGTACAGCCGGGAGCGGCGCGCGCTGATCGACCCCGAGCGGGCGTCCCAGGAGCTCCGCCCCGGCCCGGGTTCGGCGGCCGGCATCCGACCCGCCGCCGGAGGCCGGAAGGAGCCGGGCGACACGACCCACGTCGACGTGATCGATGGCGAGGGCAACCTCTTCACCGCGACCCCGAGCGGCGGCTGGCTGCAGTCGTCGCCGGTCGTGCCGGGCCTCGGCTTCCCGCTGGGCACGCGCCTCCAGCAGTTCAACCTCGTCGAGGGCCACCCGAACGCCCTCGCGCCCGGCAAGCGCCCACGCACAACCCTCTCCCCCACCCTCGTGCTGCGCGACGGCGAGCCGCACATGGTCCTCGGCACGGAGGGCGGCGACAACCAGGACCAGTGGACCCTGCAGGTGTTCCTGAACGTCGTCGAGTTCGGGATGGGCCTCCAGGAGGCGCTCGACGCACCGCTGTTCCACTCGACCCACTTCCCAGGATCGTTCTTCCCGCACGAGATGGAGAGAGCTGGCCTGGTCGTGGAGGGCCGGCTCGCGGCGCAGACCGTCGACGCACTCCGGACGATGGGCCACGACGTCGTCGTCGACGACGACTGGGCGAGTGGCCAGGTCACGGCGGCGCGGATCACGCCGGAGACCGGGCTGCTCGAGGCGGGCGCGTCTCCTCGGACGATGGCACCGTACGCTGTCGGACGCTGACGACATGCCACGACTGCAAGCCAAGGTCTTCGACACCGACGGCGAGCTGCGGACGTTCCCGCTGGGGCTGACGCAGGTCGTGAGGCTCGGCGACGCCACGGTCGCCCGGGCGGTCTACCAGCCCGGCTGGCGCTGGTCGGAGGTGATGCCCGCCATCGTCCACACGGAGACCTGCCAGCTGCACCACCTCGCCTTCGCGATCGCGGGCGCGCTGCACGCCGAGACGGACGACGGCCAGAAGATCGAGGTCACCGCCGGCGCCATCTACGAGATCCCGCCCGGGCACGACGCCTGGGTCGTCGGGGACGAGCCCTTCGTCACCATCGACTGGACGAGCGCCCACTCCTGGCTCACGCAGGACACCGGCACGGAGGGCACGATCGTGACCGTCGTGCTCACGGACATCGTCGACTCGACCGCGATCCTGCACCGCATCGGCGATCGAGCCTGGAGCGAGCGGCTCGCGGCCCACAACGCCCAGCTGCGCGGGCAGCTCAACACCTTCCGGGGCCGGCTCGTGAAGTCGACCGGCGACGGCATCCTCGCCGTCTTCGACAGCCCATCACGCGCGGTTCGCTGCGCGGCGGCCATGTCCGCGGCCGCGCGGGCGATCGACCTGCCCATCCGCGTGGGGCTCCACACCGGCGAGGTCGAGCTCCTCGGCGATGACGTTCGCGGCCTCGCGGTCCACGCGGCGGCGCGGGTCATGGCCCTCGGCGGCGCCGACGACGTGATGGTCTCCGCCACCACCCAGGCGCTTCTCGAGGGCTCCGACATCAGGCTCGAGGATGCCGGGTCGCACGAGCTGAAGGGCCTGCCCGGGGCGCGGCAGGTCTATCGCCTGGTGCGCTGACCTCCGGCGCGGCCGATCAGGTGCCCGGCGTCCACGCCACGTGATCGACCACGAGGCCGCGGTGGCAGCCGGGCGGTAGCCCGCACCGCGAGCCCGTCTCGACGAAGCGCCCGATCACGACGACCTCCGTCGCGCCCGAGTCGATGACCTCGAGCCCCAGCGGCACGATGATCCCCACCGCCAGCCTGGCGGCGACCGCGGGCGGCCCGACCCGGGAGGCATCGTTGGCGTGGCTGCTCGTCGACAGGCGCCCGTCCCCGTCGGGTGGCGAGGCGTACAGGACGCCCGAGCGCTCGCAGAAGGCCAGCGTGTCGGCGTCGCCGCGCAGATACGGCAGCGCGCCGTCCCGGTAGATGGCCGCGAGTGGCGGGCAGTTCGCGACGCCCGTGGCGATGTACCAGCCGGACAGGGCGATCACCTCGTCCTCACCCAGCCCGGCTGGCTCGACCTGGTCGAGCGGGTGGACGGGGAGCCCGAGGGCCAGCGCGGGGTGCGCCGGCGACGCGGACGGCTCGATGGCGATGGGCGCGGCGGACGCGACGGCGGCGGACGTGGCCGCGGGAAGATCGGCGGTCGCTGGACGGGTATGGGGTCCGGCGAGGCCCGCCAGGGCAATGCCCACGAGGGCGACCACCGGAAGGACGATCAGCCCCTGGTTCCACCGCCTGCGCGCCGGCGCGAGGACAGCGCGGGCTTCGAAGCCGGCCTCCTCGTCCATCGCGGGATCGTACGCCGGGCGCGGCGAAACGGACCCGTCAGCCGTGGTTGTCGGCGAACTCCCAGAGATCGATCGCGTCGAGGTCGATCGCGTCGTTGCCGTTCGTCGCCAGCGCGCCCGCGATCTGGGCGCGGTGCTCGGTGGCGTGGTGGATCGCCTGCGCGAGGATGGTCGAGCGGAGATCCTGGCCGCGAGCCGGGTTGGGATGGCTGACGAGGACGTCGGGCTCCGTGGCCTGGGTCCGCAGGCTCGCATCCATCGCGGCCAGGCGCGCGCCGAGCTCGGCGAGCTCCGCCGCGGAGGTCGGGGTCTCCACGTCCGGCGGCCGCGGCACGCCGGCCATCCGGCTCGCGTAGCCCTGCGCCGCGTTCAGGAGGTGGGCCAGGATCCGCCCCGCGGACCACTCGTTCTGCGGCGCCGTCAGCGCCAGCGTCTCGAGCGGCTGCGCGGCGAGGCGCGCGACCACGTCGGCGTTCGCCCAGGCCATGTGCCGGAGAAGCCGGTCGAGCGTCGGGTCGGGCGTCGCATGCGTGTCGGGCATCTCGACGGACAGCCTACCGCTCGCGGAGCTCGAACACCGGCCGCGTCGCGGCGGCGCGCTCGGGATCGTGGAGGATCTCCGGCGCGACCGCACCGAACAGCAGCCGCCCGAAGACGCGACCCAGCGCCGGGAAGTGCGCGATGTATCCGGGCAGCTGTTCGGCGTAGAACGTGCGGGCCTCGCTCGGCGTCAGCTCGTGGGCGGTCACGTGGAGGTCCGAGCCGCCCTGTCGGATGGTCGCCTCCCCGGCGGCGCGCAGGTTGCGGGTCCAGTTGACGTCGCCATACGCCCCGATGACGTAGCGGCGCCCATCGATCGGCGAGACCGCGACCGGGAAGGTCCGCGGCTGGCCGGAGGTGCGACCCACCACGGTCATCGCGACGTTCGGGCCCATCGGCGCGCCCTTGGCGAGGAGCCACCGGACGAGGCCGTTCGGGGCGCGAACGAACCACGGCGCCTGCTGGGCGTGGGCGGGGCGGCCGGTTGGCTTCGACGTCGAAGGGCGTCGAGGTGCGGGGCTGGCAGCGGCTCGGGAATCGGTCATGGAAGCTCTCCGGTCACGTTTGGGTGCATCGTTGTCGTCAACCGGTCGACGAGACGCAGGGGAGAAACGTGACCGATCGAGACTGGCTCGCGCAGCGCTTCGAGGCGGAGCGGCCCCGGCTCCGGGCCGTCGCCTACCGCATGCTCGGCTCGACCGCGGAGGCCGAGGACGCGGTCCAGGACGCCTGGCTGCGCCTCAGCCGGACGGACGCGACCGCGATCGACAACGTCGGCGCGTGGCTGACGACGGTCGTCGCGCGGCTCTCGCTGGACCGCCTGAAATCGAGCCGCGCCCGGCACGAGGAGGCGATCGGCAGCCGGCTGCCGGATCCGATCGTGGAGCTCGAGGGCGGCCCGGATCCCGAGGCGCAGGCGGTGCTGGCCGATTCGATCGGCCTGGCGATGCTCGTCGTGCTCGAGCAGCTCTCGCCGGCGGAGCGGCTGGCGTTCGTCCTCCACGACACCTTCGGCCTGCCGTTCGACGAGATCGCGCCGATCGTCGAGCGCACGCCCAC
>JAICVI010000174.1 GCA_025935415.1 Chloroflexota bacterium
GGGGAACTGGCACCTACCCGGTCGACAGCCTGCCGCTGCGGCTGTGGCTCTTCGGCGACGACGTCGTCATCGTCGACGCGCTGCCTCCGCACCACGACCTCATCGGCGCGAGGATCGAGGCCATCGAGGGCCGGCCCATCGACCAGGTCCGTGCCGCGCTTGACCCGCTGATCCCCCGGGACAATGACCAGACCGTCCGGCTGCTGACGCCCCGCTACCTCCTGATCCCACAGGTGCTGCGAGGGATCGGCCTCGCGAACGACAGCTCGGTCAGGCTCCGCTACAGCTCGGCCGGGGACAGCCGTGAGGTTGACCTGGCGTCCATCCCGATGGCCGACTACAACGCCTGGGCTGGGCCGTACGGTCTCCATCTCCCGCTGCCACCGGGCCATCCCGACGTGCGCTTCCTTGCGCGGGTGAACGACGACCTTTGGTGGGAGGTGCTCCCGGATGGGGCGACGCTGTACGTCCAGTACAACCGGGTCGAGCCCATCGATTCGAGCGTCGAGGAGCTGCGGACCGCGCTCCGCGCGCCCGATCTCACCCGCGTCGTCCTCGACCTCCGGAACAACTTCGGCGGGGAGGTCAGGCCGATCGACACGATGGTCGGGCTGTTCGACGACCCGACGGTCGACCAGCCCGGGAAGCTCTTCGTGATCACTGGCCGCAACACCTTCTCGGCCGCGAGCATGCTCGCGGCCAGGCTGGAGGCCCGGACCGACGCCATCTTCGTGGGCGAGCCGATGAGCGGCTGCCCGACGACCTACGGGAACAACGTCGAGCTGCCGCTGCCCAGCTCCGGGCTGACGGTGTTCGTCTCGAGCCTGCTCGAGGTGGGGACCGATCCGGGCGACACGCGGACCACGATCCCGCTGGACGCGACTGCGGAGCTCACGCAGGAGGAATGGGCCGCCGGCGACGATCCGGCGCTGGACCTGATCACCGTCGCGGCGCCATGACCGACGAGCCAGCCGCCGGTTTCGAGACGTCCCTGCTGTTCGACATCTTCGCGCTCAACCAGGCGGTCGGACTGCTGCTCGCGGAGACGATGCGGGACGGGCCGCTCACGCCCTCCGAGTACGCCGTCTACAGCGCCATCTTCGAGCTGGAGGCGGCTTCTCCGACCCAGCTCGCGGCGCGGCTGGGGATGCGGCTCACGACCTTCGTGGACCACCTGCGGGCGATCGAGCGGCGCGGGCACGCCCGGCGGCTCCCGCATCCGACCGATCGGCGCTCGTACCGCGTCGTCCTGAACGCGGCGGGCCTGGAGGCGCATCGCGCGGCCAACGCGAAGTTCGAGCGGGCCCACGCGGCGTTCGAGGCGGAGCTCGGACGGGAGGCGGCGGCCGCGAAGTCCGCGCTCCAGGTCGTCCGATCAGCGGCGAATCGCGCCACCGTGGCGTTGATGGGCGGTTCGGCGATGGATCCCGCGATGAACGCGGTTCCGGCGCTGCCCCTCAGCCGTCGCCGGTCCGTCGGTCGCGGCGGCTGAAGGCGTCCAGCTCCTCGCGGCACGCGGCAGCGAGTCGATTCGCCTGGCGCGCGATCCACGGGTCGACGCGGGTCGAGTCCTCGATCGTCAGGGTCACGCCGGCGGGACCGTCGTCCAGGACGATCCCTGCCTGGTTCCGGTAGTCGGCGAACCAGTTCGCCTGGAGCTGGAGCAGCGCGTCCGCCACGACCCGCGCCTCGAACAGCCAGTCCAGGTACGTCGCGTTCAGCCGATCGACGATCGCCGAGAGGTTGATGGCGCGCCCGCGGGGGAGCCGGGCCGCGAGCTCCACGACGCGCAGGTCCGTGAACGGATCCGCCGACTCGGCGATGACGGGCGGGCTGGGCAGGTCCGCGGGCATGCCGGCGGGAGCGGCGCGCAGGTCGTCGAGGGAGGACATGGCGCCCGTCGGGCTAGAGCAGCTCGCCGTGCGCCGAGGCCGTCGGCTCGCCCTCGCGCGGGCGAGGCTCCTCGCCGGGCCCATACGGCACCTTGTCGTTCGGCGCGCCGGCCGCCGAGCCGTTCGCGCTCCCGTTGCGCGCCTCCTGGGACTCGACGTCGCCGGCCTCGACGATCCCGGCGTTCGTGTCCGTTGCCGCGCGCTCGGTGTCGAGGTTCACGCCGTCCTTGAGGACCGGCAACGGCCGCGCCGCCTTGCCCTCGATCGCCCCGACGCCGAACGGAACCCACTTCGACGGATCCTGGAGCCGATGGGCCTCGGTGTTGCCGCGCGCGTGGATGTCCTCGAATCCCTTCGGCTCGATCCACATCCGCTCGCCCTCGAGCAGCCCGAGGACGCCGGACTGGCCGGGCTCGGGGCGCTCGTGCTGGCAGTACGCGCAGGTCGACTGGTCGTGCTTCTGGTAGTGCTCCGGCTCCTCGTAGGTGGTGATGTAGCCCTCGTAGTTCCGGAGGATCACCTTGTGGTCCGAGTACGAGATCAGGTAGTTGGGCATCACCGGGATCTTGCCGCCGCCTCCCGGGGCGTCGATCACGTACGTCGGCACGGCGTAGCCGGAGGTGTGTCCGCGGAGGCCCTCGATGATCTCGAGGCCCTTCCCGACGGGCGTCCGGAAGTGCCCCGAGCCTTCGACCAGGTCGCATTGGTAGAGGTAATACGGCCGGACGCGGTTCTCGACGAGCTTGTGGACCAGCGCCCGCTGGATGTGGACGCAGTCGTTGACGCCGGCAAGCAGCACCGACTGGTTGCCGACCGGCAGGCCGGCTTTGGTCAGCTTGTCGACCGCCCTCGAGACCTCCGGCGTGATCTCGTTCGGGTGGTTGAAGTGAAGGTTGATCCAGAGCGGGTGGTACTTCTCCAGCATGGTGCAGAGCTCGTCGTCGATGCGCTGCGGTAGGAAGACCGGGACGCGCGAGCCGATTCGGATGATCTCGATGTGCGGGATCTCGCGGAGCCCGCGCAGGATCTTCTCGAACAGCTTCGGCGCGAGCGTCAGGCCGTCGCCGCCGGAGATCAGGACGTCGCGAACCTGCGGGGTCCTGCGCAGGTACTCGAGCTGCGCCTCGTGGTCTCGCGAGTTGAAGTTCTGGGTGGGGTCGCCGACGATCCGGCTGCGGGTGCAGTAGCGGCAGTAGCTCGCGCATTGCGTCGTCACGAGCATCAGCACGCGGTCGGGATAGCGATGGACGAGGCCCGGGACCGGCGAGTGGCGGTCCTCGGCCAGCGAGTCCTCCATCATCGCGGTGAAGGCCTGCTGCTCCCGCCCGAGGGGGATGACCTGGCGGCGGATGGGGTCGTTCGGGTCGTCGGGGTCGATCAACGACGCGAAGTACGGCGTGATGTCGACGCGGAACTTGTCGTCCGCGGTCAGCCCGGCCTTCTCCTCGTCGGTGAGGTTCAGGACCTGGGCGACCTCGTCGAGCGAGTTGATCCGGTGGCTGAGCTGCCAGCGCCAGTCGTCCCACTTCTCGTCCGGCACGTCCTCCCAGATCGGGGCGCGCCGGCTTCGAGCCGGACGGCCGTCAGGGCCGAGAGCCCGCGCCGGGTCGCGGGGATTTACCCAGCTCGCGTCGAGCTCGGAGGCGCCATGCGCCGCCGCGGGTGACGGCACGACCGGGGTGTTCGATGGGACGAGGTTCTCGCTCAAGCGGCTTGGTCTCCGCGCGGTTTGACTGCATAAAGTCTATGCAGACTGGAAGGCCCGCGGATCATACCCCGGCCGTCACGCCCCTACCATCCCGGCCATGTCCGACATCGAGACCCTGCCGGAGCACGTCCGGGCCAATCGCGAAGCGTGGGACCGGTACGCGGTCGAGTACGTCGAGCCGGGCCGGAAGAGCTGGGCGACCACGGATGTGAGCTGGGGGATCTGGGGCATCCCGGACGCCGAGTTGCAGCTCCTGCCGGACGATGTCGCGGGGCAGGATGTCGTCGAGCTCGGGTGCGGGACCGGCTATGTCTCCGCGTGGCTCGCCAGGCGGGGCGCACGCCCGGTCGGCATCGATAACTCGCCGGCGCAGCTCGAGTCCGCTCGGAGGTTCCAGGCTGAGTTCGGGCTGGAGTTCCCGCTCCACCTCGGCAACGCCGAGGCAACGCCGTTCGAGGACGGCCAGTTCGATGGCGCGATCAGCGAGTACGGCGCGGCGCTCTGGGCCGACCCGTACGCATGGATCCCGGAGGCAGCCCGGATCCTGAAGCCCGGTGGCTGGCTGCTCTTCTACACGAACGCGCCGCTGGTGATCCTCACGATCCCCGATGTCGGGGACGACGAGGTTCCTGCCGGCACCGAGCTCCTGCGGCCGTATTTCGGGATGCACAAGACGGTCTGGAAGGGCGACACGTCGGTCGAGTTCCACCTCCCGCATGGCGAGTGGATCCGCCTGCTGCGGGCGACCGGATTCGAGATCGAGAAGCTGGTCGAGGTCCAGGCACCCGCCGACGCGTCAACGCGCTACACGGGAATCGCGACGGCCGAATGGGCCCGCCAGTGGCCGTCCGAGGAGGCCTGGTTCGTCAGGAAGCGCGGCTAGGCGCTGGAGCCGGGCGACTCGAGCTGGCGGCTACTCGCCGATGACGCTCCAGAGGAAGCCCATCGAGATGAAGAAGCCCGTGAACAGGGCGATGAGCCCGAGGCCGCCGTACGGGGAGTTCGCGCCCTCGTGTGGCACGAGCTGCAACCCGACACCGAAGACGACCGCCCAGA
>JAICVI010000109.1 GCA_025935415.1 Chloroflexota bacterium
CTCACAGGCGGCAGCGAAGATCGCCGCGGGCGACCTGTCCGCACGCCTCCCCATCGGCGGGGCCGACGAGTTCGCGAGATTCGCGGCGGAGTTCAACCGGATGGCCGACTCCCTCGCCGAGACGGTTGCGCGACTCGAGGCATCGGAGCGCCGCAACCGCCGGTTCGTCGCCGATGTCTCGCACGAGCTCCGGACCCCGCTCACGGCCCTTCTGGGCGAAGCGGCGATCATCGAGGCGGACCTCGAGCACCTCGGCCCGGACTCCCGGCGTGCCGCGCAGCTGCTCGTCGAGGACGTCCGGCGCCTTCGAACCCTGGTCGAGGACCTCATGGAGATCTCGCGTTTCGACGCGCGCGCCGAGCAGGCGACGCTCGAGCCCGTGGACCTCGGAGAGGCGGTGGCGGCCATCGTCCGCTCACGGCTCCCCGCCGCAACGGTTCGCCGGCCGGCGAGTCCGCTCGTCGTCGACGCCGATCGCCGGCGCCTGGATCGGATCGTCGGGAATCTCCTCGACAACGCTCGCCAGCACGCGTCTGGCGCCGAGGTCAGCGTGGAGGTCCGCGACGATCCCGCGGGCGCCGTCGTCGAGGTGGCGGATCGCGGCCCCGGCGTCCCGGCGGAATCCCTGCCCCGACTGTTCGAGCGCTTCTTCAAGGTCGATGCCGCCCGCACGGCCGGGAGCTCCGGCCTCGGTCTCGCGATCGCCGCGGAGCACGCGGCACTGCTGGGCGGATCGGTCACGGCGGCGAACCGTGAAGGTGGCGGACTGGTCGTCCGGCTCCGGCTGCCCGTGACGCGTTCGTTACCCGCACGCGATCCGGCTGACACGCCGGCGACCGAGCCTGAGCCCGCGATCGACCCGAGGCCGGCAGACCAGCCGGACCAGGTCCCCGATCAGGCACGGGAGCCAGAGCGATGACTGCCCACGAACGCTCGGATCACCGCCGCGCGACCGGTGCGGCGGGCCTGCTGGCCACACTCCTCGTTGCGGGGTTCGCCGTCATCGGGTGCGGTCAGCTGACCGGCGACCTCGGCGGCGTCGCCACGCCGCCCGCCACGGAGCTGCCCTCGATCGAGGCGCCCAGCAGCGAGCCGACGCCGGGCCGAACCGCGGGTCCGCCGACGGGCAGTGCGGGTCCCGGGGAGTCGCCCGCGGGCCCCGGGTCGACCTCCACCCCGAGCCAGGGAACCACCACCGTGCGGGCGTATTTCTACCTCGGGAGCTTCACCGACAACGCCGGGCTCGTGCCCGTGCTCCGCGAGATCCCCAGGACGCAGGCCGTCGGAGCGGCGGCCATGGGCGAGCTGCTCGAGGGCCCCAACGACGCGGAGCTCGGCGCGAGCCCGGCGATGTACACGGCGATCCCCGACGGCACCATCTTCCTCGGGCTGACGATCGACGGGGGCATCGCGACCGTGAACCTCTCGCGTGAGTTCGAGCGGGATGGCGACATCTCTGCGACCAGGCGCCTCGCGCAGGTGGTCTACACGCTCACCCAGTTCCCGACGATCGATGGCGTTCGCTTCCAGCTCGACGGCGCGCCCGTCTCGGCGTTCGGGAGCGAGGGCATCGCCCTCGACCAGCCGGTGAATCGCGCCAGCTACACGGATGCCCTGCCGGCGATCTTCGTCGACCGGCCGGCGTGGGGTGGGGTGCTCGGCAATCCCGCGCGTCTCGTGGGGCTGACGGACGTCTTCGAGGCAACCTTCAAGGCGCGCGTCCTCGATGGCAATGACCACGTGCTCGCCACGAGCACGGTCACCGCGACCTGCGGAACCGGTTGCTGGGGCGCATTCGACGTGACCCTCCGATACACGGTCGCGACGGCCGGCTGGGGCAGCCTCGAGGTCTACGACCTGTCGGCGAAGGACGGCTCCGTCGAGAACCGCACCGAGTACCCCGTGTGGCTCACCCCGTAGGCGGCCGGGCCTACATCGAGGGCACGTACCGCGGGTCGAGGTAGCGGCGGGGGTCGTCACTGAACTCGAGGAAGCAGCCCTTCCCGCAGAAGACGTACTCGCGGCCCTCGTAGTCGAGGGCGAGCCCCTTCTCGCGTGCCGCCGCGGGCGCGACGTGCATGCCGCAGACAGGGTCCTCGTCGGGTGCGATCGTTCGAATGTCGGTCATGGGCAGAATCGTGCCGCGATTCTCAGCAACCTGTCAGGCGACGCCCCGATGGTGGGCCACAACGGATCGCCGGCTCGCGGGGATCGGCAGCGGAGACGACGAATGAACCAGCCACCGTACGAACCAGGGCTTCCGGCCACGGAGCCGGTCAGGGCAGGGCCGGTCGAGGTCGCCGGCACGGCGACGGGGCAGGGCGGCATCGCCCTCGCCCGGCCGAATCCGGCCGCAGCGCAGGCTCGCTGGGCCCGGGTCGGGCTTCTCGGCATCGGTGTCGCGGCCCTCCTCGCGGCCGCGATCCTGGCCTTCGGCTCGACAGCCAGGCCCAGCGGGACGCTCGCCGCGGGATCGGGTGGCTCCACGACCAACGGCTCGACGGGGACGGTCGAGGACCTCGGCGGCCGACCCGACGGCCGAGGGGGCTTCGGCCTCGGCCACGGTGGCATCACGATCACGGCCATCTCCGGCTCGAGCATCTCGCTCTCGACGGACGACGGCTGGACCCGAACGATCACGGTCGACAGTGGCACGACCTACACCAAGGCCGGCGCCACCATCACGCTCGGCGACCTCGCGGTGGGCGACACGATCGGCTTCCGCCAGACGCGGGAATCCGACGGGACCTGGACCATCGACTCCATCCAGGTGATCCTGCCGCGCGTCGGCGGCCAGGTAACCGCGATCGACGGCTCGACGATCACCCTCAAGCAGCGCGATGGCGCGAATGTCACGGTGCAGATCGCAAGCGGCGCGAAGGTCGTCGTCAACGGCAAGGCGGCGACCGCGGCCGACATCAAGGTCGGCATGGTCCTCATGGCCGAGGGCACCAGGAACGCTGACGGCTCCCTCGATGCGACGCGCGTCCGGGCGGGGGTCCTCGGCAGCTTCCGGGGCGATGGCCGGGGCCATGGCTTCCGGGGCGGCCCGGGTGCGCCTGGCGATGATCAGGATCCGGACGGCTCGGCTGCACCGAGCGCCACGGGCAGCGCTTCCTAGCAGCTCCAGGCAGGCGGCTCGATCCGACCTCCTCCCGGGTCGAGCAGGGGAACAGCCGAGCGGATGGCCCGCTCGGCTGTTTCGATTCGGAGGTGGTGGGCGCGGCAGGCGCGGCGGGGCCGGCACGCCGGCAGGCCGGCACGCCGGCCTACGTGACGGCGATGGGCTCGCTCGCGAGTGTCTTCCCGGCCGCGGTGACGTAGCGCAGCTCGTACGCGCCCGATTGGTCCGGCGCGGTCAGCCTGCAGGTCGAGCCGGTCGACGTGTCGCAATAGCTGAGATACGTGCCCTCGGGTGACAGCACCGGCGCGACGGTCACGTAGTCGCCGGGGCCGTCAGGGCCGGTCCATTGCACGTCGAACGTCGCGCCGCGGGCGACCTCGGCGGGACCCGTGACGCTGGCGCTGTAGGGCGTCACGGTGACGTCGATCCGGGCATGGACGGAGCTGTCGCTCCCGAGGACGTACCAGATCTCGTACGCGCCGGCCTCGATTGGCGCCTGGAGCCGGCCCGGGTTGCCGGTTGCGGTGTCGAAGTACGGCTCGTTGGTCCAGGCGGTCGCGCCCTTCGGGACGATCGTGACGTAGTCACCCGGGCCGTTGGGACCGGTCCAGCCGACCTCGAACGCCGTGCCCGCCTCGATCGATGCGGGGGCCTGCAGCGTCGCCGGCCCGGTCGCGGCGGTCGTGGGCACGCCGGTCGGGGCGATCGTCGTGGGCGCCGCGGTTGCGGGTCCCGTGGCGGCCGGCACGGCCGTCAGTGCTGGCGTCGGCTGGGGCGTCCCGGATCCGCCTCCGCCGCACCCGGCGGCCAGAACGACGATGAGCAGCGCAGCCGCGCTGCCCGGAGCGACCGGCTGCGATCCCTGGCTGGTGCGAGACATGTCCACCTCTCCCCGGCTCGACGACAGGCCGCGGTTGAACCGCGGCGCGATCGTAGGGAGGCCAAAAGGGCGCGAACACCACCATCTGCGCCAATTTGGTGGGGTGGCCTACGGGGCTTGAACCCGTAACCTTCGGAGCCACAATCCGATGCTCTGCCGATTGAGCTAAGGCCACCGCGCGACACGTGCTCGAACCGGTCGAGGAAGCTCGGCCGGGAGCCCGCGGGCGTCGGGAGTGTAGCCGGGAATGCCCCGCGGACGTCGCGGGCCTGAGATCCCCGCGACGAGTCAGCCTTCGGCGATGTTCGTGGGCTTGCGGCCGCTCGTGCGGAAGCTCGGCCGCGCATCGCGCGCATGGATGCCGAAGCGGGCGTCCGGGGGCGCGAGCTCGGCGATGACGGCCCGGTCGCCGGTGACCAGCCCCGCGAGGTACTCGCCGATCACGGGCCCGTGCTTGAACGCGTGGCCGGTCCCGCCACCCGCGATCCAGACATCGGCGAGCGCCGGGTGACGGTCGATCACGAAGTGCGCGTCCGGCGTGACCTCGTAGAAGCACGTCCAGGTCCGCACGATCGCCTGGTCCGCGATCCCCGGGAGCCGGCGTCGGAGCACCTCGCGTGAGGCGTCGATCGTTGCATCGGCGCACTCGCGCGCGGATTCGTCGCAGCGCTCGACCGGCCCGAGCCAGTCGGGGCAGGCCTTGATCGAGACTCCGTCGAATGACGGGAACCCGTAGAACGAGCCCTCGAAGTCGATCCACGCCGGCATCGCGTCGGCGAGGTAGCGAGCGTCGCCGGGCGGCGCCTGGAAGTACATGACGTCCTGGCGATGCGGCTCGATCATCCCGCCGATCGTCGCCGGGAACAGGTCCGGCAGCCACGGGCCGGCGGCGAAGACGAAGGCGTCGGCTTCGATGGTCGGGCCGCCCTCGAGCTCGACCCGCCCGAGCTCCCCGCCGGGCCACGCGCCCTCAGGTCCCTCCGGCGCGAGGACCCGGCCGGTGATGACCTCGCCACCCACGCCCTCGAAGGCCTCGATCGTCGCGACCACGCCTCGGCGGGCCATCAGCGCGCCTGCCTCGGGCTCGTACAGCGCCCACGGGACGCCGGCGGGGCTGATGACCGGCGCCCGCCTCGCCAGGTCGTCCCGCGACCAGCGTTCTGCCGGGATCCCCAGCGCGGTGAGGGAGTCGAAGGACTCGGCCTCGAATGTCTGCGCCTCGTTCGCCAGCCAGACCACGCCGGCCTCGACGAAGAGCTCCTGATTCGATTCTCGCCCGAGTGCCCGCCAGTGCGTGAGCGCCCGCCGCTGCCAGACCGGGTAGTGCCGGTCCGGCCCGTGGGCGCTCCTGGTGATTCGGGACTCGTCGCCCGAGGAGCCGAGCCGATTCCCGGGTCCGTGTCGGTCGATCAGGATCACATCGTGCCCGCGACGCCGTAGCCACAGGGCCGTCCACGCACCCATCACCCCAGCGCCGACCACGACGATTCGCACGGACCGATCCTAGCCAGTGGTGCGGTCTGGTGGGGTTGCGATGGCCTCGTGGTACCCCCGGGCAGATCGGTTGGGACCATGGGGTTGGGCCGGAGTGCGCGCGCGAGGGGCACAGTCCGGCACAGGTCGGGTTGCAGGCAGTCCCGGCCCGGCCCCCGAGGCGTGCCCCGCCTGCAAGAGACCTGAGCAGGAGCCAATGGTCGCACTCGCCCCAGCACCATCAGCCGATCTCGCCACCGCTTATGGCCCCGCCGGGGTGCGGCGGCCGGCGCGCCGCACCGGCCGCATCCTGACGCTGGCCTTCGGCCTGACGGCGATCCTGATGGCGACGCTCTCGCCGGCACTCGCCTACGGCTGGACGAACTACTCGTTCTCGTTGAGCGCCGAGAACCAGATCCTGACCTTGATCAACCAGGCCCGAGCCTCGGCCGGCCTGGGCGCCGTCTCCGACAACGCGGCCCTCAAGGACGTGGCCCGGTGGCGGTCGAAGGACATGTGGGATCGCAACTACTTCAGCCACACGATTCCCAGCCCGCCTGGCGGCAATGTCTTCGATGAGCTCAAGCGCCGCGGGATCTGCTACACGGTCGCGGGCGAGATCATCGCCGTGAACAACTACCCCGACGACCAGACGGTCCAGGTCGCGTTCAACGGCTGGATGAACTCGTCCGGCCACCGCGACATCATCCTCGGCAGCGGCTTCAACCGGGTCGGCGTCGGCGCCTTCAAGGGCGACACGCCGTCCGACTACCCGAAGAAGTACTACACCGCCGTCTTCTCGCACAGCTGCAGCAGCTCGCCGACACCCACCCCGAAGCCGACGCCGAAGCCCACGCCCAAGCCCACGGCCACGCCCCGTGCGACGCCGCGTCCGACCGCGACCCCGAAGCCGACCCCGAAGCCCACGCCCAGGCCGACGCCGCGGCCCACGCCACGCGACACAGCAGATCCCACGGACACCCCGGAGCCGACGCCCGAGCTGACGCCCGAGGTGACGCCTGCGCCAACCCCCGAAGTCACCGCCGAGCCGATCGATCCGACGGCGGACATCAACCAGCCATGGATCGACCTCCTTCTGGATGACGGCTACAGCGGGATCGGCGTCAACGGCCCGGTTGACGTCCCGACCCCCGGTCCCGACCTCGAGACCCTGCCGCCGTCCACCGAACCCCCGTCGGAGACCGGCCCACCGGGCGGTGACGGGACCCTCCAGGTGATCGAGCCGCCGCCCTCCACGGGCCTGGTCGACACCATCGTCGGCGACGTCGTCGCCTCGTTCCTGGGGAAGTAGATGGCCAGCACCTCTCGCCGGCGCGTGGCGCCGATGCCCTTCACCGCGACGCTCGAACGTGAGCGCACCACCGAGCGCGGCAGCATGCCGAGGCCCGAGTGGGCGGCGCTCCGCGAGCCGAAGCCAGACCCTGTCAACGGAGCCCAGATGCAACCGATCCTCGAGGCCCGCGACGTGACCAAGGTCTACTCCCTCGGGAAGGCCCAGGTCGAGGCGCTGAAGGGCGTCTCCATGTCCGTCGCCCCTGGCGAGTTCGTGGCGCTGATGGGGCCCTCGGGCTCCGGCAAGAGCACCCTGCTCCAGCTGCTGGGCGGCCTCGACCGCCCGACGACGGGATCGGTGGTCTTCGAGGGTCGCGACATCAGCGGTCTCACGGACGACCAGGCGACGAAGCTCCGTCGCGAGCGAACCGGCTACGTCTTCCAGGCGTTCAACCTGATCCCGCTGCTGAACGTCAGCGAGAACATCGCGCTGCCGTTCACCATCGCCGGTGGTCCCAAGGACCAGAAGGAACGCGTTCGCCAGGTGGTCGACCTCGTGGAGCTCACCGGCAAGGAGCGCCACCGCCCGGACCAGCTGTCCGCCGGCGAGCAGCAGCGTGTCGCGGTGGCACGGGCCCTCGTCACGCGGCCGTCCGTGCTCCTCGCGGACGAGCCGACCGGCAACCTCGACTACACGAACTCCGGCGAGCTCCTCGACGCGCTGTGGCGGTCGTGCGAGCACGGCGGCCAGACGATCGTCCTCGTCACCCACGACGCCCGGGCCGCGGCCTACGCGGACCGCGTCCTGGTCATCGGTGACGGCCATATCCAGGAGGAGATCACCCTCGGGCGTCGCGCCGACCACTCGGCCGCGCAGCTGATCGCCCGCCTCGCGCAAGTCGGGCTGTAACCGATGCGGCTCACCGGACTCGCGTGGCGAACCGTCGCCGCGCGGCCTCTTCGCTCCATCCTGACGATCCTGGGCATCGCCCTCGGCGTCGCCGTCCTCACGGCATCGCTGACCCTCGGTGCCGCGCTCGACGCCGCGGTCGATCGGACCGTCCGGGACATGGTCGGCCGGGCCGACCTGCGCGTCAGCGGCTTCCTTGAGAGCGGCCTGTCCGACGCCTCCCTCACGACCATTGCCTCCACGCCGGGCGTCGTCGATGCCGCCCCGGTCATCGAGCATCGGACGTTCCCGTCCGGCTCACCCACCGGCGCGCCGGCGGATGCGATCACCGTGCTCGGCATCGATCCGGGCTCGTACCTGCGCGTCCACGACCTCCCGCTGCTGTCCGGCCACGCCCTCGAGAGCGCGACGGAGCCCGTGGCCCTGGTCACCGAAGAGCTCGCCGCCAGTGATGGCTACACCGTGGGCAGCAAGCTGACCCTGCTGGGCGCCGGCGGTCTCACCGAGCTGCGCGTCATCGGCATCCTTCCCGGCTTCGGGCCGGTTGCCGGGACCGGCCGGACGGTCGTCGC
>JAICVI010000014.1 GCA_025935415.1 Chloroflexota bacterium
AGCGAGCGTCGACCAGCGAGCGTCGACCTGCGGGCGTCGACGAGCGAGCGTCGACCTGCGGGCGTAGACCAGCGAGCGCCGCCGATTTAGCCGCAAGGAACGCCGGCGATCGAGCGCCGAGAACCCCGATCGACGGATCGATGGCGACGGTCGCCGCGGAGATGCGGCAGACTAGCCGCGATCCGCGTCGGAGGTGGTGAATTCCGTGGCCAAGGTGACGATGCCCCAGCTCGGCGAGAGCGTTGCCGAGGGCACGATCGGAAAGTGGTTGAAGCAGCCGGGCGACCACGTCGCCAAGTACGAGCCGCTGCTCGAGGTCATCACCGACAAGGTCAACGCCGAGGTGCCGTCACCGTTCGAGGGAACGCTCAAGGAGATCCTCGTCGAGGAAGGCGCCACGGTCCCGAACAACGCGGAGATCGCGGTCATCGAGGAGGCCGGCGCGGCCGCCTCGACACCAGCCAAAGCCGAGGCAGCGACTGCCCCCGCCGCGGCTCCGACCGCATCCGCCACCAAGGCCGACGAGGCTCCGGCGCCGTCCGCCACCGCGAAGGACACCGCCGCTTCGACGGCCGCCGCCGCGGCTGCGCCCGACGAGGTCCGCGAGCCCGCCGCCGGAGCCACGCCAGCAGCCAATGGGGCGCCCGCATCCAATGCGTCGCGCGCCTCGAACGGCGCGCCTGCGGCGTCCCCGAATGGCCCCGCTGGCTCCGACGAGCGCGCACCCCAGGAGATGGCTGCGGTCGGGCCGGGCAACGCCGACGCCCGGATGACCCCCGCGGTCCGACGTCTGCTCCGCGAGCATGGCCTCAGCGCCGCGATGATCGTCGGCACGGGCGGGGGCGGGCGGATCACGCGCGAGGACGTGACCGACTACGTCGAGAGCCAGCGCACCAGCAAGCCGGTCGGGAAGCAGGACGCGGCCGCGGGCGCTGCCTCCGCCGCGTCAGAGGCTGCCGCGCCTGCCGCGACCGCCAGCGCCGGAATCGCGCCTGCCTCGAACGGGGCGGCGGCGAGCGCCGCGGCCAGCGCCCCGGCCACTTCGTCGCCCGCATCGGCCCCGTCGCCCGCATCGGCCCCGGCACCCGCATCGGCCCCGGCGCCCGCATCGGCCCCGGCGCCCGCATCGGCGCTCGCCCCGGCGGCGCAGGCCTCGCCGAGCATCTCGTTCCCCGCCGGCTCGGACGAGGTCCTCGTCCCGATGACCCAGATGCGCAAGGGCATCGCCGCGCAGATGACCCGCGCACTCCAGGTGCCGCACGCCTACGTCCAGATGGAGGTCGACGTCACTGCCCTGGTCAAGTTCCGCGAGCGGAACAAGAAGGACTACCAGGCCCGCGAGGGGCTGCCGCTGAGCTTCGTGCCGTTCGTGGTCAAGGCCTCGGCCGACGCGCTCAAACGCAACCCGAGCTTCAACGCCCACTGGACCGAGCAGGGCCTGCTGGCCAAGCGCCGGGTCAACATCGGGATCGCCGTGGCGGTCGCCGACGGGCTGATCGTCCCCGTGATCCGCGACGTCGACAACCTCTCGATCAACGGCCTCAACAAGGCCATCGCCGACGTCTCCGAGCGAGCCCGCGCCGGGAAGTTCCATGTCGACGACTTCGGCGGCGGCACGTTCACCGTGGACAACACCGGCTGGCTCGGGACGAACATGGTCATGCCGATCATCAACGTGCCCGAGGTCGGGATCGTCACGATGGACCGGATCACAAAGCGGCCCGTCGTGGTCGAGACGCCGGACGGCGACGTCATCGGCATCCGCTCGATCATGAACATGGTCCTCGGTGTCGACCATCGAGCGAACGACGGCGCCGGTGGCGCGGCGCTCCTTCGCGACATCAAGGCGTGGCTCGAGGCCGTCGGCCCGGAGACCGCGATCTACTAGAACGAGGCCGAGCGTGACGCCCAGGCAGAGATCGCTCGTTCGCCGCACCCTCGTCCAGCTTCGGGCCGAACCCGAGCTCATGACGACGCGCTTCTACGACCGGCTGTTCACCCTCAATCCGGGTACGCGCCGCCTGTTCGGGAAGAAGGACATGAACCTCCAGGGCACGGCATTCCTCCAGATGCTGTCGATGTTCGTCCGCAGCCTGGAGGACGACGACCCGGCGATCACGGAAGCCATCCGGGCATCCGGTCGCCGCCACGCCGGCTACGGCGTCGTCTACTCGGATTACGACGCCGTCGGCGAGGCCCTCGTCTGGACGGTCGAGGACCTGCTCGGGCCGGAAACCTCGGGTGAGGTTCGAGACGCCTGGGCGGAGGCCTACCGCGCACTGGCCGGAACGATGCGCCAGGCGTCGAGCAGCATCCTGTGATCCGCCGCGGACCAGCGGCGGTATCTGACTAGACTGCAGCGATGCAGCGCGATCTCCCGATGTTCGAGCCGAGCGGCGGTGGGCATCACGCCCCTCCCGAGCCGATCTCGATCGCCATGGGCGGGGGCGGCCTTGTCGGGCTCCCGGCTTCGGATGGCTCGCAAGCGCTCCGCCGCCATCCCGAGTGGATCAAGGCCAGGCTGCCGTCAGGCGAGAACTACCACGACCTGAAGCGCCTGCTGCGGGGCCTCAACCTCAACACCGTCTGCGAAGAGGCCCATTGCCCGAACATCGGCGAGTGCTGGGACCAGCGCACGGCCACGATCATGATCCTCGGCGACACCTGCACGCGAGCCTGCGGCTTCTGCAACATCAAGACCGGCCGCCCGACCTGGTTCGACGAGGATGAGCCACGCCGCGTCGCCGATGCGATCTCAGGCCTCGGGCTCGAGCACGTGGTCGTCACCTCGGTCGCCCGCGACGACCTTCCGGACGGCGGCGCCCACGTCTTCGCGAACACGATCCGGGAGCTTCGGGCGCGCGTGCCGGGCATGGGCGTCGAGGTTCTGATCCCGGACTTCAATGGCCAGGAGGCGCCGCTGCGGGAGGTCATGGCCGCGCGGCCGGACATCCTCAACCACAACCTCGAGACGGTCCGGCGCCTCCAGAAGCCGGTCCGGAAGCGCGCGCGCTGGGATCGCACCCTCGGCGTCCTGGAGCGCGCCAAGGACTACGCGAGCGAGATCTCGTCGATGGATGCCCCGTACGCGGTGCACACCAAGAGCTCGCTGATGGTCGGGCTGGGGGAGACGCGGGAGGAGCTGACGGAGGCGTTCGAGGCGCTTCGCGCCGTCGACACGGACATCCTCACGATCGGGCAGTACCTGCGACCGTCACTCAAGCACCTGCCGGTCGAGCGCTACTACCACCCCGACGAGTTCGCCGAGATGAAGGCCGAGGCCGTGGCGCTCGGCTTCAAGCACGTCGAGTCAGGGCCGCTCGTTCGATCCTCGTACCACGCCCGGGACCAGGTTCCGGGGGCAGAGCTCAAGGCGCTTCGCCGTCGCCAGGCGACGCTCGATGCCGAGGGTCGGGTGGTTCCGCTCGCCGGCTGAGGCTCCGCCCTACTCCTCGCCCGGGTCCGGCGCGGCCGGCAGCCAGAACCCGAACTCCGCTCCGCCCGTCGGCGGCTCGACCGCCGCACCCGCCCAGACCCGCCCGCCCATGGCCTCGATCAGCGCCTTCGACACGAACAGCCCGATGCCGGCGCCGCCCGCCTGCTGGATCGCGTCCTTGGTGCGGTAGAAGAGGGTCCAGAGCTCGTCGGGGGGCTCGTCGCCGAGGCCCGCGCCCTCGTCCGTGACGGTGACGGACACGCCGCCGTCGAGCTCGCGAGCCGAGGTGCGCACGGTCGATCCCGCAGGGCTGTACTTCACCGCGTTGCTCAGGTAGTTCCGGAGGACCTGCTCGACGTACGTCGAGTCGCCCAGGACGAGCGGCAGCCCTGATGCAACCGAGAGCTCGAAAACGTGGCCGTCGGAGCGCTCGCGCTCTCCCTGGACCGCGGCGCGAACGACGTGGCCGACGATCAGGGGATCGTCCGCCACCTCCAGCCGGCCGCCCTCGGCACGGCTCAGCACGAGGAGGTCCTCGGTGAGACGGCGGAGCCGGTCGGCCTCGGTCTCGATGTCCTCCAGCCCCGACTGCAGGTCCGCAGGCTGCATCTTCAGGTGTCGTTGCCGCAGCAGATGGCTCATCCCGTAGATCGTGGTGATGGGCGTGCGGAGCTCGTGGCTCACCACCCCCACGAACGCGTCCCGGAACTCGCGGCTCCGCGCGTCGTCGGCGTGACGCGATTCCAGGTCCCGCGCGGCGCGCGCGAGCTCGTCGGCGAGCTTGCGGCTCTCCGCTCGTTCCGCTTCCAGCGCACGCGTCGCGGCGAGCAGGTCCTGCTCCCATCGCGAGCGTGCCCGGATGCGGACCGCCAGGACGACGAAGCCGTCGTCGCTGGTTGCGGGGTTGCGCTCCGCATTGAGCAAGATCGGGACCGCCTCGCCATCGCGGCCTGCCAGCGTGAGGAGGACCTCCTCGACCCGCCCCTCGGCGAGCAGGGCGGGGAAGACATGGGTCTGGAACAGCAGTCGCGCTGGCACGGACAGGAGCGATTCGAACGGGCGACCCACCAGCTCGCGCTGGTCGAGGCCGAGCAGCTCCGCCAGGTGCGCGTTCGCTTCCACGATGTGCAGCTCGTCGTCGAGCACGACCACCCCGCCGGGCAGCCGTGCGAGCTCCGCGCTCAGGCCGTCGTGGCGACGGGGTGCCGCATCGGGTCCCTCGCCCGCAAGAACTCGAGGATGAGACGCGTCGTCTCGTCCGGGTGGCTGACGTGTGGGCAATGACCTGTCCCCTGGATCACGCGTAGCGTGCTTTCGCGCAGGCGTTCGTGCAGATACGTTCCGACCGCCATCGGCGCGACGACATCATCGCTGACCTGCAGGATCAGCGACGGCACCGAGACGGTGGCGAGGTCCGCACGGTTGTCGGCGAGGAACGTCACCTTGGCGAACTGCCGGGCCATCACCGGGTCGATCGAGCAGAACGTCGCTTCGAGATCGGAGGCCAGGGCCGGCCGGTCCGGATTGCCCATGACGACGGGCGCGAGGTAGGCCGCCCACCCCGTGGCGTTGACGTCCATCATCCCGAGGAGGCCGTCGATGTCGGCGCGGCTGAAGCCCCCGATGTATCCAGGAGGATCGTCGACATAGCGCGGCGACGGCGTGACAAGCACGAGGCTGTCGAACAGGCGGGGCTCCGCGATCGACGCCAGCATCGCAACCGTGGCGCTGACGGAGTGCCCGACCAGCGTCACGCCCTCGAGGTCCAGCGCGTGGCAGATCTGGAGGACGTCGTCGGCGTAGCCCTGGAGGCTCGCGTATCTCGCTGGGTCGTAGCTGGTGCGATCGGAGCGACCCGCGCCGATGTAGTCGAAAGAGACCACCCGATAGTCGCGCTCGAACGCCGGCGTGATGAACCGCCACAGCGTCTGGTCGCAGCCGAAGCCGTGCGCGAAGACGATCGGAGCCCCGCCCGGGCGCCCCGTCACCCGGACGGCGTGGCGGGCCAGGACATCGGGCACGCGGCGAGCATAGCCCTGGCGGCGTCGATTCCGACCACGATCCCAAAACAGAACGGATGTTCTACCATGTGGGGATGCGGCCGGAATATCGCGAGGAGCCCTGCCGATCGGCCCTGAACCGGGTCAAGGGGATGATGTTCGGGTGGTCGCTGAACCCCTACATGGGCTGCGCCCACCAGTGCACCTTCTGCTACGTCCGGGCGTTCGAGCGGCGGGCTGACCGTCCTTCGGACGACCGCTATGGGACTTCGATCCGCGTCAAGACCAACGTGGCGGAAGTGCTCCGGCGAGAGCTGGCACGGAAGAGCTGGAAGGGCGAGGTCGTCGCGATCGGGGCCGCCACGGATCCCTACCAGCCCGCGGAGGGCTTCTACCGCCTGACCCGCGGCTGCCTCCAGGTCCTCGCCGAAGCGGCGAACCCGTTCTCGATCATCACGCGAGGGCCCATGGTGGTCCGCGATGTCGATGTCCTCGCCGAGGCGGCCGCGCGGGCCAAGGTCCACGTCACGTTCTCGGTTCCGACGCTCGACGAGAAGATCTGGCGGCTCACCGAGCCGAACACGCCGCCGCCGCGGCAACGCCTGCGAGCGCTCGCAACGTTACGGGCGGCGGGTATCGATGCCGGCGTCGGCATGGCGCCGATCCTGCCGGGCCTCTCAGACCGGCCGGAGTTGCTCGCGGACGTCGTCAAGGCCGCGCGCGACGCCGGCGCGACCTCGATCTGGACCAACCTCCTGTACCTGCGACCCGGGACGCGCGAGCATTTCCTCGACCACCTTGCGCGCGACTGGCCGGAGCTGATCCCGGCGTACGAGCGCCTCTACCGTGGCCGGGCCTACCTCGGCAAGGCGGAGGTCGAGCCGCTGCGGCGCGAGGTCGCCGAGCTGCGGAATCGCTTCCGGGTGGCCGAGCCGCGACGCGCGGCGCCGCCGGCGGGCGCGACGCGGCCGCGGGTCGTGGGGCGGCCTCGGCGCCTCGGCGTCCCCGAGCAGCTGACGACCGGCGGACCTTCCTCGGCACGGCCAAGCGCTCGGGCATCCGGCCAGCTGGCGTTGGAGTGGCCGCGCACCGCCTGGCGCAGCAGCGGGATCTGATGTCGACGCAGGACCCGGGAGCTCAGGCCGGCGCACTCCCGCCGCTGGGCACGGGCACGGTTGGGATGCCCGCGACCTCGGCGACCGCGACCGGATCCTGCCGCGACCGCAGCCGCGCGAGGAACTTCTGCGTCCGCTCGTCCTGGGGGTCGTCGATGACCTGCTCGGGCGGTCCGACCTCGACGAACTGGCCCTCGTCGATGTAGTAGACACGGTCGGCGGCCTCGCGGGCGAACGCCATCTCGTGGGTGACCACGATCATGGTCGAGCCCTGGTGGGCCAGCGACTCCATCACGAGGAGCACCTCGCCGACGAGCGTCGGGTCAAGGGCCGAGGTCGGCTCGTCGAAGAGCAGCACCTTCGGCTCCATGGCCAGCGCCCGCGCAATGGCCACGCGCTGCTTCTGGCCGCCGGAGAGCCGGTTGGGATACTCGTCGCGCTTGTCGTTCAGCCCGACGACCGAAAGGAAGTGCTCGGCCGTCTCGACGGCCTGCTTCCGCGGCACGCCCTTGACCAGCATCGGCGCGAGGATGAGATTGTCGATGACCTTCAGGTGCGGGAAGAGGTTGAACTCCTGGAACACCATCTGTGCGCGGATGCGGATCTGGCGGACCATCTCGACCTGGTCCGTGGGCCGCGACTTGAAGGGCGAACAGGCCACGTCGACGCCATCGACCTCGACGCTCCCGACGCTCGGCTCCTCGAGGAAGTTGATGCAGCGCAGCAACGTGCTCTTTCCTGACCCCGACCGCCCGATGAGGCAGACAGTCTCGCTCGGGTAGACCTCGAGGTTCACGCCTCGCAGGACGTGGTTCTTGCCGTAGTACTTCTCGAGCGCGGTCACGCGGATGATCGGCTGCGCGCCCGGCGGCGTGAGGGCGCCGGGCTTGGCGTAAGGGTCAGTGCTCACGCGCGGCGGCATGCGCAGGCTCATCGGTTGCGGTCTCCCGCTCCCATGCGCCGCTCCAGGCGGCCCTGGAAGAACGACAGGATGATCGTGAGCAGCCAGTAGATCGCGGCCGCGACGGCGATGGTCTGGAACGTCGTGCCGTTGGGTCGCCCGGCCGCCTGCGCGCGGAACAACAGCTCCTGGACGCCTACCAGCGAGACGAGGGCGGAATCCTTGGTCATCGCGATGAAGTCGTTGGCAACGGCCGGGGTCACGATTCGAATCGCCTGGGGCAGGACGACCCGCCGCAGGACCTGACGTTCCGGGAGGCCCAGCGAGCGCGCGGCCTCGACCTGGCCCTGTGGAACCGCCTGGATGCCGGCTCGGAAGACCTCGGTCAGGTACGCGCCGTAGTTGAACGAGAGGGCCACGATCCCGGTCGGGACGTCAGGGATCACGATCCCCATCGCCGGCAGCCCCAGGAAGATGAACAGGATCTGGACGACCAGCGGGGTGCCGCGGACAAGCGAGACGTACAACGAGGCGACGCCATTCGCGACCGGGTTCCTCGAGAGGCGCCCCAGTGCCCCGAGGGTCCCGAGGATCACCGCGAACACGATGGAGGAGATCGACAGGAACAGCGTCATCCAGACGCCACCGACGATGAACGGCAGCCACTCCTCGAGGTGGAACTTCGGGTTGCCCTTCGCGCCGACGATGACGACGGCAACGACGCCGGCGACGATCACCGCCCACGTCAGGAAGAACCGAAGCCGGAAGCTCGCGGTCTGCCGCCGCTGCGCCGCCTCGATGGCGACGACGATCGGCGGCAGACCGGGTGGGCTGCCCACGAGCCGTGCGTCGGACCCGGCAGCCATGCCGAGCGCCCGATGCCGGACTTAGGCGATCAAGCGGGCTTCTGGGTCAGGTCCGCCTTGAACCACTTCATCGACATCGCCGTCAGGGTCCCGTCGGCGTGCATGTCGTCGATGATCTTGCTGACCTTGGCGATGAAGTCGCTGGGGTCGGGGCCCGACTTGTCGGCGGACGCCGCGAGCTGCTCGACGAACACCGGGTCGCCGACCTTCACGATCGGGGTGCCGTTCTCAATTGCCGCGTCGACCGTGGTGCTCGAGCTCAGGAACCCCTGGCCGACATCCTGGCCGGCCGCGATCGCCTGCGCACACTCCTGGTCGGTCGGGAGCTCCTTCACCGTGATCCCGGCCGGGGGTGTCGCCACCGGACCGAGCGAGACGGAGGTGAGCTGGCCCTTCATCCAGTCGACATAGGTGGTCGCCGTTCCGGCGCAGACCGTCTTGCCGGCGAGGGCGTCCAGGGTCGTGATCCCGGACTTCGTCGTGGCGGTCATCTGGGCTGGCGTGAAGTAATACGCGCTGGAGAACGCCAGCACCTCTTCGCGTGCCGTCGTGATCGTCATCGAGCCAACGCTGATGTCCCAGCGACCGGCCCACGAGCCCGCCGTGATCACGTCCCAGCTCGGCGTGGCGAACTCGACCTTGACGC
Organism: Chloroflexota bacterium; assembly: GCA_025935415.1. GTDB lineage: Bacteria > Chloroflexota > Limnocylindria > Limnocylindrales > CSP1-4 > UBA5189. The sequence continues at coordinate 8,965 of JAICVI010000014.1, forward strand.
CGAGGCGCTTGCCGATCTCATTGGCGACGTCGATGTCGAAGCCCTCGAACGTGCCGTCCGGCTTGAGGAACGACTGCGGGGCGTAGTTGGGATCGGTCGAGACGACCAGCTTGCCGGCCTTCATGACCTTGTCCAACAGGCCGCCGGCGACGGGCGGTGCCTCGGTCGCGGGCGCCGCGCTGGCGGCCGTCGTTGCTGCGGTGGTCGGTGCTGCCACGGAGGGCGCCGTCGTCGCGCCGTTGCCAGAGCAGGCGACGAGCAACAGGGACAGCGAACCCAGAATCGCGGCGAGTCTTCGACTCGGCGTGGACATGCAGATCCTCCTGACGTCACGCGGTTCGCCAGGCGGGCCGGCGACCTCTTCCCGCGCGCGTGGGACGGAGAGTACCGCCTTCGTCCAGTCCCGTAGCCCGGCGGGGGCAAGCGGTCGGCTATTCTCGATCGGCAGATGCCGCGTCAGCTCCCACGCACCGTCCCGCTCGCAGAGCTCCACTGCCATCTGGGCGCGGCCGTCACGCCCGCGATCATGTGGGGGATTGCGCACTCCCAGGGCATCAAGCTGCCGACGAAAGACTACTGGGAGTTCCGTGAGCTCATCACGGTGCCGACCAAGGGCTCCAAGAGCTTCGACGGCTACCTCCAGCTCTTCCACTGGACCGAGCTGATCCAGTCGTCCCCATTGGCGGTGGAGCGATCCGTCTACGAGGTCGTCGGCGGCGCCTACCGCAAGAACAACATCACGACCATGGAGCTCCGCTTCAACCCGATGAAGCGGAACCGCGGCGGCGAGCAGGATCTCGACCACATCATCGCGGCCGCGACGCGGGGCATGGACCGGGCGACCCTCGAGTACCCGGTGAAGCCCGGGCTGATCTTCTGCCTCGATCGCGCGTTCCCGTACGAGCTCAACGAGATCATCGCGGAGAAGGCCATCTCGTGGCGGGATCGCGGCGTCGTCGGGGTCGACATCGCCGGCCCGGAATCCGCGACCTTCCGCGTCGCCGACTACCGCAGGCTGATGCGCCGCGTCCGCCAGTACGGGCTCGGGATCACCATCCATACCGGCGAGGCGGGTCCCGCGGAAGAGGTGACTCGCGTCGTGGAGCTGCTGGAGCCGGACCGGATCGGGCACGGCGTGAAGGCCGCATACGACCCGCGGGCCATGGCCGCGATCTCCGAGCGCGGCATCGTCCTCGAGGTCTGTCCCACGTCGAACCTCAACACCCGGGTCGTCTCGGGCTGGGAGGAGTTCCGCTGGATCTTCGACACGTTCCGGCGGAACGGCGTTCGCTTCATCATCTCGACCGACGGTCCGGAGATGCTCCACACGTACATCCGGGACGAGCTCGCCACGCTCGGGCGCCTGGGAATCCTGTCCGTCGAGGAGCAGACCCAGATCGCCGCGGACGCGATGGCCGCCTCGTTCGTCCCGAACGTCTCCGAGGTCCCGCTGACCCACCGCCGTCCCGCCACGCGTGAGGTCGTCGAGCGCGAAGAGGCCTGAGCCTCGGGGAGCCCTGGCTAGTCGGCTCGGTCGGGGCCGGCGTCCGGGATGACGTAGGAGCAGCAGCGGTCGCCCGATGCGATGTGCGACTCGCGGACCACGCCGGGCCCGAGCAGCTCCCGGAACAACGCCAGCTCGGCCTCGCACGGGGCCTGCGTGCGCCGGGCGATCTTGTCGATCGCGCAGTTGTGCTCTCGGAGCCGGAGCTGCCCGTCGTCGCCCACGACGGCCTCGGCGAGGTAGCCCGCCTCGTCCTGGAGCACCGCCAGCACATGCACGCGATCGGCCACGGTCGCCTCGTCGGGCAGGCGCTCGGCCATCCGGCGCTGGATGCGGTCGCCGATCTGGCGCCGCCGCGCCGCGAAGACCTGCTCGACGAGGTCATCGCCACCGACGGCCTCGATGGCCTTGAGCAGGCCCGACGCAAACCCGCCGTAGTCGGTCGGGAAGAGGCCCTGGGCATCGGCGGTCACGTCGTAGACATGGCGCGGCCGGCCGACGCCGTGCTTTTCGGCGGCGTGGCTCACGAGGCTGGCTTCCTCGAGCGCGTGGAGTTGCTGCAGGACCCCGGTCCGACTCGCCTGGAGCGCGTTCGCGATGGTCTCGGGGGAGCTCGGGCCGGCCTGCCGGAGGTGCAGGAGGATCGCGCGTCGGAGGCTGGAGGCCGAGGAGCCCGCGCCCGTGGCGCTGATCGTCGAGCGGGCGGCCTGCTGGGCGGCGTCCGCGACGGCTGAGCTGGCCAGGCGCGCTGGCTGCGGCATCGATCGAAGGTAGCGCGATTCAGGGCCACCCGCCGGACGGCGCGGGTTGGGATGCCGGCGGGTTGCGCCCTAGACTCGGGGCATGGATTTCGACCTCGACTCGGAGCACCAGCTCCTGCGGCAGACCGTGCGCGACTTCATGGAGAAGGAGGTCGCGCCGGTCATCGAGGAGCACGAGCGCGAGCACCGCTTCCCCGTCGAGATCGTCAAGCGGCTCGGCGAGATGGGCTGGCTCGGGATCCCGATCCCCGAGGACGAGGGCGGGGCCGGCATGGACACCCTCGCCTACGCGATCGCGGTCGAGGAGATCGGGCGGGTCTGGGGCTCGCTGGGGCTGATCGTCGCAGCGCATACGAGCCTGGGCTGCGGCCCGCTCCACCTCGCCGGCACGAAGGAGCAGAAAGATCGCTACCTCGTCCCGATGGCGAGCGGCAAGGTCATCGGCGCGTACGGGCTCACCGAGCCGGGCGCGGGCTCGGATGCCGGCGGCACACGCACGACGGCGCGCTGGGAGGGCGAGGGTGCCGGCGACTTCGAGCCGGGAGGCGCCGGCGAGTGGGTCATCGACGGCAGCAAGCGCTTCATCACCAATGCCGGCCAGGCCGGGACGTACATCATCACCGCCCGCACCGGCTCGAAGGACGACGGCAACGCCGAGATCTCGGCCTTCATCCTGCCCGCGGATACACCAGGCTTCCGGGTCGTTCGGATCGAGGACAAGCTTGGCCTCCACGCGTCGGCGACGGGTGAGCTGGCCTTCGACCGGTGCCGCATTCCTGCCGAGAACCTGCTCGGCGAGCGCGGCGACGGCTTCCGGACGTTCCTCAAGATCCTGGATGGTGGCCGGATCTCCATCGGCGCGCTGGCGCTGGGCATCGCGCAGGGCGCGTACGACGCATCGATCCCGTACGCCCAGACGCGCCAGCAGTTCGGGAAGCCGATCGGCAGCTTCCAGGGCGTGGCGTTCATGATCGCGGACATGGCGACCGAGATCGAGGCGGCCCGATCGATGGTCTGGAAGTCAGCCTGGCTCAAGGACCAGGGTCGCGACTACTCGCTGGTGGCGGCGCAGGCCAAGCTCTTCGCGTCGGAGGTCTCATCGCGGGTCACGAACGCGGCGATCCAGGTCCACGGCGGCTACGGCTACGTGACCGAATACCCCGTGGAGCGCTACCTGCGCGACGCCAAGCTGACCGAGATCGGAGAGGGAACCAGCCAGGTCCAGCGGCTGGTCATCGCGCGACGCGTGCTCGGGCTGCGCGTCGGCTAGTTCATCGCCACGAGGCGCACGTTCAGGCGGTACTCGGAGTTCTTGCCGATGCAGGTCTGGAGCGTCATGGACGGGACCGGCTGCGCGGCGATCTGCCAGGCGACCTGGGTCGGGCGGACGACGCGCCACTCCGTGACCTGGTAGGCGCGGATCCGGCCGGCGGCATCCGCGTAGATCGCGACCATGCCCCTGCGCAGCCCGCCTCGCATGTAAAGGTCGTAGAGGGGCTGCATCACGCTGTAGGCGTGACCGAGGATGTAGACGTTGTTGGTCCCCGCACAGCCCCAGCGGTACATGTAGTTCGCCGGCGTCGAGGTCCTGCCGCAGGCGTACGGGCGGACGCTGTAGGACATCCCCAGGCTCGGGATCCAGAAGTGGTTCGTCCCTCGGAACGCCTCGAGTGAGCCGGTCGGCGAGACGTCGCGCGCCGTGGAGGATCGCGCGTCCGCGACGGGGCGGACGCTCCGCTTCGACGCCGATGCGGGCGCCACGGCCAGGCTGCCTTCCGGCACGATCGCGCCCGGGGTCGTCGCCCGATGGTCCCAGCCGGCGTCGCGCACCGTGGCGCGAACGACCGTCGCGCGCTGGAGGAGCATCGCCCGCTCCCCGGACATCGTCACGGGCCGGGCCGCGCCGATCGACGCGGGCGTCGGGCCATAGGCGGACCAGCCGCCAGTGGCGATCGCGAGGACGGCGAGGAAGGCGGCGGGGCCGGCAAGACCGGCGCGCAGCCGCGTGGTGCGGGTCATGGCCGGCAGGTTCGTCCGCGCGACGCTCGGCCGAACCCACCCGCTCGTCCCGGTGGGCCACGGGACGGACGTGCGGTCCCGGGTCCGGTACCGGTTTGCAGGACCGGACATAGGTCATGTGCGGTCCGCCTCGGACCGGTGCAGTGCAGCAGGGTCGGGTGCGGTTAGAGGCCCAGCCCTCGGTGGCGTCGCCGCCCGGGCGGTCAGTCTCCCGTGCCGGCGGCCGCGGTGATCCCCGCCCGCAGGGCGGCCTTGAACTGCGGCGGCCAGGGGCCCTGGCCGGCGACCACGTAGGGGGAGATCCGCAGGATCTCGAAGGTCCCGGGATCGGTCGCCCATTCCCCGGCACAGGACTCGACGTCGGACGAGCGGCGGTCCCACGTGGCGCGGTCGCGGAAGATATAGATCCGGAGCTGGATGGGGTTGGCCTGGTCGAGGCCCTCGGCGTCGAACCTGATGGCGGTGGGAGTGAGGGTCGCGTCGTCGCAGCCGGCATCACCGGCCGACCACGAGATGGCATCGACGCCCACGCGCCCCAGCTCGCCGACGATCCCGGGGAACGGCTGGGGCGTGGGCGTGGGTGCGGCGTCCATCAGCGCGGAGCATCCGGCGAGCAGCACCGCAGCGGCAATGGCCGGGATTGTTGCGAGCCCCCTCCGCGGCCTCACGCCCGAACCGCCTGTCGTTGCCGCGCGAGCGCCTCGAACGGCGCAAGGGCGGTTGGATCGGCAAGGGAATCGCGCGATGCGGCCAGGTCGGCCGGCAGCCCGAGCAGGATTCGCTTGACCGGAACCTCGAGCTTCTTGCCGGACAGCGTTCGCGGGACGGCGGGAACCGCCTGGATGACGTCGGGCACGTGGCGGGGTGAAAGGTCCGCGCGGAGCGCTCCTCGGATCTGGCCCTGCAGAGCGGCGTCCAGGTCCACGCCCGCGCGCGGCACGACGAACAGCAGCAGCTCGCCCGGGCCGCCCTCGGTGTCCTCGAGGTGCACGACGAGGCTGTCCGCCACGTCCGGGAGGCCCTCGACCACGCCGTAGAACTCCGCCGTCCCGATCCGGACCCCGCCGCGCTTCAGCGTGGCGTCCGAGCGACCGGTCACGATGCATGACCCGCGCTCCGTGATCGTGAGCCAGTCGCCATGCCGCCAGACCCCGGGGTAGGTCGAGAAGTACGCCTCGCGCAGCCGCGTGCCGTCCGAGTCGCCCCAGAACCCGACCGGCATCGACGGCATCGGCGCGGTGATCACGAGCTCACCCTCCCGCCCGACGACCGATCGGCCGTCCTCGTCGAACGCCTCCACCTTCGCCCCCAGCATGCGGCAGCTGATCTCGCCGGCCCACACCGGCACCAGCGGCGAGGGGCCGAGGAAGCCCGTGCAGAGGTCGGTGCCGCCGCTGAGCGAGCCCACGGGGATCGTGGCCGACACGGCGTCGCGGACCCAGCGAAAGCCGGCCGCCGGCAGCGGCGCGCCGGTCGAGCCGAGGCCTCGCAGCGTGCGCAGGTCCTGGTCGCGGCCGGGTTGCAGGCCGGCCTTGCGGCAGGCCATCAGGTACGGGGCGCTCGCGCCGAGGTACGTGGTTCGCGTCTCCGCGGCGACCCGCCACAGCTCCCCGAGGTCCGGCCAAACGGGATTGCCGTCGTAGGTGACGATCGTCGAGCCAACGGCGAGCCCGGACACCAGGTAGTTCCACATCATCCAGCCGGTCGTCGTGAACCAGAAGAAACGGTCCCTGGCTCCGAGGTCGGTGTGGAGCGCCAGCGCCTTGAGGTGCTCGAGCAGGATGCCGCCGTGGCCGTGGACGATCGGCTTCGGGAGCCCTGTCGTGCCTGACGAGTACAGGATGTACAGCGGGTGGTCGAAGGGCACGTGCTCGAACGCGAGCTCGCCCGGCTCGGCGAGGAGGTCGGGCCAGCTGATGGTGTCCGTCGTGGCCGCCGCCGCCTCTGAGTCCAGGTAGGGGAGCAGGACGGTCGAATCGAGCGTCGGCAGCGCCGCGCGGATCTCCGCGAGCTCGGCGCGCCGATCGACGGCCCTGTCGCCGTAGCGGTAGCCGTCGATGGCGAGCAGCACGCGAGGCTCGATCTGCGCAAACCGATCGATGACTGCCCGCACGCCGAACTCCGGCGCGCAGGCTGACCAGGTGGCGCCGAGGCTCGCCGTTGCGAGCAGCGCGACGATCGTCTCGGGGAGGTTGGGCAGGTAGGCCGCGACCCGATCTCCGCGCCCGACTCCCAGGCGCGCAAGGCCGGCGCGGCAGCGGGCCACGGCATCCCGGAGCTCCGCGGCGGTGACCTCGACGGGCGGGCGGGTCTGCGAGCGCCCGACGATCACGACGTCGTTCTCGCCGCGGCCGGGGAGGCCCAGCGCGTGCTCGGCATAGCTGAGGTTCGCGCCCGGGAACCATCGGGCGCCCGGCATGCGTATGTCGACGAGGTCGCCCTCGGGCGGCGTCGCCGACCTCACCTCGAAGTAGGCCCAGACTGCCCGCCAGAACGCGCCGGGATCGTCCACGGACCACCGCCACGCCTGGTCGTAGCTCGAAAGCTGCGGCCCACCCGACCGCCCGACATGGTCGAGAAAGACCCCCATGCGGCTCGCCGTTCGGGCGTCCGATGGCGGCACCCACAAGACCTCGGGCTCGGCGGGCTCCATCAGGCCGCGGCGCGGCGTGCCGCGCTGGCGCGGATCGCGCCCAAGATCGAACACGGAGCGAGCTCCGAGCTCAGATCCGTCGGCTGGTCGACGACGATGAGGTGGTCGGGCCCGGCATCCAACGCCTGCTGGTCGATTGGGCAGGAGGGCGTGCTGGTCTCCACGGATACCTCCTGCGTGCGGTCGGGGCGGCGCCCGTCCTAGCCGCCGCGGGCGCGGCGCTTGGCCTCCCGCAGCCGTGCCAGCGTATCGACCTCCTCGTCCTTTGGCAGGGACGGCGCCGCGGGCGCGGAAGGTGCAGCGGCGAGCTTCGGGGGCACGGGTCCGGGTGATGCGGCGGCGGCCGCGGACGAGGGCTCCGTTGGGAGCGCCGACGGCGTGGTTGGGAGCGCCGACGGCGTCGTCGCGAGCGCCGAGGGCGGCGTGCTCGCGATCTCGACCCCCTTTGGTGGCTCGGCAGGCCCTCGAAGGAGCGCGGCGCGCGCGGCCCCGCCGCCGGCACGCTCGCGAGAGGCGAGCATCCCGGCGGCGGCGGCGGTCCGTGGCGCCGGCGATCGACCCCTGCGCAGCTTCGTTCCCACCCAGCCCCGGGCATCGGCGAGCTCGCGCCGGCCGAGCGAGACACGCCGGAGTGCCACGTCCAGCGGGAAGAGCAGGAGCGCGAGCACCAGCAGCCACGGCCAGAGCTCGGTGAACGACGATGTCGTCCTGAGGTCGTGGATCCAGGGATCGGCCGGGAGCGTGATCTCGCGGCCGCCCGTCGCACCGCGCAGGGCGGCCAGCAATGGCAGGTTGACCCCGAGGATCCGGTACTCCGCCGCGACCGGCTGAACCAGCCCGACCGTGCGTCCGAGCGCGGCAGCCCCCGGCCGCATCTGCGTGACCCGCACCGCGTAGGCGCCTGAATCGATCTCGCCGAGGTTGGCTTCGTAGACACCCGGCGCGATCTGGTCCAGCGAGACCTGCGCGGTGGTGAAGTCGGGCCCGGTGATCGAAGCCAGGGTGTTGTAGAAGTCGCGGGGGGAACCGTCCGACTCGACGCTCTGGACGTGCAGGCGCGTCTGCCCGTTGACCGTCTCGAACGACGCCTCGATGCCGTCCGTCTCGTCGCCCGGGAACGTCCAGCTCACCATCTGGGTGAAGAACCGGCTGAACTCGTCCCACGGAAGCCAGTTCTTGGCCCAGCGTCCGGTGGAGTCGGATGTCCAGGCGACTGACCGCCCGAGTCCGTACTGCCACTGCGCGAGGAGCGGATCGTCACGCGGCGACACGAGCACCAGCTGCGCGGCCGACTTGACGGTCGTGCCGTTGTAGCCGAGCAGCTGCGGATAGGAATCGATGTTTCGGGTGATCGGCGACGAGCTCGTCACGATCGGGAAGAACTTCTCCTCGACGATCTGCTGCCCGGCGACCTGCTGCGTCTCCTTGAGGAAGATGTCAGGGATCGAAGCGACGTTTGCCGCCGCGTAGAACCGGCCGCCACCCTGCTGGGCCAGCTGCTCGAGGAAGGGGTTGGCGCCACCGCCCGCCCCCACGGTCGAGAGGGTGATCCCCGCCGCCTTCATCCGCTGGATGATCGCGTCGTACTGGCCCGACCTCGACCACCCGTCCGTGAGCAGGATGATGTGGCGGCGCGTCGCCTCGGCTGTCTCGAGGGAGTCCACGGCCTGCTCCAGGCCGGCGAAGATGTTGGTCTGGCCATTCGGCACGATGCCGCCGAGCTGGCTCGCAACGTCGCCGACCTGCCCGAGCGGCTTGGTGTTGATGACCCAGTGGGCCTGCTCGTCGAAGGCCACGACGCCGAACTCGTCGCGGGCGGTGAGGGCCGCCGCGGCCCGGAGGATCGCCTCCTTGCCGATGTCGTCCTTCTTGACGCCCTGGAGCTGGCCGCCGCCGCCCATGCCGCCGTTGAAGGTGTTGCAGTGGCAGGCGTCCATCGACCCCGACTTGTCGATGACGACGACGAGCGCGATGTCCGGCTCGCGGTTGCGATCGCGCACCCCCATCTCGACCGGGAGCAGCTCCTCCATCGGCGTCTTCGTGTAGCCACCGGCGCCGTACGCGCTCGGCCCGCCGACCATCACGACGCCGCGGCCGATGTCGCGAACGTAGGTCTGGAGCGCGGCGAGCTGGGCGTCGTTGAAGCGCAGCCGCGGGACGTCCACGACGACGATGCTGTCCCACGTCAGCAGGCTCCCGAGGTCCGTCGGGAGCGCCTCCGGGACGAGCGTGTCGACCTTCTGCCCCTGCTCCTGGAGCGCATCGACGAGCTCCGTGGCGACCTTCTCGTCGCCCTTGAGCACGAGCGTCCGGGGCTCCCCCTTCACGATCGTGTTGGAGTCGGCGCGGTCGTTCTGGCTGAAGGTGTTGCGCGCCGCCTCCACGACGATGCGGAAGCGGTAGAACCCGGCCTCGGTGGGACGGAGCGCACAGGCGGCGGCGGGATCTTCCGGGCAGCTGAAGGAGACGGTGTTGCTGCCGGCCTTCAGGTCGACGCGCTGCGTGCCCGCCAGCTGGCCGTTGATGAACAGTCGGACGGTTGCGGGCTGGGCCACGGAGGACTCGATGACGGCATCGACGGGGATCTCCTCGCCGAGGCGCGCGGTCGAGGGTGTCCGCAACCGGTCGACCAGGACCTCGTCGCTGTCGACGAGACCGATCGCACGGGTCTCGACCTGGATGCCGCGCGCGGCAGCGAGCGCCGCCTCGCGCTGCCCGCGCCCGGTCGTGTCGTTGCCGTCGGAGAGCAGCACGATCCGCTTCTGGGCCGCGTCGGGGAACAGCGCGGCTGCGAGCCGCAGGGCCGCCCCGACGTCCGTCGCGGCCTTCACGGGCGCGCTGTGCAGCCGGTCGATCTGGCGGACCTCCTCGGGCAGCCGCTCGACCAGGGCGTCCTTGCCGAAAGCGACGATCCCGGCCTGATCGCCCTCGGGCATCACATCGAGCGACTGGCGCAGGAAGGCGAGGGCGTCCGCGCGGCCGTCGTTGCCGACGCTGTCCGACAGGTCGACCACGAAGACCGTCGCCAGGCGGTCGACGGGCAGGACGAGCTGGATGCCCGAGAGGGCGAGCACGAGTGCCGAGAGCAGAAGCGTCCGGACGGCGATCGCGGCGCGCCGCCGGCCGGCGCCCATTCGACGCCTCGCCGCGAGGTGCGGGATGAACGTCAGCGCGAGCGCGGGAAGGAACAGCAGCAGCCAGATCGGTGCCTCGAAGCGCAGCCCCATCAGCGGCCCCGCCCGGCGGCGCCGGGCTCCACGGACCCGCGACGGAGGCCGCGCCACAGGCGCGTGACCGCGTCCCGGTGGTAGACGAGCCACTCGAAGAGCAGGAACGTCAGCGCCACCAGGACCACCGGGACCCAGAGCTCGTCGCGCGCGAGCGGCCGGCCTGCCCCGGCGGCGCCGGTTCCGGCGGAGGCGACGGGGGCGCCGCTCGGCGCCGCGGACCCGTCCGGTGTCGCTTCGGCCGATGCGGCGGGGAGGCCCGACGTGCCCGCCTGGCGGCCGAGCGCGACGAGCGCGGACGGCGAGCCCGGGGAGATATCGCTCTCGCCTGGATCGAAGAGGTCGACCGCGAATCGCACCGGCGCGCCGGGGTCCACCGGGCCGGCGGTCGGGCCCGGGATCGGCGATGCGCCTGGCGCCAGGGTCGCGGCTGGACCGGGCGTCGCAGTGGGCGGGGCTGTCGGCCCCGGCGTCGGAGCACCCGAGGGCCCGCTGGTCGGCGTCGGGAACACGGCCTGTGCCGAATACACGCCGAGCAGCTCCGTCTGGCTGAAGGTCACTGAAGCCGCGCCGGCGGAGGCGGGCGCGAGCTCGACCGTCGAGCCGTCGGGCCGGGTCACGACGATGGACGTCGCCCCGCCCGGTACCGGCAGGGTTACCGGGTCGCCGGGCGCCACCGCGTCCGACGGGGCGGCCGAGCCGCCCAGCAGCTCTCCCGTGAGATTCGCGAGGAGGACCGGGAAGGCCACCTGAAGCGGCAGGTCGGAGTTGCGCGGAAGGAACGCCAGGACCGCGGCGCGCTGCCCGTCGCGCTCACCCGCGTACAGCAGGGGCGCGCCCGCGGGACCCGGGATCACCGTTCGAGCCCAGGCGGGCAGGGTCAGCTCCTGGGCCTTGCCAACGTGGACGCTCGAAAGGTCGACGAACTTCAGGATCGGCTCGTCCGGCGAGAGGGTCCCGAAGCCGGGATCGGTCAGCGCGCCCGTGACCTCGCCGTAGTCGCTGGTCTTCGGCGGCGCAATCAGCAGCACCGCACTGCGCGGCGCCTCGACCGGCACCGTGCCCTCGAAGATGATCAGGTCCCAGGAGCTGCCGTCGGTGCGCACGGCCTTCGCGGGGTAGTCGGCCGGCTTCACCCCGAAGAGCCGGACGTTCGGAAGGTAGGTCAGCGCCGTCTCGAGATACGGGTCGCCCTCGCCGACGATGAGGATCTCGCGCACGCGCTCCGGCGGCACGATCGCCCATGCACGATCGTCGACGGCGAGGTTGTCGCCCGGCGCGTTGTTCTCGCCGCCGGCCAGCCGAACCTCGATCACCGAGGCGCCGGGCGGGATGTCGTCGACGACGACCTCCGTCCGCGCCTGCGGCTCCATCCGATCGAGCGTCTTGGCGTCGATCAGGACGCCGTCAGCCCAGAGCTCGAGGCGGCGCGATGCCGGCTCGATGTCGAGGTTGGCGACGCTGATGAACGCCGACCGGGTCACGCCCGATGCCGCATGCCGCACGGCCAGAGCCACGATCGCCTGGTTCCGCCGCTCGCGCCCCACCTGCAGCACCTTGACCTCGTGGCCCAGCCTGACCCTCGGCTGGACGGCCAGGGCGGCATCCGTCGCGACCAGGATCTCGGCGTCGCCGGCTCGCGACGCCAGTGCGTCGGCGAGCGTCAGCGCGTCGCCGAGATCGCCGGTCGCGGGCGAGACCGTGATCGCCTCGACGGCGGCACGGACGCGACCGATGTCGGTGGTGCCGTTGACCACGACCCGGGCGGTGGCGCCGGCGGCGATCACGCTGACGGTGCCGTTCGCCGGCAGCTCCTTCAGCGCCTCGAAGACCTGCCGCTTCGCCTCCGAGAGGCGGTCCGGCGGGATGTCGACCGCGCCCATGCTGGCCGATGTGTCGATGACGACGACGACGTCCCCGGCGAGTCCCGCCGGGCGCTCGAGGAACGGCCGCGACGCCAGGATCGCAAGGAGCGCGACAAGGAGCAGCTGAAGGAGCAGCAGGAGGCTTCGCCGGAGCTTCTGCCAGGGCGCGTTGGCCTCCACGTCCGTCAGCAGCTTCTGCCACAGCAGCGTCGACGGGACGATCCGCTCGTCCCTGCGCAGCTTCAGCAGGTACATCGCCAGCACGACCGGCACGAACACCAGACCGACCAACGCCAGCGGCGACAGGAAGCTCACCAGCGAGCCTGCGATCGTCTTGGGCAGAAGCCGCCGTGCATGAGCGACAGAACGATGGCGGCAACGTCGCGATGGGGCCGCATCAGCCCACCACGCGCCGGCGGCGCAGCTCGGCGAAGACGAGGTCGGCGAGCGGCAGGTCGGTGGAGATCGGGACGTAGGTCGCGTTCCGCTTCGCAGCGAGATCAGCGAACCCCTCCTGCCACGTGGCGAGGCGGGCCTTGTAGTCGTCGATGGTCGCGAGGTCGACGGTGACGTCGATGCCGTCGCCCGATTCCACGTCCACGAGCCGAACGTCGCCCTCCAGCGACGGATCGAGCTCCTCCGGCGAGAGGACGTGGAGCACGATCAGCTCCGAGCCGGTCGCGGCAAGCTCGCGGATCACGCGGTCGGCGCCAGGATCGAGGAGGTCCGAGAGCAGCACGATCACACCGCGCCCGGAGAGCTGCGCGGCCGCGTGGCGGGCCGCGGCCAGCAGGTCGGTCGGGCCGTCGGCAGCGGAGATCCCGGAAAGGGCCGCGAGGAGGCGGAACACCCGCCCGGAGCCGCGCAGCGCCACCTGCCGTCGCCCGGCCCGCGCGGCCAGCGCCGTGACCGCGACCCGATCCTCCGAGGCGAGCCCGATGTACCCGAGCGCCGCCGCCGCGCGCTTCGCGAACTGGAGCTTGGCCGGATCGCCCGCGACCATCGACGCGGAGGCGTCGAGGAGGAAGTGGATCGTGATGTCCTCTTCCTCGACGTACAGCTTGATGAAGAGCTTCTCGAGGCGCGCGAGGACGTTCCAGTCGAGCTGTCGGAGGTCGTCCCCGAGCGCGTAGTCGCGGAAATCGGCGAACTCGACCGATTGGCCGCGCTTCACCGATCGCCGCCCGCCCTTGAGCCCGCCGCGAACCGGCGCCCTCATGATCAGCTGCAGCCGCTCGAGCTGGCGCAGGAACGCCTCGTCGAAGACCGTCGGGTCGATCTCGGAGGGCAGGAAGGCGGGCCGCTCCCGCTTCGGGCTCGTATGCGGGTTCGCGCCCGGGGTCGCTTCCGGGATCGGCTCGGCGGTCACCCGACCGCCTTACTCGACGCTTGGAGCCGGAACCGCGTCGAGGATCGAGCGGACGATGGCCTCGGGCGTGATGCCCTCGGCCTCCCCCTCGAAGTTCAGGATGACGCGGTGCCGGAGCGCGGGAAGGGCAACCGCGCGGATGTCGTCGACGGAGACGTTGAACCTGCCATCGAGCAGGGCGTAGATCTTGCCCGCGGTCACGAGCGCCTGCGCGCCGCGCGGCGAGCCGCCGTAGCGGACGTACTCGCGGACGATCTGCGGGGCCCGCGGCTGGTCGGGATGGGTGGCCGCGAGGATGCTCACCGCGTACGCGGTCACGTGCGGCGCGATCGGGACCGCGCGCGCGAGGCGCTGCATCTCGACGATCTCGGCTGCGCTCGCGATCTTGCCGGCGGTGGGGGCTTCGGCTCCCGTGGTCCGGTCCATGATCGCGACGAGGTCCTCCTCGGAGGGGAACGGGACCATGACCTTGAACAGGAACCGGTCGAGCTGGGCCTCCGGCAGGGGATAGGTCCCCTCCATCTCGAGCGGGTTCTGCGTCGCCAGGACGAAGAACGGCGGCTCGAGCTTGTAGCGATTGCGGGCGACCGTGACCTGGTGCTCCTGCATCGCCTCGAGCAGGCTCGACTGGGTCTTCGGGGTGGCCCGGTTGATCTCGTCGGCCAGGACGAGGTTCGCGAAGATCGGGCCGGACTGGAACCTGAAGATCCGCTGCCCGCCCTCCTCGACGAGGATGTTCGTGCCGGTGATGTCAGCGGGCATCAGGTCTGGCGTGAACTGGATCCGGTTGAAGCTGCAGTCGATGACGTCGGCGATCGTCCGGACGAGCATCGTCTTGCCCAGCCCGGGGACGCCCTCGAGCAGCACGTGGCTGTTGGCGAGCAGGCCGGTCAGGGTCTGTCGAACGAGGTCGCGCTGGCCGACGATCACCCGGCCGACCTCGGCCTCGATCGCCCTGGCGCGTTCGGCGAACGCCTCGGGCGCGAGGCGCTGGCTGGTCGGCTCGGTGCCGCTGGCGGTCGACGCGTTCATCGGCTCCTCCGGGATCGTTGGTGTCGCGGTCCTGACGGTGCGCTGGTTACTGGGTGGGATCGAGCGAGGTGAAGTAGTCGTGCACGTAGTCCTTGACCGATAGCGGCACGTAGCTCCGCTCGAGGCTGGTGACGGCGTACTCGTAGAAGTCCGAGAAGACCTGCTGATAGGGGACCGACGCGCCGTTGTTCTGACCCTGGCCCTGCTGGCTTCCCTGCTGGGTCTGGCCGTCGCCACCGGTTCCGGCGATGTACGAGGGGTCGCCGGGCGATCCGAGCCGCGAGAAGTC
>JAICVI010000147.1 GCA_025935415.1 Chloroflexota bacterium
CCGGGCGTGCTCGACGATGGCGTCCCGGATCGCCGCCGGGAGCCGCGCCGACGCCGGACCGGGATGCGCGAGCCCCGCGTCGCCCGGGTAGTAGCCGTCCGTGCCGGCGGGCGCCTCGCAGGCTCCGTCGCCGGGGCCGCTCACCACCAGCTGACACCGCCCTCGAGCGCCTCTTCCATCTCGTCGAGCGGCGTCGTGAAGGCGCCCGCGGAGAGGTACTTCCAGCCGCCGTCGGGGAGCAGCGCAACGATCGTGCCGGACGCCATGCCCGCGGCGACGCGCGCGGCCACCGTGAGAATCGCGCCGGAGGACGGTCCCGCGAAGATCCCCTCGCGCGCGAGCAGCTCCCGGGCCGTCTCGAGGGCCTCGCGGTTGGAGACGACGTAGCGGTCGTCGAGGATCGAGGCGTCGAAGATCTCCGGCACGAACCCGTCATCGAGCGAGCGCAGACCCTGGACCGCCTCGCCGGGCAGCGGCTCGGCAGCGACGATTCGCACCCCCGGCTTGGCCCTTCGCAGGAACCGTCCGACGCCCGTCAGCGTCCCGCCGGTACCCAACCCGGCCACGAACACGTCGAGCTCTGGAACGGCGTCGAGGATCTCCGGGCCGGTCGTCTCCTCGTGCACGCGGGGGTTGGCCGGGTTGGCGTACTGATCGGCCATCACGAAGCGCGGGTCCCGCTCCACGAGCGATCGCGCGAGTGCGATGGCCCCGTTCGATCCCAGCGCACCCGGGGAATCGATGACCTCCGCGCCGTGGAGCGCGATGAGCTGGCGCCGCTCCAGCGTGACGTTGTCCGGCATGACCACCGCGACGCGGTAGCCCTTCCGGCGCCCGATCATCGCGAGCGCGATGCCGGTGTTGCCGGACGTCGCCTCGAGGATGATCGAATCGGGCTGCAGACGACCGGAGACCTCGAGGTCCTCGATCAGGGCGCGGGCGACGCGGTCCTTGACCGAGCCGGTCGGGTTCGCGGCCTCGAGCTTGGCGAAGAGGCGGACATCCGGGCTGGGCGAGAGTCGGGAGATCTCGACGATCGGCGTGCCGCCGATCGAGTCGATGAGCCCGTCGAACCTCGCCACCCGCGTCGCGGTTGGCGCGGTCATCTCAGCCTCCCGAGCCGCCCGCGATCGCCGGGAGGAGCCGGATCTCGTCGCGCGACTCGATCGGCGTCGCGAGGCCCTCGAGGTAGCGCACGTCGCGGCCGTTGACGTAGACGTTCACGAACCGATGCAGGTCGCCCTCGGGCGTCAGCAGCTGCTCGGCGAGCGCGGGGTGCCGCCCGACCAGCGCCTGCACGGCGTCGCCGACCGTGCCGCCCTCGACCTCGACGGCCTTCTCGCCGTTCGCCTGCGCCCGCAGGACGGAGGGCAGGCGGATCGTGCTCATCGCGCACCGCCGATCGGCGCTGCGGCTGCGGATGTGCCGACGGCCGATCCCCCCGCAGCGAACGAACCGAGCACGAACGGCTGGTCGGCGCCGAAGGCCGACGGCGCCTGCCAGTCGCCACGCTCGCGCGCGGCGCGCGCGGCGTCGGAGCACGTCGGGCACTTCGGATCGCGGTTGAGCCGCAGCTCCGAGAACGACGTGTCGAGCGCATCGAACAGCAGGAGCCGCCCGACGAGCGGCTCACCCATGCCGATGACGAGCTTCAGGACCTCGTTCGACTGGAGCATGCCCATGATCCCGGGCACCACGCCCAGGACGCCGGCCACGGAGCAGCCGGGCGCGAGCTCGGGCGGCGGCGGCGTCGGGTAGAGGCAGCGGTAGCACGGGCCCTCGTAGGGCACGAACGTCGTCAGCTGGCCCTCGAACCGGAAGACCGAGGCATGGACGACGGGGATCCCTGCCGCAACGGCCGCGTCGTTGACGAGATAGCGCGTCTCGAAGGTGTCGGTGCCGTCGAGGATCACGTCGTACCCGGCGATGAGCCGCTCGACGTTGTCCGCCTTGAGCATCTCGTCGTAGGTCACGACGTTGATGTCCGGGTTGAGCGCCTGGATCGTCTGCCGGGCCGAATCGACCTTCTTCACGCCGAGCCGCTGGGTGTTGTGGATGACCTGGCGCTGGAGGTTGCTGGCCTCGACGACGTCGAAGTCGACGATGCCGATCGTGCCGACGCCCGCGGCCGCGAGGTACAACGCCGCCGGGGCACCGAGCCCGCCCGCGCCGATCAGCAGGACCTTCGACTCGAGGAGCGCCGCCTGGCCCTTGGTCCCCACCTCGGGGATCAGGAGGTGGCGGCTGTAGCGGGCCTGCTGGGCCGGGGTGAGGGTCGCGGGCGCCTCGATCGGGAGGTTGTCCGCCTCCCACTGGAGGATCCCACCGGCCATGTTCACGACGTTCGTGTAGCCGAGGGCCTGGAGCTGGGCGGTGCCACGACCGGAGCGCGCCCCGCTGCGGCACTGGAGGATGATCTCCGCGGCCTTGTCCGGGACGGTCGAGGCGATCTCCTGGCCGAGCTGGCCGAGCGGCAGGAACACGGCGCCGGGAATGTGCCCGGCGTCCCATTCGACGGCTTCGCGGACGTCGATCAGGGTCGCGCCGGCATCGTGGCGGGCCTTGGCCTCGGGTGGACTGATCTCACGGATGGCGGTCTGCATTTGGTGGTTCGAGCTCCAGGTGGGTGGGTGTCGAGGGGAAGCGGGCGACGGCGGGCAGGACCCGTGCGCCCCGATCTGCGCCGGCGGTCAGGCCGGCAGCTGACACCTGCACTGCACCGTGCCAGGAAGGGCGCTCATGCGGGCGTGACCTCGGTGGCGGCAGGGCTCTTCGGCGCCTTCGCGCCGAGTGCGCCCTGGAGCGTCTCCAGGGACAGCAGCGCGCATTTCATCCGCGCCGGGCTGATCTCGATTCCGAGCATGTCGAGCACGTCCGCCGCACTGATCGCGGCCGCGGCATCGACGGCCTTGCCCCTGAGCTCGTCGGTCAGCAGCGAGGTCGAGGCCTGGCTGATCGCGCAGCCCCTGCCGGTGAACCCGACACCCGCGATCTGCCCATCGGCAACGCGCAGCTGAAGGGTGATCCGGTCGCCACACAGGGGGTTCGCGCCCTCCTGCGTCGTGGTCGCGTTGTCGAGCACGCCGAAGTTGTGCGGCCGGCGGTAATGCTCGAGGATGTAGTCGCGGTACAGGTCGTCCATTCGAGCTCGGAGTCTACCGCCGAACGCCAATCCCCACCATCACGGTCGGGTTTCCGGTGCCCGGTGGAACCGGGCGGGCGGGCTCGGCTGCCCGAGCCCGCCAGGCGCTCACGGCTCCCGGTTGAACCAGACCCCGCCGGGGCCGGTGTAGCTGTCGCCCTCACCCCAGATCGCGAACGTCTTCCCGGCGGACGTGATGGCCATCTCGCCGTAGTCGCCATAGGGCTCGCGGAATCCTGCCGCGGACTTGTACGCCGCGCCGCTCGTGGCGTCGGAGATGTCCACCGCGGCCGTCCAGGTCGACCCGCCATCGGCGGACCGGCGGTAGTAGACGTTCCAGGTGTCGACGTCCGTGCCGGTCGTCTGGAAGTACCACGCCCGGACGTCGCCGTTGCCGGTCGACTCGACGGCGGGCTCCACCGCCTGCGTGCCGCCCGCCGACAGCGTCGACGGGGCGCTCCACGTCGCGCCCTTGTCGGTCGACTTCCTGGCGTAGATCGACTGCAGGCCCCCGGCCGTCGTGGCGCCGTCGTACAGGAAGACCAGGTTGCCGCTCGTGTCGGCCGAGAGCGCGTGATGCCCGATGTAGTAGTCCGGCGTGCAGCCGGCGGCGGTGCAGGCGAGGCCCGGCTGGACCTGGGCGACCAGCCGGTCCGTGAAGCTCGCGCCCTTGTTCGTGGAGACGAAGAGGTGCTCGTCGATCGTCCCCGACGGCGTGGTGCCCTTGTTGCCGCCGCCGCCGTAGAGGATCGAGCTCTCGCCGATGTAGACGGTCCCGTCACCCGCGACGTCGGCATCGAACGCGAAGTCGTAGCGGTTGCTGTCCACGAGCTTCGTCTGCGTCCAGGTAGAGCCGGAGTCGTGCGACTGCGCGAGCCAGGGATCGCCGCCGGTCGGGCCGTTGAACGCGACGTAGACGTCCTTGCCGTCGTCGCTCACCGCGAGCACCGGCTTGTCGTTCCAGGAGACGTTGCCGTAGACCTTGACCGGGGCCGAGAACGTCGAGCCGTGGTTGGTCGACTTCACGAACACGACGTTGAAGCCGTTCATGTACACGGAGTAGACCGCCCCGGTGTTCCGCACGACCTCGATGATCGGGTCGAACTGGCCACCGCCCTTGCACGCGCAGAGCGGCTTCCCGGCGCCGAACGAGGCACCACCGTTGGAGCTGATCTCGATGGCGATGTACGGATCCGGGCAGTTGCCCGGGCAGGGCTTCGTCGAGCCATACCGGGTCGAGAGGATGTAGACCCACGGGTTCAGCGGGTCGGCGGCGACGGCGGGCTCCCAGTCGTCCGCGGCCGCGTCCATGAGCTGCTCGCCGGCCCACCCGGCAGCGGCCGCGAGGGCGATGGGCTGCTCCTTGCCGGCCTTCCCGGCGGCCACCGCCTTCTCGAAGGCCTGGCGCTTCTTCTCGGCCTGCTCCGACTGCTCTTCCTTCTCGGGGTTGTCGTCGGCGCTGGGTCCGCCTCTCGCGTGTTCACCCAGGGCAATCTCCCCAGGGCCGCCGAGCTGGGTCACCGTGAAGGCCGCGACGAGCAACGTCGCGAGCGCGAGAACCGCGAGGATCGCCGGGATCGACCGGCGCGTCAGGGCCGCCGACATCGCATCACTCCGCTCCGCCGCGTGGACGCGCCTCCAGCGGGTCGCAGCCGCGGCGCGGCGAGTGTAGTCCCGGGCACGTGCCATCTGGCGGCGAGCATGACCGGCCGGTGCCGCCGGTGCTGCCGGGAACCGCCGCCCGGAGGCCGACCTCGGGTCAGGCGCCGAAGATGCGCTTCACCTCGTGGAGGCCCGTGATGAGGGCGTCGATGTCCGCCTCGGTCGTGTAGACGTTGAAGCTCGCCCGCGCGGTGGCGGGGAGGTCCAGCCGCTCGTGGAGCGGCATCGTGCAGTGGTGGCCCGCCCGAACCGCCACGCCGGAGCGGTCCAGCACCTGTGCGACGTCGTGCGGGTGGACCCCCGGAACGTCGAAGGGGATCACGCCTCCGCGCTGCTCGACGTCGCGCGGGCCGAAGAGCGTGATGTCCGGGTGCTCGCGGTCAAGGGCGGCGAAGGCGTAGACAAGGAGCTCGCGCTCATGATCGCGAACGCGGCCCATCCCGAGCGCCCGCAGGTAGTCCGCGGCCGCGCCGAGCCCGATGCCCGCGGCGATGTCCGGCGTCCCCGCCTCGAACTTCCACGGGATGTCGTTCCACTCCGATCGACGGAGATGAACCTCGCGGATCATGTCGCCGCCGGCCATGAACGGCGGCATCGCCTCGAGCAGCTCGCGTCGTGCCCACAGCGCGCCGGAGCCCGTCGGGCCGAGCATCTTGTGCCCGGAGAACGTGTAGAAGTCGGCGCCGATCGCCTGGACGTCGACGGGGACGTGCGGCACGGCCTGGGCGCCGTCGATCAGCACCAGCGCGCCGGCCTCGTGGGCCCTGGCGGTCATCTCGGCGACGGGGTTGATGGTGCCCAGCGTGTTCGAGACGTGCGTGAATGCGACGA
>JAICVI010000035.1 GCA_025935415.1 Chloroflexota bacterium
ATCGCGCGCAACCAGTCGCTGCTCTACAGCGGCACGGAGGACTACCTCGTCACCAGGCAGTTCCGCGAGCTTGCGTCCGCCGACGACCGGCTCGCGCTGCTGCGATGCTGCTACCTCGTTGGGGCCGCCGACGACACCATCACGGCGGAGGAATCCGACACGCTCCAGGAGATCGCCAAGGAGCTCGATATCGATCGCGGGGCGGTCAACGTCATCCGCAACGAGTTCGCGCCGAAGCTCGCGGCGATCCAGGCGATGCGCCGGCTCCAGGGCGCCTGAGCGCGCGCCCCGATCAGCCGCCCTTGATGGCGGCCGCCAGGTCTTCGTCGGACGGCTCGATGAGGACCGCCGAGGGCGCATCCGGATCGCCGATCAGGATCACCGGCGTGACCCGCGTCCCGCCGTTGAACGAGCGGTTCCACTCGTCCGCGTCGGGGTCGAGCTCGACGTTGCGGTAGACGTAGGGGATGCCCTGGAGGTGCAGGTAGCCGCGCGAGCGGATGGTGTCCTCGCAGGTGTCGCGACCCAGGACGAGGATCGGTGGCACGCCGCCGCCGAGCTCGCCGGGGACGTGGTCGTCGATCAATTCGGCCTCCCGCTTCCGCCCTGCTGGCCCCCTTCACGCAGGAATCGTTCGATCTCGCTGATCAGGTCGTCGCCGGAGGGCAGCCGGGCCTCGTCGACGAGCGTCTCGAGGCGCTCGACGTACGTCCTGGTGGTCTCCTCGCGCGCCGCGGCCGCGTCCAGGCGGACGCGCATGAGCCGCGCCTCCTCGGGCAGCCGCCCGACGTCGAGCTCGACGTCGAGATGCCGCCCAAGCGCCCGCAGCAGGTCGATGGATGCCTGCGGGTACTCGCCCGAGACGTAGTGCGGGATCTGCGCGAAGTAGCCGACGGCGGGGATGCCGGCCTTCGAGAGCGTGATGTCCAGCACGGAGATGAACGCCGCCGGGACTCGGAGGATGCCCTCCGGGCCTGGAAGCACGCCGCCCTTGAGCATCCCGGCCCGGGATTCCGTGCCGAGGATCGGCACGGGGCGCGTGTGGGGCACGGCCGCCGGGATGGCCCCGAGCCCGATCCACTGCGACGCGTTGAGCCGCACGGCAAGGCTGGAGACGTCGGCCGCCAGCTCGTGCCAGCGATAGTCCGGCTCCGCCCCGGTGAGGACCAGCACGTCCCGCTCGCCCGCGCGGGTGGCGCGGAGCGTCAGCTCCGGCCACTGGAGAGTCCGCGGCTTGCCGTTGTGGATCTCGAGCGTCGGCCGGCGAGCTCGATAGTCGAAGATGGCGTCGGCGTCGAACGTCGCGACCACGCGCCCGCCCTGGGCGAGCGTGCCGGCTGCCTCGGTCGCGGCGCTCCCGGCGTCGACCCAGCCATCCAGCGCGACCACGACCACGGGCTCGTCGAGATCGGGGAGCTGGCGACGAAGCTTGAAGAGGGGCATCCGATTCGGTCTCGGTCGAACGCTCAGGCGCCCGCGCCGTCGGGCCAGCGCGGCGCTGCGCCGGTCACGATCTCGCGGTCGTCCCAGTCGTCGCGGATGGGCGTGAAGACGTCGATGACGACGGCGCCATCCGGCCCTGCCACGACGTCGTGCGGCCGATCGCCGAGGATCCGCCACGTGCCGCCCGGGCCGAGGTCGCGCGTCTCGCCGTCAACCGTGAAGCGAATCCGGCCCTTGATGACGATGCCGAGCTGCTCCGCGGGATGACGGTGCTCCGGCACGACCGCGTTCGGCGCGAGCTCGACCACCGCGAGCGTGATCCGCTCGCCCTGGACGCGCCGGGCACGCACGGTCTCGCCCCAGATCGCGAGGAGCGGCAGGTCGGCGAGGTCGTTGAAGCTGCTCATCGGTTCTCCGGCGTCAGGAGCCGTCCAGGCGGCGCAAGGCAGAGTGTGCCGCGTGCCAGCCGCACATGCCGTGGACGCCGCCGCCGGGCGGCGTCGATGACGAGCACAGGAAGAGGCGCGGATCGGGGGTCGTGTACGGGTCGAAGCGCGCAACCGGCCGGGTGAAGAGCTGGCGAATGTCGATCCGGCCGCCGGACATGTCGCCGCCGACGTTGTTCGGGTTGTAGGCCTCGAGGTCCGCGGGCGTGGTGGAGCGCGTCGCCAGGATGCGCTCGCGGAACCCGGGCGCGAACCGCTCGATCTGCGCCAGGATCACGCCGGAGACGTCCATCGTCGAACCATTCGGCACGTGGCAATAGGCCCAGATCGCGTTCCGGCCCTCGGGCGCCCTGGTGCGGTCGAAGAGGCTCTGCTGGGCCAGCAGGACGAAGGGCCGCGGGTGGTGACGGCCGGCGTTCGCGGCCGCCTCCGATGCCGCGATCTCCTCGAACGTGCCGCCCAGGTGGACCGTCCCCGCGAGCGCGACGGTCTCGTTCTGCCACGGGATCGAGCCCTCGATGGCGATATCGAGCTTGAACACGCCGGGCCCGTACCGATACCCACGCAGCTTGCGACGGTAGCCCGCTGGCAGGCGATTCCCGGCGATCTCGGCGAGGGCGCGTGGACCGGTGTCCAACAGGGCGATGCGGCTCGCTGGCAGGTCTGCCAGGCCCCGGACCTCGCGCCCTGTCTCGATCTCGACTCCAAGCGAGCGCGCCTCGGCCACCAGCGCGTCGCTGATTCTCCCGGCGCCGCCAACGGGGAAGGGCCAGCCGTCGGCGTGGGCGCTGCCCAGGAGGAGCAGGGCCGCGGCGCCGGAGACCGGCTCGTCCAGGCGCAGGAGCGAGTGCGCGGCCGCTCCTGCGAGGACCGCACGGGCCTCGTCGTCGCGGAACCGGCGCGCCAACCAGCTCGCCGGCTGGAGCCCGTGGAACCCGAACCAGGCGAGAGCGGTGGCGCGGCGCGGCCGCAGCGGGACATGGAACGGCGCGAGGAGGTCGGGCGCCAGGTCCCGGAACCGACGAGCCAGGGGCCCGAACAGCCCTCGGTAGGGGTCCCGGTCACGACCCAGGAGGCGGGCGGTCGTCTCGACATCCCTCGTCACAAGGACCGCGCGGCCACCGTCGAGCGGGTGTGCGATGGCGGCAGGCGGCTCGATCCAGCGGAGCCCGTGCCGTGCAAGGTCCAGGCCGGCGAAGAACGGCGAGATCCGCCCCAGCGGGTGGATCGCGCTGCAGGTGTCGTGAACGAACCCCGGGAGCGTCGCCTCCGAGGACCGCGTGCCGCCGCCCGGCGCCGCCGCTCCCTCGATGACGCGGACGCTCCGTCCGGCCCGCGCCATCGTGATCGCCGCCGCCAGCCCGTTCGGGCCGGCGCCGACGACGACCGCGTCGAGCGTCGAGTCCCGCGTCGGCAGCGGGTCGCGCGCCGGCGTCGAGGTGCTTGCCGGCGGGTGCGCGAGGGGGGCCATCGCGTCATGGTGCGCCTCGTACGATTCGAGCGGCGTGGACCCCACCAGACCGGCCAGGCACCGCACCAGACCGGCGAGGAACCGCACCAGAGCGAGCCGGGACCGCACCGAACCGTCCCCGACCCGGACTACCCCCACCGGACCATGACTTTTGTACCTCTTGGAACCACACCGATCGGCGCGGCATAGTGAGCGCCTTGGTCGCACCTGAGACGCCCCCGACTCCCTCCGCGCGCAGGTTCGCGCTGGCCGGCTTCCTCGGCCTGCTCCTCCCGGGCCTCGGTCACGCGCTGGTCGGCCGCCGCCGCGCCGCCGCGATCTTCCTGACCCCGCTGAACCTGCTCGTCGCGGCCGCGCTCGGGACCTACGCCGGTGGTGGCCTCACCGCGCTCCTGGCGTTCGCGGTCACGCCGGGGGTCCTGCCCGCGCTGGCCATTCTCAACATCGCCCTGGCGGCGTGGCGGATTGCCGCCGCGGTGGATGCCTCGCGCCGAACGCCGAATCGGACCATCGCCATCGCCGTGCTCGGCCCGGCCATCCTCGCCCTCGTGCTGATCCCGCAGCTCTGGATCAACACGACCATCCGGGCCGCGGATGACTTCCTCAACTCGGCATTCGCGACGGACAACCAGCCCCAGGCGACCGAGGAGCCCGACGAGACCTCGCACCCCGACTGGACGCTCCCCCCGGACGACGAGGAGGAATCCATCGCGCCGAGCTCCTCGCCGGACGCGGCGGCGACGCCCGGTCCCACCGGCACGCCGAAGCCCTCCCGGACGCCGGGCACCGCCGGGCTCGGCAACCTGCCGGGCCTGAACGTCGCGGTTCCGTGGGATCGGCCGGGCGCTGTTCCGTGGGGAGATGACGGCAAGTTCGACCTCCTGCTGCTCGGTTCGGACGCGGGTCCATACCGCTGGAGTCGTCGCATGGACGTGATGCTCCTGGTCGAGATCGACGTCAACACCGGCAAGACCGCGATGATCGGGATCCCGCGGAACCTGATCAACGCGCCCTTCCCGCCGGGTGCGGCACGCAATGCGGTCGAGTGCGGCTGCTTCAAGGACCTGCTCAACGCCCTGTATGTCGAGGCCACGGTCCGGCATCCGGAGCGATGGCCGGGGTCGGGTGCGGTCGAAGGCATCGGCGCCGTTCGCTCGGTCGTGAGCGAGCTCACGGGTCGACCGATCGATGCGGTGCTGGTCGCGGACCTCTGGGGCGTCATCAAGGTGGTCGACGCCATGGGCGGGGTCGACGTCGATGTCCCGACGCGCCTCTACGACACCGCCTACCCGGATCCGGTGTACGGCAGGATGACGATCGACATCTCGGCGGGCCACCATCACTTCGACGGCCGGACCGCGCTCGCGTACGCCCGGAGCCGCCACTCCAGCTCCGACTACGCCCGGATGGCCCGCCAGCAGACCCTGCTCCTCGCGATCCGCGAGGACATCGGCCCGTCGACGATCCTCGACGCACCAGACCTCTTCAACGCCGCGAAGGGCTTCACCTGGACCGACCTGCCGCGAAGCTCGCTGCCGAACCTCGTGGAGCTGTTCGGAAAGGCGGCCAACGCCACGGTCAAGCAGCTGCGGATCGTCCCCCCGACCTACGCCGAGTGGATGACCCCAGCCGAGATCCAGCGCATCCGCACCGACATCGCGAAGCTCCTCGGCGTGGCGCCGCCTCCGCCGCCCTCGCCAACGCTGAAGCCGTCGCCGTCGCCATCACCGAGCCCGCACGCGACCACGACCGCGGATCCAACCTCGACGCCTTCCCCGACGGAGACGCCCGCGCCGTCCTGACGGGTTCTCAGCGATTCGCCGGCGAAGCCCGCACCGTCCTGACGCGGCCCCAGCGATTCGCCGGCGAAGCCCGGAACGGTGTGCGAGCCCGTCGCGCCGGTTGCGGTTGAGGCCGCCCGCATGGCTGCCGTAGCGCTGTGATCGCTACGAATCGCCCCACGGGCGACCGTTGCCTCCGTTGCGGGCGCCGCGCCGCCCGCCAGCGAGCCGTTGTCCTGCGTCAGAGCGGTGGTATCGCTCCGAAGGTCCTCAACGACAGGTTCGGTCCTGCGGAAGCCCACGGGCCTATCCGTTTCCATGGGTCTTGACCGCTCCGTAGTGATAGGGCCGCTCTGGCGGGCCTCGGGAACCTCCCCGGAGGTGCCGCGGCCAGGCGGGGATGTGCCGCGGCCCGGGCCTGCGTCGCCGTAGCGGGCTCGGGCGTGCCACGGTCAGGCCGGGGTGGTGCAGCCGCCGGGTCGGGCATCGCGCAACCACCCCGGGCGCGCCGCAACTAGGTTCGCAGCGTGACCCAGATGGTCTTCTTCTCCGTGTACTGCTCGAGGGCCTCGAGGCCCTTGTCGCGGCCGCCGAAGCCGGACTGCTTGAAGCCGCCGAAGGGTGTGGTGATGTCGCCCTCGGAGTAGGCATTCACGCCCACGGTGCCGGCCCGCAGCGCTCGCGCGACGCGGAACGCCGCATCCAGGTCGGTGGTGAAGACGGAGGCGGCGAGCCCGTACGCGGTCTCGTTGGCGAGGCGGATGCCCTCCTCCTCGGTCTCGAACGGGATCGTCGAGAGCACCGGCCCGAAGATCTCCTCGCGGGCGATCGTCATGTCGTTGGTGACGCCGTCGAAGATCGTCGGGGCGACGAAGTAGCCGCCGGAGTCCTCGAGGATGCGCGAGCCGCCGCTCACCACGCGAGCCCCTTCGGAACGGCCACGGTCGATGTAGCCCATGACCTTCTCGAGGTGCGGCTTCTCGATCATCGGGCCGATCCTCGTCGAAGGCTCCATCGGGTCGCCGACCGGCCAGGCCGCGAGGCCGTCCGCGAGCCGCGAGACCAGCTCGTCCTGGACGGATCGATGGACGATCAGCCGCGAGCCCTGCGAGCAGTTCTCGCCCATGTTCATGAGCGCACCGAAGAGGACCTGCTCCACCACGAGGTCCATGTCCGGCGGCGAGGCCAGCACGACCGCCGGCGACTTCCCCCCGAGCTCGAGCGTGACCTCCTTGAGGTTGCTCTCCGAGGCGTACTGCAGGAACAGCCGCCCGACCTCGGTCGAGCCCGTGAACGTGACCTTGTCGACGTCCATGTGGCGCCCGAGCGCCGCGCCCGCCGCGCCACCCGGACCCGGGACGACGTTCAGCACGCCATCCGGCACGCCCGCCTCGGCCGCGAGCTCCGCCAGGCGGATGGCAGAGAGGGACGTCAGCCGCGACGGTTTGACGACCATCGAGTTCCCGGAAGCGAGCGCCGGCGCGATCTTCCACATCGCCATGAGCAGCGGGAAGTTCCAGGGCACCACCGCGCCGACGACGCCGATGGGCTCGCGGACGATCAGCCCCAGGGCTTCAGGCCCGGTCGGGGCGACGGCATCGAAGACCTTGTCGATGGCCTCCGCGTACCAGCGCAACGTCTTCACAGTTTCCGGAACGTCGACCTCGCGCGTGTCCGTGATCGGCTTGCCGCCCTCGAGCGAATCGAGCGTGGCAAGCTCCTCGGCGTTCGCCTCGATGACGTCCGCGAACCCCAGGAGCACCTGCTTGCGAGCCGCCGGCGCGAGCCGCGACCAGCGTCCGTCCTCGAACGAGCGCCGCGCGGCCGCGACCGCTCGATCGATGTCCTCCGCGCCGCCCGCCTGGACGCGCGCGATGACCTCGCCGGTTGCGGGGTTCTCGGTGGCGAAGGTCTCGCCGGCGGCGGCATCGACGAAGCGGCCATCGATGAACGCCTGGGTTCGGAACGTGGGCAGGGCGGTGAGGGTCACGGGAGCTCTCCAGGGCGCGGTCGGGGCGCCCATTGTCGCCGTTCGCGCCAGTGCGTCGAGCCGGGACGGTGCCAGGTCGTTGCGCGGCCTAGCCTCCTCGGCGCCGCGGCCCAGCGCTACGGGATCGGGGAGAGGCTGAAGAGCGTGTTCCGCATCATCGGGTCGCCGGATGGGCGATGGGCGTTGAAGACCGATCGGAAGACGTCGCCCGAGACCTTCTTCGTGCTGCCGTTCGCGCCGATGAGGGTCACGCTGATCAAGCGACCCGAGACGCCGCGGTCGTGGAGATCGAGGGCGACGAGCGTCCCGACGTTCGTCCTCGAGTCCGACGCGAACCACGCCTGGAGCTGGGCCAGCGTGTAGGCCTTCGTCTTCCAGCCGTAGTACGGCGAGGCCTCGTCGTAGGAGGAGCCATCCGGCCGGCGATCGGAGACGCCGCGGAGGTAGGAGTAGACGCCAGCGGTCTTGGCGCCTGTGGAGGACACGAAGACGTTCTCGTTGTTCTCGGTCCAGCCGCCGTCCGACGAGAAGAACATCGTGTTCGCGACGCTGCCGGTCGAGGTCAGGACGACCTTGCCGGCAGTGGCGCTGATGGCCGAGTTGCTGGCGCTCTTCTCGGCCAGGACGCCGAGGTACATCTGCGAGCGGGTGTCGTTGTGGAAGTCGAAGCTGCCGGAGCCCGGGTGCCGGTGGTTGGCCGCGTATGAGCGGGCGGCGATCGCCTGGGCCTTCACGGCCTCGACGGGCCAGCTCGCCGGGATCTCGGCCGGCACGACGCCCCGCAGGTAGGACTCGATCGGCAGCTCGTTGACGACGTTGACCGTCGTGGTGCCGTCGGTCTTGCCGATCAGCCGAAGCACGCCGCGGAAGCGGTCATAGGCGGAGGGCGTCGACCAGAGCTGGAGGGTCGTGCCACTCCGGGAGCGAACGCGGATGCTGCTCGGGGCCGCGCCGCTGTAGAGGGCCGTCCCGTCGGCGGCGGTCACGGTGATCTTCCAGGTGGTGGTCGACCCCGAGACGGTCGGCGTGAATCGCAGCCGGGCGTCGGCGGGGAACGTGGCGGCGACGCCGTCGACCGTCCACGTCGCGCCACGGCCGTACACCTGCGCCGGCGTCGTCGAGGTCGCCTTGAAGCTCTGGAGGACGAGCACTCGGACCTGGCTGTTGGCCATGGTCCCGAGCGTGGTGCCCTTGTAGTAGGTGGCCATGATCTGGGCCGCGCTCTGGCCATCCAGCGCCCGGCCGTAGGCGCCGTACTGCGACATCCCGACGCCGTGGCCGTAGCCGCGGCCGTAGATCGTGATCGTCGACGCCAGGGTGATCGGGCTCTTCGGGAAGGTCAGCGGCGGGAACGGCGTGGGCGCCGGCGTCGCCGTCGGCGCGGGGGTCGCCGTCGGCGAGGGGGTCATCGACGGGGCAGGCGAGCTCGGGTCGGTGGTCGCGCCGGGGTCCGGTGTCGCGCCAGGGTCCGCCGATGGGGCCGACGTGGGTGCCGTGCTGGCAGCTGCGGTCGGGGCAGCGGTGGGAGCCTTCGTCGGGGTGGCGGTCGGGGTCGCGAGGATCGTGAAGAGCTTGCTGGCGCCGTAGAGGTAGGTCACGCCGTACAGCGACGAGACGCTCCGGCCGTTGATCTGGCTGATCTTGTACCAGCCGGTCCCGGACATCGCGGTGCCGCACGTCGCCGACCAGCTTCCGCCGGTGACCGTGGTCACGACGTTCAGCTTTGCGCCGATGTCGACGCTGGTCTTCTTGGCGTAGGTCGTGCCGGGGCCGGTCCGCAGGTTCGTGGCGTCGCACTTCGGCGTGACCGTGGTCGCCGCGAGGACGCCCGTCGAGCCGAGCGCGAGCAGCAGCGTGACCGCGATCAGGACCGCGGTGAGGGCAGTGCGGGCGGCGCCACGCCGTGACGCCCCGGGCCGCGGGGTCGTCGAGTGCAGGGCAGCGAGATCGAATGCGGCATGCAGCGGCACATGCGGAGGGTCGTTCGCGGAGCGCGGTCAGACCATGACCCGATGGTGCCGGTACCCCCCTGACCCCAGCGGACGCCACTCGACCGCACTGCGCGGTGCCTCAGGCTGCTGCGACGCCCGTGCGCGTACCGTGCGCGGACCGTGCCCGTACCATGCGCGGCCCGTGCGAGGAGGGTCCGCGACACGTGAGAGGGCGTTCGCGGACCTTGCGAGACCCGCGAGAGCATGGCCGGCGCCGCCGCGAGCGTCAGTTCGAGCGGGCGACCTGCACGGCCTGGAAGCGCGAGCGAGCCAGGACCTCGCCGCCGATCGAGGCCACGGCGGCGTACGACCCGGGAGCGGGAATCGCCAATGGACCGTTGACCGCGAAGACGATCCGGAGATCGACGCCGGCGATTGCACCCGGGGGCCGTCCGGCCTCGAAGTCGGCGCCGATGTTCGGCTGCATTGGGTTGCCGTCCGCGTCCTCGAAATGGACGTCGAGATGATGACGCTGGTTCGTCTCGTTCCAGTCGACGTCGATCGCCACCGCGATCCCGACCATGAGCTGCGCCGGGAACTCCGGGAAGCGCAGCACGTTCCAGGCGCCGCCGAGGATGTAGAGCTTGCCGTCGACCGCCTGGGCGCTGTCCGCGAGCATCAGCGAGTGGATCTGCATCGCCTCGATGGTAGGGTGCGACCGTGATCCTGGAAGGAACGCTGACGGCGATCGGCATTCCCGTGCCGGACTCCGCGCTTGCCCACGAGGCTCGCGAGCTGATCGGCGAGGTCGCGCCGGCGTACCTCGTGAACCACTCGGTTCGCGCGTATGCGTGGGCCGTCGAGCTGGCGCGCCACGACGACCTGCGCTTCGACCAGGAGATCCTGTACGTCGCGGCGCTCCTGCACGACATCGGGCTCGTGTCCGCGTATGACCTGGGCGGCTGCTTCGAGACGGACGGCGCGATCGAGGCCGAGCGCTTCTCCCTCGCGCACGGCCAGCCGCCGGAGCGCGCTCGAGCGATCTACGACGTCATCGACCTGCACATGCTCCCGGAGGCGCCGGCCGGCTCGGCAAGCGAGGTCGTCCTGCTGAACGACTCGACCGGGACGGATGTCACCGGCTATCGGTTCGAGGACGTTCGCCCCGAGGCAGTCGCGCCGATCCTTGCCGCGTACCCGCGCCTCACCTTCAAGCGTGACTTCGCGGCGGCATTCGCCGACCAGGCGTCGCGCAAGCCGACCTGCCGGGTGGCCGAGATGGTGCGAACAGGCAAGCTCGACGCGATCGCGAAGGCGCCGTTCGACTCGTAGGCCGGTCCATCAGCCCTCGCATTGCCGACCCGCGCCATGCCGCGCCGGGCGCGCCGGGCCGCGCCGGGCGCGGGCCGCGCCGACCCGCCCAACGAATCGCCCGGATAGAACTGCAGCGAGTACTGGCAACGGCGACGCGCGGCGCCGCCGGACGGTCACGCGCAGATCGTGGCGATGGATGCGCCGGATCGACGCCGGGCGACGAGTTCGGAGCGGACGCTACCGCGGGGTGTCGCCGGTCGGGCGAAAGCGCGCCCCGTGGCCGGGGATGATCTCCGACGCGATTTCGAGGATCGCGGCGCGCGAGGCATGCAGAGCTTCCGGGTCGTCCGGTGACTCGTCGTCGACCGTCGTCTCGGCGTTGAACCAGGAGTGGGTGCAGACAACAACGCCGTGGGGCGTCCCGACGAGCGTGGCGAGGTCCTCGGCCGTGTGGCCGGGCGTTCGGGCGAGGATCACCGAGGGTGCAAGGACGCGGCCGTCGCACTCGGAGTCCTCCCAGTCGGTGCCACGGTAGATCGCCCAGTGGTCGTGCACGGCGGCACGCGGGAAGAGGCCGGCGTAGAGCGTGTGGTCGGGATGGTGGTGGCTGAGGACGACCTCGGTGACGTCCTCGGGTCGAACGCCGAGCTCGGCCAGCGGACCCAGGATCGCGGTCGCGCTCTCGGCCATGCCCGGGTCGACGACGATGACGCGATCGGCGTCGCGAACGAGCGTGCACGAGCTCGCGACGCCGCCGCCGGTCGACGTGAGCGAGCCCTCGAGGACGATGTCGACGCGGGCGGTTCGGGCTTCGGGAAGCTGCATGGCCGCGAGGCTAGCCGCTCGCGCCAGCGGCCGCGTGGCGCTGCAAGCTGGCTGTGCGACCGGTGCAAGCCCCGTGGACGCGGAATCGAAGCCGCTGTCGCCCGATCGGCGGTACGTTCCGGGGCATGACAACGATGCAGCGCGCCCTGACCAACCCGGAGACGCTCGAGCGGAACAAGGAGATCGTGGAGCAGATCGTCGATCGGATCTTCGTGCACCAGGAAGATGCCGCGATCGACGAGCTCGTCAGCGAGGATTTCACGCCGCACACCTTCGGGCCGATGCCTCGCGGCCGCGAAGGCCTCCGCGAAGGCATGAAGCGTGCAGGCGCCGGCGTCTCGGATCCGGAGTTCACGATCCACGACATGATCGCCGAGGGCGACCGCGTGGCCGCCCGCATGACCACCAGCGCCACGCACTCCGGTACGTTCATGGGGATCGCGCCGACCGGGAATCGCTACTCGATCGACGAGATCCACATCTTCCGGCTGCGCGACGGCCAGATGATCGAGCACTGGCACGCCTTCGACACGGCGAGCCTGATGTCGCAGCTCAAGGGCGAACCGCAGCGCGGCGGGCCAGGCCCGACGGCTCCCAAGGCGCCCGCCGCCGGGGCGTAGCGGGCGGCGTCGGGGGCGGCGTCGTGGGCGAGGCAGCGGGCTCGCGCCCGAAGGCCCGGCAGGCCGACGTCAGGAGCGGAGGGCCGCGAGAACGGCGAGGACGCCGAAGACCACGAGTGCCGCGCCCGAGACCCGGTTGATCCAGAGCAGCGCGGCTGTGGAGACGCGGCGCCGGAGCCAGGCCACGACCGAGCACAGGACCAGCCACCACAGCCCCGAGCCGAGGAGCACCGCCGACGTCACCACCGCCGCATCCACGAACCCGCCACCGGTGCCGAGGCCGATCGCCGCGAACACGCCCGCGTAGAGGACGATGGTCAGCGGGTTGGTCATCGTGAGCGCGTAAATCGAAGCGAAGGCGCCGGCCAGGCCCGGGCGGGCGGACTCCCGGGCGGGTCCGGCCGGCCGAGTGCGCATCGTCCGCAGCCCGATGAGGACGATCACCGCGCCACCGACCAGGCCGAGCAGCACGTGGACCGAGACGAGGAAGGCCGTCAGCGCCGTCAGCCCGAACGCGGCGACGCCGCCGTACGTGGCATCCGCCGCGGCGACGCCAAATCCCGAGACGAGCCCGTAGACGCCGCCATGCTCGATCGTCCGGCGGACGACGAGCAGGGTGATCGGCCCGACCGCCATGGCGATCGTGAAGCCGATGATCAGGCTGCGGAGCGGCAGGGGCAGGTCGAAGGCCAAGAGGATCGGTCTCCCGGGAAGCAGGAAGGGGTACGGCGGCGCGAGCCCGGCGAACGATACCGGCACGGATTCCGCGTGGTCACGCCCGCCCGCGCTTTCGGCGGCAAGTCCCCGGACGGCCCAGCCGAAACGGGTCCGCGCCGCGAGAAGCGCGCTCTTCCGCGAGCACGAAACTTGACGCCGGCCCGTTCGGTGCCTTCGAATGGACGCCGGCATGGGGACGACCGCGCGATCTGCCGCCTTCTCGGTCGTCGTTGCCTTCGCGACCGCGGCTTGCTCCGTCAACGGATTCCTGTCCGCCGATTCGACGACCATCCCGATCGTCCAGCCCCAGGCGACCGACCGGCTGCACCGGCAGGCCCAGGAAGCGCTCGACCGATGGGCGCAGGCCGTGAAGGACAACGGCGGCTCGACGATCACCTTCACCGGCGCGCTGACGTCGCAGATCGGTGACTGGGAATCCGCCGTTGCGACGAAGGACAAGGCCGCGTTGCTCGGCGGGGCGATCGTGGCGGCCAGTCCGCTGTCCGAGGAGCGGCCCGGGAAGCGCGAGGTCCGCTGGACGGACGGCCCGAAGGTCGATGCCCAGGTCCTCTCGGCCGCACAGGCGCTCCAGGAGCTCATCGCCGACGTTGCGAAGCCATGCAAGACGTCGTGCACGCCCCTCGAGGTCACCGACGCGAATCTCGCCACCAGCCTGGCCGAGACCTCGACCGGCCCGGCGGAGGTGCCGACCTGGGTGTTCACGCTGCAGGGCACGGCCGTCCGAATCACCCGCGTGGCCGTGGATCGCAGCGTGACCGTGACCCCGGGCCCGTGGAACGTCGACGATCCCCCGGTCGGCATCTCGATCGTGGCCGCCCGCGGCGAGCCCGACTCCGCGACCCTCGAGGTCGACTTCGTCGGCGCCCAGGCTGCCTGCAAGATCGAATACCGGGTCGAGCCGGTCGAATCGGACCAGGCGGTCGTCGTGATCGTCGCCGAGCGACCCGAAACGGACCACGGCTGTCCCGCCATCGGCGTCATGGATACGGTCGAGGTGACGCTGGGCGCGCCGCTCGGCGATCGGGTTGTCCTCGAGGGGCGGCAAGGCCTGCCCGTTCCCGTGAGCGCGCAGTGAGCTCGGGATGCCCTGATGACGGCTGACACCGAGCTCTGGGCCTGTCGCGTCTGCCGTTCGATCAACTCACGCCGCTCGAACCGCTGCTACAGCTGCCACACGCCGCGCGAGGCCGCGGCCGTCAACCCGGCGGAGCTACCGACCACCGGCGCGGCGCCGCCGGTGATCCACACCGGCAGCTACCAGAGCACCGAGATGCGGGCCGTGCTCCTCACCGTGGCCGCCATCGCCTTCATCCTCGGCACGTTCGCGTCGACGTTCCTCCTCTGGCAGGTCGGCTCGCTCCGGGCCGCCGGCGACCGAGCGGCGGCGAACGATCTCTTCGACGGCATCCGCCCGATCCTCGTCCTCGTGCCGATCTTCGGCGTCCTCGCGCTCCTCGCGTACGCCGCCTGGATCAGCCGGGTCGTCGCAAACCTGCCCGCGTTGAAGCTCGGCTACTCGCGAGTGAGCGCCACGATGGCCTTCATCGAGCCGCTGATCCCGGGCTTCAACCTGTACGCCCTGCCGGCGCGGCTCGGCGAGGTCCTGAAGAAGCTCGACGAGAAGGGCAACGGCCTGCCGCTCCTCGGGCTCGCCGCGGTGCTGTTCCTGGCGCCCGCAGTGGTCGCCGGGATCGCGATCCGCCTGAGCCGCGAGTTCGAGACCACGGGCGACTTCCTCCGGACCAGCGGCTTCACCCTGTTCCTGGCCTTCGTCTTCCAGGCGATGGGGCTGCTGATCGGCGTCTACCTGGTCTGGCAGGTCGAGCGCCTGGCGAGAACCAGGTCCGAATCGGAGGCGACGAACGCCTCGACGCCGGCCTCCCCGGCTTCGCCGGCGCCGGCCGACCGCTGAGGCCGACCGCTGAGCGGCAACGGGGCGGGCGGGTTCCGGACGACGCCCCGCTCCGGCATACTGCGCGGACCCCCAGGCACCCATGACTCCCAAGGAGCCACGATGACGCACGCGGCTGCCGTCGCCCAGGAGGACGGCCACAGCTGGAACCTGACCTCGCGCCAGAAGATGGAGATCCTGCTCGCCATCCTCCTGGCGATGTTCCTGTTCGCCCTCGACCAGACGGTCGTCGGCACGGCGCTGCCCCGGATCTCCACGGAGCTGAACGGCCAGTCGCTGTACACGTGGGCCTTCACGATCTACCTGCTGACCTCGACCATCAGCGGCCCGATCTACGGCAAGCTCTCCGACCTCTACGGTCGCCGCCCGATCTTCATCTGGGCCGTCGGGCTATTCCTGGCGGCCTCGATCTTCGCCGGCCTGAGCCGGGAGATGTGGCAGTTCGTCGCGGCGCGCGGGCTCCAGGGCCTCGGCGGCGGCGCGGTCTTCCCGATCGCCCTCGCCGTCATCGCGGACCTCTACCCGCCCGAGGAGCGAGCCAAGTACGGCGCCCTGTTCGGCGCCGTGTTCGGCGTCTCCTCGGTGCTCGGCCCGCTCATCGGCGGCGGGCTGGCAGACACGCTCGGCTGGCCCTGGATCTTCTTCGTCAACGTCCCGCTCGGCCTCGTCTC
This sequence comes from Chloroflexota bacterium, assembly GCA_025935415.1. Lineage (GTDB taxonomy): Bacteria > Chloroflexota > Limnocylindria > Limnocylindrales > CSP1-4 > UBA5189. Next base: position 15,143 of record JAICVI010000035.1, read on the forward strand.
GCTGTTCATCTGCTGGCGATTGCTTCCGAAGATCAAGAACCCCGAGGGCGGGAGGAACATCGACTACGTCGGCGCGGGGCTCTTCGCCGCGGCCATCGGGCCGATCCTCGTCGGCCTGTCGAACAAGACCGGCAAGGACTGGGCCGACCCATGGGTCGGCGGCGCCATCATCCTGGGGATCGTGATCCTGGCCGTGTTCCTGTGGTGGGAGACACGCGCGCCCGATCCGATCATCCGCCTCGAGCTGTTCCGGATCCGGAACGTCGCCATCTCGGTCGTCGCCATGGCGATGGTCTCGTTCGGGTTCCTCGGCGCGATCGTCTTCCTGCCGCAGTGGTTCCAGGTGGTCAAGGGCCTGAGCGCCCTGGAATCCGGCTTCAACCTGCTGCCGCTGGTCGCCTCGCTCATCGTCGGCGCGACCATCACGGGGCAGATCGCGGCCAAGACCGGGAAGTACCGGCTGGTGATCTTCGGCGCGATGGTGATCCTCGCCGGCGGGCTGTTCCTCATGACGAGCCTCACCGCGAACACGGAGCTTCCGATCGTGTGGCTCTGGATGGTCATCGTCGGCCTCGGAATCGGGCCCTCGTTCGCGGTCTTCACGGCGCTCGTCCAGAACAGCGTCCAGCCGCGGGTGGTCGGTGTCGCGACCGCGAGCCTGACGTTCTTCCAGCAGATCGGCGGCACC
>JAICVI010000091.1 GCA_025935415.1 Chloroflexota bacterium
GCCCGCGCGGGCGCTCCGGGTCGAGCATCTCGCCGAGCGCGCCGTCGGTGCCGTCCTGCTCGTTGCGGCGCTGTCACTGGCCCTCGGGGCGGCTCGGGCGCTGCTGGCTCACGATGTCGCGACCAGCTCGATCGGGCAGCTCGTGCTCCTCGCGCTGTCCGTGCTGGCGCTGCCACCGCTTGCCCTGGCGAAGCGGAGCGTTGCCCGATCCCTCGGCAGCAAGGCTCTCGCGAACGACGCGTTGCTCACCGGGGCGGCTGCGGTGCTCGCGGCGGTCGCGCTCGTGGCGGTGGCGCTCGCGACGGCGGGGCTCTGGTGGGCCGACGCGGCGGGCTCGCTCCTGATCGCCGCGGCGCTGGCGCGAGAGGGCTGGGCGAGCGTCCGCCTCAGCCGCGACCCGAGCTGACGATCGAGGCGATCCGCGCCTCCAGCATCGCCTTCACGCGGGGCCAGTCCTCGACGGTGACGCTGTAGTAGTTGGAGTGCCGGAGGGTGTCGTCCGGCATGATCATGTGGTTCCGGAACGTGCCCTCGAACGTTGCCCCGATCGATAGCAGCGCCGGGTTGGCCTTCTCGTTGCGCGAATCGGTCTTGAACTCGACCCGGTTCGCGCCCAGGTGCCCGAACGCGTGACGGAGCTGCAGGTACTTCGCCTCCTGGTTGGCGCCGCGGCGCTGCCAGGTCGGCGTGATCCATGTCCAGCCGATCTCCAGGCGGCGATGCTCGGGAACGATCGAGAGGAAGCGCGAGCTGCCGATTGCCCGGCCGGTCGAACGGTCGATGGTCGCGAAGGGCATCTCCGAGCCCGCCTCGCGGTTGGCGAGCGCCGTCTCGATCCAGGCCCGAATACCCGCCCGATCGGTCGGGCGGGCGAGCGTCCAGCGCCAGGTCGCCGGGTCCAGCCCGACCTCGGTGAGATCGTCCAGGTGATCCAGCGACAGCGGCTCGAGCCGGACGATCTGGCCCTCGAGGGTCAGCGGTACGACCCAGGGCCGCGTCGCGGCGTCGAATCGGGGCGTGCTGGGCTCCGGCATCAGGCGGATCGTACCGGGAGTCGCTAGGGCTGCCGACGCGGACGCCTGGCCGCCGGCTTCTTCGCCCCGGCGCTCGCCGCACGATCGCCGGCGGCGGTGCCGCTCTTCGCGACCCGACGGGGCGGGGGAGCGGACGCGGCGCGCTTCGGGCCAGCCTTCGTCCTCGCCGCCGTCGCCGCGGTCGCCGCGTCGCTCGCGGGCGCCGGCGCTGGCTCCGCCGGCCGATCGGGCTCCAGCCACAGGACGCGCGCCTCGTACGCGCCGAGCCCCACACGGAGGCCTTCGCGCCGGAGCTCGCCGGCGCTGCGTCGAAGCTCGAAGCCGGAACGGTGGTCGACGAGCCGGACGAACTCGTCGTCTCGCTCCGTGAGCGCCAGCGCTTCCGCGAGACGGACGCTCGTGAGGGCGGTGCCGCCGCTCCCGCCCGGCGCGGCTGCCGCGATCGACCAGTCGATCCGGACGGTCGTGTCGCCGAAGTGGTGGTGGACGAGCACGAGGCTTCGGTCGCCGCCGCGGCCGTTCGAGTAGGCATAGACGTTCTCGTCGATGCCGCCACCGTCGCGCTGGGCGTCGTAGAGGTGGAAGTCGGTCGTGCCGGAGAATGCCGCGCGCCGCCGCAGGAGCGGCACGATCGCCCGGGCGAAGTGATCGGCGTGGGACTGGTCGACCGGCTCGTCCCAGCGAGCCTTCCGGAACTCCATCCCGTAGCGTTCGCGGAAGCCCTCGACCTGGCCGTGACCGAGCATCGGCAGCCCTGGCAGCGTGGCGAGCAGCGTCGCCGCGGAGAAGGCCTTGTCGGTGGTGCCGAACTGCTCGGCCGCCGGCCGCTCGTCGGGGTTCGTCAGGAAGTTCACGAACCGCGACAGGATCGCGGGATCGAACTCGAGCGTGTCCCGCATGACCTTCCGGTAGCCGGCGTTGTCCTCGTCCCGGAGCATGTGCATGAACGCCGAGTTGTAGACGCGGTGCATGCCGAGCGTCCGGACGAAGTAGCCCTCCAGGAGCCAGAACGCCTCCGCGAGGAGCAGCGTCCCGGGCGCCTCGGCGGCCACCCGGTCGACGACCTCGCGCCAGAACTCGTTCGGCATCCGGCGGTTGAACTCGGCGTTCGACATGGCGTGCTCGGCGCGCGAGGGGATCGCGCCGCCCGCGCCGGGCTCCGGGTACCACAGCCGCCGGATGTGCCGGCGCGCGAGGACCATCGCCGCATCGAAGCGGATGACCGGGGCGCGACGCGCGACGTCCAGGATCGTCCGGATCACGGCCTCGCGAACCTCGGCCTTGAGGTAGTCGAGCTGGGCCGTGTCGTTCCAGGGGTACGACGTGCCGTCGTTGCCGTGGTAGATGAAGCGCTGCTCGCCGGTCTCGCGGTCGCGCCGCCGGAAGACGACGGCCGCGTCGGTGCCGTCCCAGTAGTGGTCCTCGATCTGGATCTCCACCCGCGGGTCCTGCGACAGGTCCGGCCCGCCGAACGAGTACGCGGGATACGGCGGCTGGTCGAGCGAGATGAACCGCTCCGGGTGCTCGATCACCCAGCGCGAGTCGAGGCCCATGTGGTTCGGGACCATGTCCGCGGCCATCCGGATGCCGCGTTCCCAGGCTCTGCGCTTGAGGTCCTCGAACGCCGGCTCGCCCCCGAGCTCGTCCGCGATGCGGTAGTCATCGATGGCGTAGGCGCTCGCGACGGCATCGTGGTCGCCCCGGCGCCGCTTGATGCCCGCCGACGCGTTGCTGCGCTGCCACAGCCCGATGAGCCACAGGCCCGTGACGCCGAGGCCGGCGAGCCGGTCCAGCTCCTCGTCCGGCACGTCCGCGAGGGTCTGCACGGGCCGCTCGAAGCGCCGCGCCAGCTGCTCGAGCCAGACGTACGTCGACTTGGCCATGAGCACGACGCTGGGCATCCAGTCGGTGTCGCTCGAGAACGCCACGGCATCCGAATCGAGGCCGATGTAGTCCGGCGTCTCGACGACCACCGGTCCCCCGAAATGGGCGCCCGCGGTCTTCAGCTCGAGGGCGCGGGCCTCCTCGGCGAGGACGTCGAGGGCGAGGTCGATCCGGCGGAGCAGGGCGTCGTCGCCGGCGACGGCCGGCCAGTGCTCGCGGATCCAGCGCAGCTGCGCGGCCAGCGAACCGGGGGCGCGAAGCATCGGCTCGCGCAACCGTGCCGGCAGGGGCGCGTCGGGACCGAGGGCGGCCGTCGCACCCACGCCGCGACCACCGCGGGCGCCGCGACCACCGCCGGCGCCGACGGCGCCGCCAGCGCTCGCGCGTCGTCGTGCTCCAGCGCCTGCGATCGCCGGCCCGTTCGCCGCGCGACCGCCGAGCTGCCGCTCCGCCTCGTCCAGGATTGCCTCGTAGGGAGTGGTGTCCCGGAGGTGGGTGTCGTCGACCAGCTCGCGAACGCCCGTGGCCGCCGGGTCCTCGTTCAGCGCGGCGAGCACGAGCACCTCGGCCAGGAGGCTCGGGCCAGGCGCGGCGCCGTCGGTGGGCTTCGCCGCGCTCCCGGCCTCGCTCCGGAACTGGCCGCGCCACTCCCGATCGACCTCCGCGATCGCCCTGGACCCGAGGGCCGAGCCCACGGCATCGAGGGTTGCGCCGAGGTCGGCACGACCCTCCTGCTGCTCCTCCTCGACGAGCCGATGGAGCGCCGCATCCAGCGCCGCGAGCGCCGCCACCTCGCCGGCCGAGACGGCCGGCTCGCCGGCGCGGTCGCGCGTGGCGGTGACGTTGGCCGCGATGCGTCGGGCTGCGTGCGCATCGGCGGCATCGAGCGTGCCCGCCCGACCGACGATCGGCTCGAGGCCGTGCTTCCGTCGCGCCGCCCGCGCTATCGGGATCGCCCGCATCGGGCGAAAGGATGGCAGACCTGTCAGACGGCGGCCGCCGCCACCTCGGGCTTGCGACGGCTCGCCCCCGCCCGCTCGATCGCCCGGCGGAGCAGCTCGAGGCCCGCCGGATCGAACTCGTAGCTCCACTCGCGGACACGCTCGGGCCGGTGGACCTGCTGGTCGAGCTTGTGCACGATCGCCTCGCGGGACATCAGGATGATGTCGGCTGTCCGATCGACCAGGGTCAGGCGCTCCTCGTCGGCGATCGTGGCGGACACGATCTCGACGCCCTTCGTGCCGGCGATGGCCAGCGTCTCGGCGATGTTGTCCGTACCCCGTTCGGATGCGCAGACGACGCCGACCCGGGATCCCTCCGGCAGCGCCGAGATCTCGTGAACCAGCTCCATGTAGCCAGGGCCGACGAGCATCGCGACGACCGGAACCCGGCCCCCGACGAGCGCCTGGGCCTCGTCGGCGTGGAAGGTGGTCGTCGCGACGAGGTCGTAGTGGAACCGCTCGAGGCGCTCGGGGATCTCATCGAGAAGCGTGCCCTCGGCTTCGATCTGGCCCGCAAACTCGTGGTTCAGCCGCTCCGCGTCGTAGCCGGCGTCGGCGGTGGTGCACTCGGCGAAGAGCACGTGGACGCGTTCGCCGGGACGCTTCCGCTCCGTCGCCGCGGCATAGGCAGCGGCGGCGACCTCGTCGGGGGTGAACCCGGCCTGCGCCGCTCGCCGGAGCATCTCCGAGACGATCCCGCCCAGCGCCTCCGGGCGCCGGCGATGGGCCGTCCGGTCGGCTACGACCGTGCCCGCGCCGTGGCGACTGTTGACGTAGCCGCTGTCCGCGAGCCGCCGGTAGACCGCGCGGATCGTGTTGGGATTCACGCGAAGGGCCGCACCGAGCTCGCGGACGGGCCACAGGCGCTCGCCCGGCTGCAGCCGTCCCGACTCGATCTTGTAGGCGAGCTGCCAGTAGATCTGCGTCGAGATGGGGACGTCGGAATCCCGCTCCACGTCCAGGTTCGGGTCGCCACCGGCGCCCGCCCCGAACGCGCTGTTGCCGATCGGTTCCGGGTTCGGTTCTGGGTCCATCGTACCTGTTGACATAGTCCGCTAGTCCAAGTATCGTCCGATTTGGCCTAGTTCACTGTACCAAGCCAGTCCAAGAAAGGGTCGTGACCCGATGAATGGCATCGTCGTCCTCGCCATCATCGTTGCTTTGCTCGCCGTCGTAGGCGCGCTGGCGCAGCAATTCGGCGTCGACTCGCGCGTCGGCACCGACGACCCGCGGCTGCAGGCCTCTGACTTCAGCGTCTGACCCCTCAAGGGCCCGTGCGTGGCCCATATCGCCCTCCTCCATCGTCAGCCCGTGGCGCGCAGGCCGCGGGCTGACGGATTCTCAGGACGAAGCGATCGCCGCCCCGAACCCTCCTGCGGCGCGATCGATGGCGATCTTCGCTTCGTGGCGGATGCTCGCCGTGAAGGTGTCTCCGCGTGCCAGGCGAATGACCCAGGACAGGAGCAGCGCGCTGCCCTGGTAGACGCGCTCGAAGCCGGCCTCGGAGTTCGAGACAGTCTCGATCGGCGCGTGCCACGCGTCGCTGGCGGGAGCCAGCGTCGTGGCCAGCTGCACGCCGAGCCAGTTGTTGCCCTGGGCCAGCCGGTCGACGTCCCTGGCGGCGCCCGAGCCGTCATGCCGCGTGCGCCCACCGGCGATCTCCCACCAGGCCTCGGGATTGCCGCCACCGCCCAGCATCGTGATCGCGTACTCGATCCCGATCCGAGCCTCGAGGACGGTCGCGCCAAGGTTCTCGACGGTGATCACCTGCTCGAGTGTCGGGTCGACGCGCCCGCCGCCGAGCCCGAGCCCGACCTCCACGCGAACCGGCACCTCGGCGTCCCCCAGTTGCACCGAGCCGTCCCGAGACAGTCGCACGAACATATCGTCGAGTCGATCGACACGGAACGGGCCGTCGACGAAGTTGCCGATGTCGCCCTTGCCGCCCGCCCCCCAGGTCGCGGGCGTCGCGTCAGCGCGAAGGAAGCGAACCAACCCGCTGCGACGCTCGTAGTCGTCGTAGACCAGCTTGCCCGCGAGCCCTGGTTCCTTGACCTGGACCATCTCGTGGATGGAGGCGGGCGCGTCGTTCGACGCAGGCGCGGTCGAAGCATCCGCGCGTTCCGCCGCCGCCGACCGCTCGGCCTGCGACCCCTCGTGGCTCCGGAGCGTCTCGTGGTAGGCCTCGGGCCGGCGCCGGAGCACCCCGGTCAGCGCGTGCCGCGCCGCGCGGAGGTCCCAGGCGCCGATGCCGGCGGCCTCGTGGAGATCGAGCGTCACGACCTGCCCGTCCGTGGCCAGCCGAATCTCGTCACGGCCGTCCAGGTCGAGATCGCGAATCTCGCTCCCGTGCTGCCGACCTGCCGCGGCGTCCGCGATGTCCTCCGCGGCGATGAGGTGCGAGAGCGATGCCGCCCGCATGTGGGCGATGTAGATCCCGCCGAACAGGCCGTGCCAGTAGCAGTCGTTCGACTGGCCTCGGTAGAGGTGGTCGAGCGCGGCGTCGCGCGTCTCGCTCGGCGCCATCTCCTCGACCTTCGACGAGACACGCAGCATCTGCTTGTGGAGGTCGTTGACCTCGCGGTACTTGACCTGGAAGTTGCGCCAGGACGCGCCGCGCAGCCAGCGAAGCTCCGGCGCGTCGACCTCGCGGGCGCGCTGGACGACCGCCGCGAACCCCCGGCTCTCCTCGGGCGGCAGGGCCCACTCGCCCATCTCGAAATAGGAGCCCGTCGGGATCGCGATCCGGCCGACCGGCGCCGACGACGCCAGCCAGTCGGAAGGTCGGACGGTCGACAGCCACTCGGCATTGGCCTCGAGGGCCTCGAAGAAGCGCTCCACCCAGCGGCCCTTGCCCCAGCAATGCTCGAACGTCGTCGGCCACGCCCCGAACTTCTCGCCGTCGTCACCCATCGTCCCGACGCGATCGCCCGCCTCCGTGGCGTGCTCGCGGAGGTGCTCGATGACCGCCTCGACATCCTGGAAGGGGATCAGGTAGCGGAGGCCGCGCTCCGTGCCGAAGACGGTCAGCACGTGGCCCTGGTCCTCGGTGATGTAGGGGCCCCACATCGCGTCCTCGGCGATCGCGGCCGACCGCAAGTGGGCGTCGTCGAGGATCGTCCAGCGGTAGCCGGCGCCCGCGAGCGACGTCGGCAGGTCCGGCTCCCAGACCCGCTCCGCGAGCCAGGCGCCCGCCGGCCGGCGCCCGAACATGTCCTCGACCGTTTCCGCCATCCGCGTGAGCTGTCCCATGCGGTCACGTTCCGGCAGCGCCGCGAGCACCGGCTCGTACAGCCCGCCGCCCAGGATCTCGACCTGCGCGCGCTCCACCAGGGCTCGCAGGTCGGAGATGAATCCGGGTTGCTCGGCGCGGAGCCACTCCAGGAGCGCACCGGAGTAGTGCAGGCCCAGGCGGATGCCCGGATGGCGACCCAGCGCCTCGACCATCGGCGCGTAGGCCTGCCGGAAGACCTCCTCGAAGACCCAGCCGAAGTTCCCGATCGGCTGGTGGTTGTGAAGCGTCAGCGCGAGCGAGATTCGCCGCGCCATCAGGAGCTGACTTGGGCTCCCGCCTCGGCCTTGACCTCGATCCCGGCCGCGGGCAGGTACAGGCGCTCGGCGTACTCGTGGAGCATGCGCGTCGTCGAGAACTGCCAGATCGTGCTGGAGATCGACGTCCGCATCTTCTCCAGCCAGCGCGCCGGGGGCTTGGCGCCTTCCCGGTCGTAGTACGCCGGGACGACCTCGTCCTCCAGGATCCGGTAGAGGTCCTGGGCGTCGTTCCAGTCCTGGGCCGCCTCGTCCGCGAGCTGCTCGCGCCCGCCAATGGCCCAGCCGTTGGCCTCGTTCCAGCCCTCGTCCCACCAGCCGTCGAGGACCGAGAGATTCACGACGCCGTTCGCGGCGGCCTTCATGCCGGAGGTGCCGGAAGCCTCGAGCGGGCGTCGCGGGTTGTTCAGCCAGACGTCCACGCCCTGGACCAGGAAGCGTCCGATGCGCATGTCGTAGTCCTCGAGGATGAACACCCGACCCCGGAACTCCGGCGATCGGGTCCGCCCGAAGATCTCCTGGATCACGGCCTGGCCCGGTCGATCGGCGGGGTGGGCCTTGCCGGCGAAGACGACCTGCACCGGCCGTTCCTCGTTCGAGAGGAGGCGGGCGAGTCGATCCTTGTCCGTGAAGATCATGCCGGCGCGCTTGTAGGTCGCGAAGCGGCGCGCGAAGCCGATCGTCAGGGCATTCGGATCGAGGGCCTCGGCGAGCTCCTGCAGCGCCCGCGGCGCCTCGCCGTGGCGTGCGAACTGGGTGCGGAGCCGACCGCGGGCGAACACCGCCAGCTCGCGCTTCTGGCGGATGTGGGCCTCCCAGAGCTCGGTCGCCGGGATGCGCTCGAGTCGCTCCCACCAGCGTCCCGCCTCCGTGCCGTTGTCGAGATCGTCGAGGTCGGCGTCGAGGTAGCGCTCGTAGAGCTCGCGGATCGGGCCTCCGACCCAGGTGGGGGTGTGGATCCCGTTCGTGATCGCGAGGATCTCGTGCTTCGGGACCCCTTGCCAGGTCGCGTTCGCCGTGACGCCGTGGAGCTTCGAGACGGCGTTCGCGCCGTTCGTCAGCCGGAGGCTGAACGCGGTCATGTCGAACTGTCCGGGATCATCGTCGGTGCCCTTGCCGATCTCGAGCACCCGGTCGATCGACACGCCGCCGGTACCGGGCCGGCCGTCACCCTCGAGGATCGGGCCGGCGATCCGGCGGACGAGGTCGGCCTCGAAGCGCTCGTTCCCCGCCGAGACCGGTGTGTGGATGGTGAAGACGCTGTTCCGCGCGACCTTCTGGAAGGCGCGATCGAGGTCGTCGCCTGCAGCGACCAGCTCGCGCGCCCGCTCCGCCAGCAGGAAGGCGGAGTGGCCCTCGTTGAGGTGCCATGCGGCCGGGCTGATCCCGAGCGCTCGCAGCGCCCGCACGCCACCGATGCCGAGGATGAGCTCCTGGTGGAGCCGCATCTCGCGCCCGCGGACGTACAGGATGTGGGTGATCGGGCGGTCGGCGGGATCGTTGACCGGGTTGTCCGTGTCGAGGAGGAGGACCGGGACCCGCCCGACCTGGACCGTCCAGACGTCGACCTTCACGTCGCGCCCCGGCAGCTCCACGGTGACCGTCAGCGGGTCGCCCTCGCGCCCGAGTGCGCGCGTGATAGGCAGCCGGGACGGGTCGTAGTCGGGGTAGCGGTGCTCCTGGTGGCCATCGGCGTCGATCGTCTGGCGGAAGTAGCCATTGCGATACAGCAGCCCGACCCCTACCAGCGGCAGGGCCATGTCCGAGGCGGACTTCATGTGGTCGCCCGCGAGCACGCCGAGACCGCCCGAGTAGATGCCCAGCGATTCGTGGAGCCCGTACTCGGCGCAGAAGTAGGCGATCGGGCCGTCGAGCTTGTGGGCA
>JAICVI010000171.1 GCA_025935415.1 Chloroflexota bacterium
AAGCGGGCATTCGGGCGCCCGCCCCTGCGAGCGGGGCCGGCGGCGCGATGCGAGACCTCGGCCATCGCCGCCGCGCTGGCATCCAGACCGAGGACGAGGGTGGCCGGTTCGCGGGCAGCTGCGTCCAGCACGGCGCGACCGTCGCCCGTGCCGACATCGATCGTCACCCGCTCGTGGCGGGCGACGAGAGCGGCGAACTAGCCGACGTCCACCTCGATGAGGCGACGTCCGACGACGAAGCGAAGCATGGCGCGAGGATAGCCAAGTGCGGCGGCACCCTCGCCTACACTCCGGCGGGTGACGCAGGCGCCCCGGCCGACCTCGAAGCCGATCGGCCCGTACGAGCGACTCCAGGCCGAGGTCCACGAGTGGGACCCACGCACGGCCGACGTCGCGAAGCGGGTCGCCGAGCTCGTGCAGGAGCAACGCCCGGACCTGACGGTCGAGCACATCGGCAGCACCGCCGTCCCCGGCCTTCCGGGCAAGGGCATCGTCGACCTCTCCATCGAGACCGATCCCGCCGACATCCCGGCGGTGGTGGCGATGCTCTACGAGCTCGGGTTCGGACCGCAGCCGGGACCGGACCCGTGGCCGCCGACGCGGCCGATGCCGGTCGGCTCGCTGGAGCTCGACGGCCAGCACTACCGCATCCATCTCCACGTCCAGCCGCGCGGTGGCGACTACAGGCGCGACATCGCCTTCCGCGACGCCCTGCGCAACGACCCGGAGCTCCGACGCCAGTACGAGGGCCTGAAGCGGGGCATCACGGACGCGGGTCCCGTCGAGGGGCTCCGCTACACGCATTCCAAGACGGCCTGGATCCTGCAGGTCTATCGACGGCTGGGGTTCGCCCCGCCGCCGATCGCGCCACCCGCGACGATCGGGATCATCGGCGGCGGCCAGCTCGGGCGGATGCTCGCGCTGGCAGCGCGAGACCTCGGCTATCGCATCGTCATCCTGGACCCGGATCCCGCCGCTCCGGCCGGGGCCCTCGCCGACCGCGTCGAGGTGGGCTCCTACGACGACGTCGGGGCGGCGCTCCGGATGGCCGAGGGCTGTTCGGTGATCACGTACGAGCTCGAGCACGTGGGGCCCGCGGTGATCGCCGCGCTCGACGACCGGCGGCGTCCGATCCGGCCGGGCCCGTACCCGCTCAAGCTCACCGCCGACCGTCTCGCCGAGCGCCGCTTCGTCGAGGCGAACGAGGGCCGCGTGGCGGCCTGGCGCGCCGTCTCATCCCACGCAGACGTGCTCGAGGCCGCGGCGGAGCTCGGCTACCCGGTGCGGCTCAAGGCCGCGCGCGGTGGCTACGACGGCCGGAGTCAGGTGCGGCTCGAGGGAACCGCCGGGATCGGCGAGGTGGACGGGCGCTTCGGGTGGCCGTCGCTGCTGGAGCAGGAGCTGGACTTCGAGGCGGAGCTGTCCGTGGTCGTCGTCCGCAACGTCGACGGCATCAGCCGGACGTTCCCCGTCGCCCGGAATCGCCACGACCACGGGATCCTCGTGGAAACGGTCGTGCCCGCCGGCATCCCCGACGAGGTCGCGCAGGCCGCGGCGAATCTCGCCGAAAGCCTGGCCACGTCGATGGGCCTGGTCGGGACCCTGACCGTTGAGCTCTTCCTGCTGCGCGACGGATCCCTCGTCGTCAACGAGCTGGCGCCGCGGGTCCACAACAGCGGCCACTGGTCGATCGAGGGGGCGGTCACGAGCCAGTTCGAGCAGCACCTCCGCGCGATCTGCGGGCTGCCGCTCGGCTCGGTCGAGATGCGGGCACCGGCGGTGGCGATGGTCAACCTCCTCGGCGAGGGGGCGCCGCGGCCGGCCCACCCGATGGGCATCTACGAGGCCCTCGAGGTGCCCGACGCGCACGTCCACCTGTATGACAAGGCGTCCGTGTTCGAGCGGCGCAAGATGGGTCACGTGACCGCGCTCGGTGCGTCCTCCGACGAGGCGCTGTCACGCGCCCGCGAGGCGGCCGGGCACATCGCCTGGGGCGAGTGACGATGGCGGCGGACGGCACCGCACCAGCCGGCACGCCCGGAGTGGCGCCCGGCGAGCCGGGCACCCCGCGCGGCGAGCCCGGGGCGGCGCCGAGCGTCGGCGTCGTGGGCGGCAGCCGCTCCGACTTCCCCGTGCTCGAGAAGGCGGTGGCGCTGCTGGAGGCGCTCGGCGTACCGACCGAGCTGCGCGTCGTCTCCGCGCATCGCACGCCCGACCACCTGTATCGCTACGCGGAATCCGCGGCGGGCCGTGGGATCAGGGTGATCATCGCGGGCGCCGGGGGCGCGGCGCATCTGCCGGGGATGCTCGCGGCGAAGACGACCCTCCCGGTGATCGGCATCCCGATGCCGACGAAAGCCCTGGATGGGCTGGACTCGCTGCTGTCGATCGTGCAGATGCCGCGCGGCGTCCCGGTCGCGACCGTCGCCATCGGCAACGCCGAGAACGCCGCGCTCCTCGCGGTCGAGATCCTCGCCCTGGGCGATCCCGCCCTGGCGGCGCGGCTGTCCTCGTGGCGCGCCGAGCAGACCGCCGCCGTCATGGCCGATCCCACGAACGCCGTGCCTGTCTAGGTCGACCGATGGACGACGAGCGCTGGGAGGAAGGAATGCCGGTCCTGGACCGGCAGCCGATCGGCCACGACCGCGCGCCCGATCGCATCCCCGAGACCGCTCCGACGCCGCTCCAGAAGCACTACATCAACCTCTCGGCGATCGCTCTCGTGGCCGGCGCGCTCGCGATCACCGCGCTCGAGACGGGGACGCCCCTCGGCAGCCCGATCGTCAAGTTCTGCGTCCTGATCGGCGTGCCGATCTTCGTGGTCACCACGGCCGACGCGGCGCTGAAGTTCTACCGGAGTGCCTGGGCCTGGATGCCCGTCGATGTCGGCAGGGGCCTCTTTCGGCTCACGTGGGTCGCGGCCGCGCTGCTCGGGATTGGCATCGCGCTCGGTGCTGCGAGCATCGTCCTGACGGCGTGACGATCGACGATCGCTCGGAGCCGCCGCCGGAGCCGGCGCCGGGGCCGGAGGCGGACGAGCATCCGCGAGGGCCGGACGGCCGCTCCACCGACCACCCGTTCGGGAGCGGCCCGCCGCCCTGGCTCGCGGCGTCGCTCAACCACTGCACCGTCTGCGGCGCCCCGCTGGCGCTCAAGCTCGTCGCCGGCGAGGAGCGCGAGCGCCTGGTCTGCGCGAACGGCCACATCGCCTACGTCAACCCGCGCCTCGTCGTCAGCACGTTCCCGGTCACGGACGAGGGTCACGTGCTCCTGATTCGGCGCGGCTTCGAGCCCGGACGTGGGCTGTGGGCCCAGCCGGGCGGATTCCTCGAGGTGGACGAGACCCCGAGCGAAGGCGCGATCCGGGAGACGCGGGAAGAGACGGGGCTGCACGTTGCGCTCGGGGAGATCGTGGGCCTGTATGCGCGGCTCGAGGCCGCCGTGATCGTGCTCGCCTACGAGGCCCGGATCGTCGGCGGCGAAGCCACCACCGGCCCGGAAGCCACCGAGATCGTGGCGTTCCCGCCGGAGTCGCTGCCGTGGCCGGAGATCGCATTCCGCACCACCTATTGGGCCCTGGTCGACTGGCTTGCGCGGCGGCGGCCCGAACTGCGACCTTCAGGACCGCCGCCGGGCCGCTAGGTGGGCGCGGGGCGGCCCCTGCCCAAGGGCCTCGGGCCGTCGCTACTGGAGCTGGACGCTCGCAGTCGCCACCAGTCCGCCGACCTCGTCCAGCGCGACCGCGGTGATCCAGGCACTGCGTGGGTTGAACGGGCCCTCGACCCTGAACAGCAGGGAGAAGCGGTCGTTCGCCCCGGTCCGCATCGCCGTGCTGCCGCCCGGCATCCGCACCCGACGGACGTCGATCGTGCGATAGCCGGTGTCCTGGAGCGCGACGACGACGACGTCGGCTCCGATCGTGTAGACGTCGCCCTGCACGAACACGCTCCTGGCGTCGGCCTTCGCAGCGACGACCAGCAGCGGGGGCGCCGCGCCGACGCGCACGTAGCGATCATCGCCGCGCTTCGGGGCGCCCCAGTCCAGGATCGGCCCGGGGGTCGCGGCCGTCGCGGCCGTCGTTGCCGTCGGCGCGAGCAGCTCGGCGATCACAGGGGCGCGGCGTGCGCCGCCGAGCGAGCCCACGACCGCGAGGCAGGCGATGGCCAGCACGATGAACCCTGCCGTTCGAAGGTCCCGCCCGCGCGGCATCCGCTCGATCGCGAAGATCGCCTCGTCGGGCGGCGGCAGGTCACTCGGGCGCGTCTCGTCGCCGGGAGCCGGTCCGAAGCGACGCGTGTCCATTCGGTCAGCCAGCCTCGGTCAGGTCGCCCGCGGGGAGGCCAAGACCGAAGAGCGACAGGTCATCCGCCGTCGACCGTCATCGCAGGTCGATGAAGACGTTCTTCGTCTCCGTGTAGAGGTCGATCGCTGCCATCCCGAGCTCGCGGCCGATTCCGGACATCTTGTAGCCGCCGAAGGGCGCCTCGATGTGGACCGAGCTGTTGGAGTTCACGGACAGGTTGCCCGTCTGGATGCCCTTCGCGGTCCGGAGCGCCTTCCCGATGTCGCGGCTCCAGACGGACCCGGACAGGCCGTACGGCGTGGCGTTCGCGAGGCGGATGGCCTCGGCCTCGGAATCGAACGGGATGATCGAGACCACCGGGCCGAAGATCTCCTCCTTCGCGATCCGCATGTCGTTCGAGACGCCGTCGAAGACCGCCGGCATGAGATACGCGCCGTCGGCCAGCGACGGATCATCCGGCGCCGTCCCGCCGACGACGAGATTCGCGCCCTCGGCTAGGCCGATCTCGATGTAGTCCCTGACCCGG
>JAICVI010000113.1 GCA_025935415.1 Chloroflexota bacterium
CGGCTATCCGTTCGACCATCGTGTCGGGCGGTTCGAGGAGGTCGTCTCGGCCGTTCGGCCGCTGCTCCACGGCGAGCGCGTCACGAGGCGTGGCGAGTGGACCGAGCTCGGCGACGCCGTGATCCTGCCGAAGCCGGAGCACGAGGTGCCCCTACTGATCGCTTCGAACGGGCCGCGCATGCTCGGCATTACTGCTCGCTTTGCGGACGCCTGGCAGGCGGCCTGGTTCGGGGCGGTAAACGAGCAGTTCCGCTCGGAGCGCACGGCCCTGCTCGCGGCGTGCAACGCGGCAGGCCGCTCCACGCCGCTCCAGATCTTCGTCGGGGTCGACATCAACGACGACGAGGGCGAGGAGGCGCGCCTGCCGTGCGACGCCTCCGCGATTGCCGACGCGCTCGCCGGCTGGGCCGAGGAAGGCGTCGATCACGTCCAGCTGCGGGTCCACCCCGGCACGAAGGCGAGATTCGAGACGGCCATCGAGGGCATGCAGCGTTTCCGCGGCTGATCCGGACGCCTCATCCTGGGACGCAGCGAGTGCGGCCCGAATGGACCTGTAACGCGGCTCCGTCCTCGTTCGCGCCGGTGGCACGGGTCGCGTCGCACCATCAGGTCGAACGGAGGACGACCCATGGCAACCACCACCCGCGCATCCGGCCGCGCCGCGTCGCGCACCTCGAGCTCCACCGCCAACGGGCGAACGGGCAAGCCCTCGCCGCAGCCGCACCTCGACCAGCAAGGGCCCGAGGTGCAGCGCTTCGGAACCCTGCGGCAGCTGCCGATCGCTCTCTCTGCCCAGGCACGCGGTGAGAGTGCCCAGCTCCTCAACCGGATCCTGGCAGACACGACCGTCCTCTATGCCCTCTACAAGAAGCACCACTGGAACGTCGCCGGGCCGACTTTCTACCAGCTGCATCTCCTCTTCGACAAGCACGCCGAGGAGCAGCTCGAGCTCGTCGACCTCATCGCGGAGCGGGTGCAGACGCTCGGCGCGATCTCCGTCGGTGACCCGCGACATGCCGCCGAGCTGACGTCGATCGAGCGCCCGCCCAACGGCTCCGAGGATGTTCCCGCCATGCTGAGCAGGCTGCTCGACGCCCACGAGACGATCATCGAGGCCGTCCGCGACGGCATCGAGAAGACCGAGAAGAACCGCGACTGGGGCAGCAACGACATCCTGATGAGCGATGTCCTGCGCCGCAACGAGCTCCAGGTCTGGTTCCTGTCCGAGCATCTCGTCGAGGTGCCCCTCGTCGACGAGCGCAACGGCCGCTGACTGATTCGGCCGGCCAGCCATCGGGGCCCTCAGCCGCTGGCAGCGCATGGGCGGCGGCGAGGACCATGGCGGGCGCATCCCAAGGTGCGTGAGCGAGGACCGCAGCCGCCAAGGGCCGCGATGCCGGGGATCCGCGCGCCGGGAATCGAAAACCCGAGGCGGCTGACGCCTCGGGCTCTCTGGTACTGGCTCTGGTTCCGCGGGCCTTCGTGCGGCCCGCGTGCCGAGAGGAGTGCTAGATCGTTATTGGTCCCCTAGCCCCGCATCGAGCGGAAGCAGTCGGAGCAGTAGACGGGCTTGCCGCTCGTCGGGCGGAACGGGACGCGCGCCTCGTTGCCGCAGTTCGAGCAGGTAGCGGCGAACATCTCGCGGGGGCCGCGGTCGTAGCCGCCACCACCGGAGCTGTAGCTGCCACCAGAGCTGTAGCCACCGCCGCCCCCACCGTAGCTGCCGGCGTCGCCGTAGCCAGATGAGTAACCGGCACCGCTCGACTGGCGGGCGGCCTTGCGGGCAGCGCGGTCAGTCGGGCAGCGACGGGGCTCGGTGAACCCGCGCTGGGCGTAGAAGTCCTGCTCGGATGCCGTGAACACAAACTGCTGTCCACAATCCGCGCAGGTCAGATTCTTGTCGCTGTACAAAAGAACTCCTCTCGGTTCGACTGCCTGCGAGCCCCGCTCGGGTCTCGCGTCAGCCGTGAGAGGAGTCCGGTTCGAGGTAGTCGTCGAATATTTGCCGTCACGGCCGTGCCGTGACATTGGGCGGTGCGGAGCATAGACCACTCTCAGAATTCTGCCTAGCCCCGGAATCCATCGCAGCGCGCGAACGAACAGGTTCCGAAACGTATTCGGCAACCAGGGCCAAACTCGGCGCGTGATCCGGGTGGATCGGGCTGGCGAGCGCCATGCCGGCCCGCCGGGACACGCTCGTGAAGCTGGCCTGCTGAGGTGAGGAGCACTGCCGGAGCGCGGGTTCCGTGCTGCACCTCACGGCGCGGGTCAAACCCACCCGCGGGCGTCGATCCTGTTGAATGGGCTTCGAATTCCGTGCCCCGAAATCAAGCCAGGCGGTTCCGCTCGGGTCATCCGGGAGCCGCCCAGCCCCGGGCGCGCTCGACCGCGCGATGCCAGCCGTCGAGCATCGATTCGCGGCGCTCGGACGGCATCGCGGGCTCGAAGCGTCGATCGAGCGCCCAGGTCGACTCGATCTCGGCGAGGTCCTGCCAGTAGCCGACGGCGAGCCCGGCCAGAGAGGCCGCGCCCAACGCGGTCGTTTCGGCGACGACCGGCCGCTCGACCGTCACGCCGAGCAGGTCCGCCTGGAGCTGGAGCAGCAGGTCGTTGGCCGCGGCGCCGCCGTCCACGCGCAAGGTGGTGGTTCGCGCTCCCGCGTCCTCGGCCATGGCCTGGAGGACGTCCGCGACCTGGAGGGCGATTGCCTCGAGCGTCGCGCGCGCCAGATGTGCTCGGGTCGTGCCACGCGTGAGCCCGACGATCGTCCCTCGGGCATCAGGATCCCAGTACGGCGCCCCGAGACCGGTGAACCCCGGGACGAGATAGACGCCGTCGGAGTCCGGCACGGAGGCGGCGAGCGCCTCGACGTCGGCCGATCGATCGAACAGCCCCAGCCCGTCGCGAAGCCACTGGACCGCCGAGCCCGCCGAGAAGACGGAGCCCTCGAGGGCGTAGGTCGGCGGCCCACCAGGCTCCAGCTGCCACGCCACGGTCGAGAGCAGGCCGTGCGCGGACGCCGTGACCTCCGAGCCGGTGTTCAGCAGGAGGAACGCGCCGGTCCCGTAGGTGTTCTTGGCCGATCCGCGCTCGAAGCAGGCCTGCCCGAACATCGCGGCCTGCTGGTCGCCGGCGAGCGCGGCGATGGGGATCGGGCGGCCGAACAGCCCCGGCGCCGTCCGGGCGATGACGCCACATGAGGGATGGACCGCGGGGAGCATCGCGGGCGGGACGGCGACGATCCCGCAGAGCTCGTCGTCCCAGGCAAGGCGCGTGATGTCGAAGAGGAGGGTCCGGCTGGCGTTCGAGACATCCGTGGCGTGGACCGCGCCTGCCGCCTCGGTCCCGCCGGTCAGCCGCCAGAGCAGGAACGAATCGACCGTCCCGAAGGCCAGCTCGCCTCGCTCGGCACGGGAGCGAGCACCCGGCACGGCGTCGAGGATCGCCGCGATCTTGGGCCCGCTGAAATACGCGTCGAGAGGCAGGCCCGTCCGCTCGCGAAAGAGTTGTTCATGTCCGCCGAGTCGGAGCGCCTCACAGGCGGGCGCGGTGAGCCGCGACTGCCAGACGATCGCGTCCGCGATCGGCTCGCCCGTGGCGCGGTCCCACACGATCGTGGTCTCACGCTGGTTCGTGATCCCGATCGCGGCAATCCGATCAGCGCCCCCGACCTGGCCGACGACGTCCTGGGCAACCGCGAGCTGCGACGACCAGATCGCCTCCGGGTCGTGGGTGACGTGGCCCGGCGCCGGGAAGCGTTGCTCGAATGGCTGCTGCGCGGTGGCGACCGGGCGCCCGTCGCGGCCGAACGCGATCGCGCGCGAGGACGTGGTGCCCTGGTCGAGGGCGAGGATCAGGCGCCCGCCGGCCACCTCAGCTCGCCCACGGCAGGCCGTACTCCCGCCGCGCCGTCTCGAGATAGCGCTCGACCTCCGCCGCCTGGCGGTCCTCGTTCCAGCCGAGCTCCGCTCCGAGCACCGCGGCGACCCCGGGCGCAATCGACGCGCCCCGATCCGGCAGCTCCTGCGCGAGTCGCATCCGGCGCGCGAGGACGTCATCGAGGCTGAGGGCGAGCTCGCGTCGGGCAGCCCACGCGACCTCGCCCTGGATGTGGTCGACGCCATGGCCGAGCGGGGCCGCGAGATCGAGGTCGCGGGCCATCGCGACCACCTCGACCGCCTCGCGGCCGTAGCGCTCGGCCAGCCGCGTGCCCACGCGCGCAGGCCACGTGACCCGGGTCTCTCCCCGGGCCGCCGCGGCGTCGCGCAGCGGTCGCTCCAGGCTCGCGCCGATCTGCTCCAGCTCGGACGGGGGCGCGGCGCCGATGAGCGGCAGGTCCGCGGTCCCGGAGCGCCTCCGCCGCGCCTCCTGCCGGCCGAGAGAGGCATCGACGACGTCGCGGGCCATGACGCGGTAGGTCGTGTACTTGCCGCCGGAGATGCGAACGAGTCCGCTCGCGTCCGCGGCGACGCGGTGCTCCCTCGAGGCCTTCACCGTCGAGCCGCCGGGGTCGCCGACCAGCGGCCGCATGCCAGCGTAGGTGCCCACGATGTCGCCACGCCCGAGCCCGATATCGAGCTGGCGATTGACGGTCGAGAGCAGCTCGTCGACGTCCTCGTAGGGCGCCGCCACCCGCTCGGGAGGGCGCGAGTCCGGATGGTCCGTCGTGCCGATGATCCAGTGGCCGGGCCACGGGATGATGAAGACCACACGACCCGGAATCCGGAGCGTCATGCCGCCCTCGGCGGGCAGCCGGTCGCGCCGGATCACGATGTGCGAGCCGCGGCTCGGGACGAACGTGTCGCCGCCCTCGAGGGTCGCGAACCGGGTCGACGGCTCGGCGGCCCAGACGCCGGTCGCGTCGATCACGCGCTCCGCGCGCACGTCGAAGCGATTCCCGCTCACGAGGTCCTCGACGCTCGCGCCGATGATCCGCTCCCCGTCGAGCACGGGAGTGGCGGCTCGCACCCGCGTGGCCGCCACCGCGCCACCCGCGAGCGCCGTGCGCAGGACCGCCAGCGCGAGGCGAGCGTCGTCCTCGACCCCGTCGTGGTAGATGATCGCCCCGGTCAGGCCCTTGCGGCGGAGATTGGGCGCGTACTCGACCGCGGAAGAGGGCCGAAGGTGCTTCGCGAAGCCGCCGTCCCGGCGCGCGCCGAGCAGGTCGTACAGGAAGATCCCGCTGCCGTAGAAGCCCTGGTGGAACAGCGGGATCCCGGAGATCGGGAAGAGGAACGGCTCGAGCCGCACCAGGTGCGGTGCCAGCCGGAGCAGCCGCGCCCGCTCGCCCAGGGCCTCGTAGACCAGGCCGAAATGCAGCTGCTCGAGGTAGCGGAGGCCGCCGTGGATCAGCCGCGACGACCGTCCGGACGTGCCCGACGCGATGTCGCGCTGCTCCACGAGGGCGGCGCGCAGCCCTCGCGAGGTCGCGTCCAGCAGCGCACCCACGCCCACGATGCCGCCGCCGACGATCAGGACGTCGAAGCGCTCATCGGCGAGCGCCCGCAGCGCCTCACGGCGCCACGCCGGATCCTCTCCCCTCGTCGCTGCCGCGGCCTCCCTCGCCTCCAGCGCCTCCCACGCATCCACGCGGACCCCTCAGGGCTCCGGCGGCTGTCGCGACGCAACCCGCCAGAGCAGCACGCCGCTCGCGACGATGAGCACGACGACGATCACCGGCGTGCTCTGGAAGAGGTTGCCGATCGCCGGCACGAAGGTCGCGAGGGCGTCGACGGCGAGGACAGCCGCGACCGCGATCGCAGCCACGATGAGGACCTCGCGCCAGCCGACCGCGCGCCGGCCCTCAGCCACGATCGGCCTCGCGGGGAATGCCGATCGGCGCGACGAGGACCTTGCCGGCGAGCGCGGCACCGCGCTTCGTCAGCAGGCCCATCTTGGGTCGATGGAACGTCACGGTGAGGTCCGCCCGCACCACCGGTGACGTCGCGTCGCCCGAGGTGAGATCGACGGCGGTGGGCGTGTCGACCGCGACCACTGGCACCTTGGCCTTGCGTGCCGCCAGGACGAGCTCGACGGCGGACCGGATGGGGTCGCGCAGCTCGCCCTTGAGGCCGGTGCCGAGAAGCGCATCGACGATGATCGAGGCACGGTCGATGTCCTTGGCGAGGACCTTGAGGTCGAGGCCGGTCGAGGCGTGGATGCGCGCGACGCCGCGCTGCCGATCCAGGCGGTTCCAGTTGCGCGTCGCGTCCGGCGTCGACGGCTCCGCGGCGCTCGAGACCAGGACGACGGCCACCTCGGCCCCCGCCTTTGCCAGGTGGCGCGCCGCGACGAACCCGTCGCCGCCGTTGTTGCCCGGGCCCGCGAGGATGAGGATCGGCCCCTTCTTCCATCGGCCTGTCGCCTCCGCGATGGCCTTGACCGCCGCGGCCACCGCCACGCCCGCGTGCTCCATCAGCCTCTGCCCGGGAACGCCGAGCTTCTGGGCCTTCAGGTCGGCGCCGGTCATGGCCTCGGATCCGATCGCGGGTCGCGCCGCGGTCGCCGCCCAGTGGGTGCGCAGGCCGCGCAGGTCGAGATCGAAGAGCTCCGGGTCGTCAGCCGGCAGGGGCGAGGTGGTCGAGTCGGCCGCCGCCGGCGTCAGCGTCGTGGTCACGCGGGAAGCGTATCGGAGGCGACTCGGCAGGGGCGCTGCGCGGCGCTCGATCCCATCGCCGGCGGCGCTGTTCGAGCGACCGCGAGCGCAATGGGCCGAACTCGGTGGTCACGCCGTTGGCGTCGAATCGGTTGTGGACGTCGCCCCGCCTTGCGCGCCATTGCCGGGCGCCGCGGGCAGGGCGCTCTCGACATCGTCGAGTTCCATTGTCAGCCTGGGAGGCGGACGCGCCAGATTTCCATCGGATGGCCCGATCGGGTCAGGCCGTCGGCCTCATGGCGCATGCCGATGCAGTTGGCGACGCGCTGCGAGATGAGATTCTCGGGCCGGATATAGGCAACGATCCAGCCATGGCGGTTCGGACCGGCGCGCTCGAACGCGTCCTCGAGCGCCGCACGGGCGGCCTCGACGGCGAGCCCGTTGCCGCGCCGTGCCTCCGCGATCGTCCAGCCGATCTCGACCTCATGCGGCTCGATGCCGGTGACGCCTGGGCCCGCGTAATGGATCTCCAGGATCCCAACCGGTTGGCCCGCCTCCTCGACGACCCACGGTCCGAAGCCGTGGGCCCGCCAATGCGCGAGCGCATCCCGGTGCTCGCGCTCGTCGCTGTCCTCGGCGATGACGGTGTTGTAGGCGGCGAGGTCTTCCTCGCCCGGCTGTCGCAGGACCAGCCGCGCCGTGACCAGCCGGTGGTCAGCCATGGAGCCTCGCTCTCCCATCGAGCGGCTCGCGCTCCAGGAATCCTTCTCGCTCCAGGCTGGCAAGGGCGGCCCGCACCGCGGCCGCGTCGTGGCCGCCCATTGGCTCGTCGATGCGCACCCACGCCCGCGGCGGGGCCTCACGAAGCTGATCCAGGATGCGCCCCCGGAGCCAGCGATTGGTCGACTCGAAGGGAACGGCCGCCCCCGGCCGTCGACTCGGCGGCGTGGAGAGGTTCGTGCCCGCCGAGCGGCACAGTCCGAGGAGCGGGCATTCGCCACATCGAGGAACGCGCTTCCGGCAGATCGTGGCTCCGATGTCCATGAGCGCGTGCGTCCAGTCGCCGGGTCGATCCGCGGGGACGAGGCCGTCGGCGGCGGTTTGCCGCGCTCCTGGGCCGGCCGGGAGTGGGCCTGCCGCTCGATCGAGCACGCGCCGGATGTTCGTGTCGAGCGCCGCCACTCGCCGGCCGAAGGCGATCGCGAGGACCGCGCGGGCGGTGTACGGTCCGATCCCGGGCAGGGATTCGAGGGCCACCAGCGTGTCGGGAACGCGGCCGTCATGATCCTCGACCATGCGGATGGCGGCCGCTCGCAGCGCGATGGCCCGCCGGTTGTAGCCGAGGCCACGCCACGCCCGGACGACGTCCGCGTTCGAGGCCGCGGCCAGTGCGGC
>JAICVI010000260.1 GCA_025935415.1 Chloroflexota bacterium
ACGTTCGTCGAGCCACAGCCGCCCAGCGACCCCGTCGAGCGCGTCCTCGCCCTGATCCGCGACGAGCTCGCGAGGCCGACCCAGCACCGGCTCGTCGAGATCGAGCCGGGCCGCTGGTGGCTGGGCGACCGCCGCGATCGCGAGGGCGCGGCGGTCCCGCTCGCCGACCGCGTCGAGTGGGCCGTCTACAGCCTCCTCTCCACTGCCGGTCCGATCGCCGAAACCGCGTTCTTCGAGCGCGTGGCCGCGCTCTTCCCCGGCCATGACCTGCCCGACGAGACGCTCGTTCGAACCTCGCTGGCGAGCTACCGCGGTCCTGCATCGACCCCGGCGCGCCTCGTGACCCACGAAGACCTGCGGCGTCGCACCACGGAGCACGCCGAGCTGCTCGCCCGTCTGGCGAATGGCGGCCACCGGATCGGGATGCAGGTCTGGATCGGCCGGCGCGACCAGGCCCGCCAGATCGGTGATCGAACGCTCGGCGACTACCTCGACCCGCATCGGGAGCGGGAGCCGTGGTTCCCCACCATCTCCGTCGTCCCGAAGGAGGACGGCGAGAACGTCGACTGCATCTGGTACCAACGCGGCGGGACGGCGCTGCTCTGGGAGGTCGAGTGGACGGCCATGCTCGGCGACGTCCTCCTGCGCCGCCACGCGCGGATCCCACCCGACGACCGGATCGTCCGCTTCCTCGCGATTCCCGCCGAGCGCCGGGAGCTCGCGAGCCACAAGCTCGAGGCGTCGCCGGTCCTGCGGGAGGCCATCGAGGCGTCGAACTGGCACCTGATCCTGTGGCCTCACCTCCGCGCCTGGCTGGAGCGGGATCCGCTCGACCTCGCGGACATCGAGCCGTACCTCGGCTTGACGCCCGCGATCGAGCGCCGCGCGGAGCAGCTGCCGCTCTTCTGAACGCGACACCACGCGTCTGGGTGACATCGCTACCCTTGCCGCCCCGGGGTTGACGATGTCGACTCCAACCTCGCCGGCGGGCCTGCGACCGACCGGCTCGACGCGGAGACACGACCTTGCCAGAGCCAACCGCCGTCGATCAGCTCGCCGACCGATTCTGGGAGCGTTTCAAGGAGCTCCAGCCGATCACCGCCACGATCAACGGCGACAACCGCTACGACGGGCAGCTGCCCGACCCGGGCCCCGAGGGTCGCGCGGACTACCGAGCCTTCGCCGACGAGATGGTCGACGCCGCCCGGACGACGCCTCGGGAGGGACTCTCGGTCGAGGACCGCATCACCCTCGACGTCCTCCGGATCATCGGGGAGATCTTCGCGATCCAGGACGACCAGCGAATCGACACGCTCCAGGTCGTCGACCAGATGGGCGGGCCGCAGCAGCTGCTGCCCCAGCTCTGCCAGTTCCAGCAGGCCGACACGCCCGAGAAGCTGGAGCTGTTCCTCGAGCGCCTGCACGCCTACCCCGGCTTCATGGCCGCGAACCGCGAGCTCGTCCGGGAGAGCCTCGAGAGCGGCCTGACCGCCCCGCGCATCGTCGCCGAGCGAACCGTCGCGCAGCTCGAACGGATGCTCGCCGTCCCGATCGGCCAGGCCGTCATTCCCTCGCTCGTCACGGTGGCGCGCGAGGAGGATCGCGAGAAGATCCGCGCCGTCGTCCGCGACGAGATCTACCCGGCCGACGC
>JAICVI010000026.1 GCA_025935415.1 Chloroflexota bacterium
ACGGAAGCGGGTTTCGCCGCGGCCCGACCGCGGCCGACGTGGGACTCGGGGCCGGAGTCCATACGGGGCTTCCTGTCGGCCTTCACGACTTCACGCGGGAATACGCGCGGAAGGGCACGTCGCACGGCACGCCGGAGTCCACGCCGAAGTCCATGCCCGCCGCGGAGCAAGAGCCGCTCGGTGATCACTGGGTTGTCGCCAGCGGGACATCGAGACCGACAACGTCCCACTCCGTCGAGCCGCCGTGCCGTTCGCCGTCGACGATCGGCGGTCGCCGAGCGTGGGCGAGCTCGAAGGTTGCCTCCCGAAGCTGGATTCGGACCGTTGCCGACCTGTCGCGCCCGCCGTGCCGGCGCTGATTGCCTGGCTTCCGCATACGGTGGCAACCCAGTGAGCGAAACCGGTCATGCCGCCTCCGGGACCGCGGACCGCGCCGGTCCCACGGCGGCCAACCACTCGCGCATCGCGCGGCGGCTCGTCAACCGGACGACCTGCACGGCGGGCGGCAGCGCCTCGAGCGTGCGGAGGATCTTCGGCCGCCGCGTCCGCGGGTAGCTCCAGATCCAGGCGAGGAATGCCCGATCGAAGCGTTCGGGATTGCCCTCGGTCATGTCCGGTCGCGGGTCGTTGCGATAGCGCAGCGATCGGGCGATCGCGGCCGCCACACAGACCAGTCGCGGGATGTCGAGGAAAACGACCGTGTCGGCGCGAGCGAAGCGAATGTCCATCGTGCCGCTGTAGTTGCCGTCGATGATCCATCGATCGGCCGCGACGAGCTCGCGAACCTTTGCCTCCCACGGAGCGTCGTCCATCGGCACCCAGCCCGGACCCCAGAACTCCCGATCCAGATGGATGACCGGCAGCCCCGTCCGCCGGCCGAGCTCGCGCGAGAACACCGACTTCCCCGCCCCACCGCTGCCGATGACGGCCACGCGCTTCACGATCGGGTCGGGGCGTGGGCCGCGGCCGCCGTGCAGGCGGTGACGAAGCGGTCGAAGACGGCGAGGGCGTCGAGCGGGCCGGGGGCTCCCTCAGGGTGGTACTGCACTGTCTCGATCGGCTTGTCGACGTGGCGCAGGCCCTCGACGGAGCCGTCGTTCAGGTTGACCTGGCTCACGCGGAATCCGCCGTCGCGCGGCAGCGTCTCACCCACGACCTGGACCTCGTGGTTCTGCGCGGTGACCTGCACGAACCCGGTATCGAGGTCGCGGACGGGGTGGTTCGCGCCGTGGTGGCCGAACCGGAGGCGCCGCGTGTCCGCCCCCGCCGCGCGGCCCACGATCTGGTGCCCGAGGCAGATGCCGAGGAGCGGCCGGCCGTCATCGATCACGGCCCTCGCCAGCGCGACGGGCCCGTCCAATCGGGCGGGGTCCCCGGGCCCCGGCGACAGGACGACACCGGCGACGTCGCCGGCGAGCACATCGCCCGCGCTCGCGGTGTGCGGGTGGACTCGCACGCGCAGGCCGCGCCGCCGCAGGCTGCGAACGATGTTCGCCTTGAGGCCGTAGTCGACGATCGCGACGAGGGGTCCATCGTCGGCCAGCCCATCCGTGGCCGCGCTCACCTCCGTGATCGCCGCGGGCGAGACCTCCGCGACGAAGTCCTGGTCCTCCCAGCGAGGCACGGCGCGAGCCCGATCGATGGCGACCGATCGATCGAGGGCGGCCGAGCCGAGGGACGCCGGCTCCGTGATCAGCCCGCGAAGGCTGCCATTGGAGCGGAGGTGCCGCGCCAGGGCCCGCGTATCGACCCCCGCGATGGCCGGGATGCCACTGTTGCGAAGGAGCCTTGCGAGCTGGCGCGCGTCCTCGAGAACGGCGGCGGTCGCGTTCGCCACGATCAAGCCGCGCAGCCACGGCCGGCCCGACTGGTCGTCGGCGAAGAGGCGGCCATAGTTGCCGATGAGCGGGTACGTCATCACCACGACCTGCCCGGCGTAGGAGGGATCGGTGCAGACCTCCTGGTAGCCGGTCTGGCTCGTGTTCACCACGAGGTCGCCACCGCCCGCGACGGGCGCACCGAAGGCCACACCCGGGAAGATCGAGCCGTCCTCGAGGGCCAGGAGCGCCGGGCCGTGGTCGCCGATCCGCGGGTCCACGATCGAGGAGGAAAAGGGCGATGGCGGCGCGTCGGGGGCGAGCGCGGACAGGGCCATCGAGCCTCCTTTCCGGCCTCTCAGGACCGGTACGCCAGCCTCACGGGACCGGCTTCAAGGGTCGCGACGGAGGGTAGCAGCCACGCCGACCCGGCACCGGCCGGCGCGGTACCGTCCCCGCATGTCCGAGCCGATTCGCCTCACGCTCCAGCGGGCCCGCCAGATCGCCGTGATGGGCCAGCAGCTGGACGCCCCGAAGCGCGCGGCGGACCGGCCGAAGGGCATCCTCGACGTCGTCCGGCATCAGGGCTTCCTCCAGCTCGACCCGACCGCGGCCGTCGCCCGGACGGAGCATCTCGTGCTGTGGGCGCGTCTCGGTCGATCGTTCGACCCCGAGGATCTCAACCGCCTGCTGGCGGAACGCAAGCTGTTCGAGCATCGGGCCTATATCTGGCCGATCGAGGACTACCCGCTGCTGCGCGCGCGGATGGAGATCTGGCCGGACGACCTCGCCGGCTACGGGCGCCGGATCCGTACGTGGATGTCCGACAACGCGGCGTTCCGCGAGCACGTCATCGCGGAGCTGCGCAGGCGCGGCGCGCTTCGGTCCCGCGACATCCAGGACATCGCCGCGAAGGACTGGGCGTCCCGCGGCTGGACCAACAAGCGGAATACCTCGCAGATGCTGGACTGGCTCTCGGCGATGGGGGTCGTCGCGGTTGTCGGACGCGCCGGCGCCGATCGTGTCTGGGACCTCGCGGAGCGGTGGCTTCCGGTCGACTCCCCGAGAGTGCCGCTCGCCGAGGCACAGCGGGAGCTTGCACGGCGGCGGCTGCGGCGGCAGGGCGTCATCCGGGTCGGCTCATCGGAGGATCCGGGCGACATCGGCTTCGAGGCGTCCATCGATGGCGTCCGCGGCAAGTGGCGGGTCCAGCCCGAGCTGCTCGATCGACCGTTCGAGGGGCGCGCTGCGCTCCTGTCGCCGTTCGACCGGCTCGTCTACGACCGCAACGTCACGAAGGCCCTGTTCGACTTCGACTACAGGCTCGAGATCTACGTGCCGGTCGAGAAGCGACGCTGGGGGTTCTACGTGCTGCCGTTCCTGAACGGCGAGCGGCTGGCCGGCCGGGCCGATGCCAGGGCCGACCAGAAGGCCGGCGTCCTGCGGGTGCCGGCGCTGCACCTGGAACCCGGCGCGACGGAGGCCGACCTCCGCGCCGCCACGGCGGAGCTGGAAGCGCTGGCGGCGTGGCTCGGGGTCGGCGACGTCTCGATCGGTCGGGTCGTGCGCCCCCACCAGGCGTTGTAACGAGGCTGCCAGCGGTCCGGCCGCGGCGGCGTATTGGTCGTCGGCCTTCGCGAGGTATGAACGGTCGATGCAGAAGCTGCCACCTCGATCCGCCGGCGCGACCAGCGAGTCGCCGACGACGGCCGAGGCGCCGGCGGCCGAGGCGCCGACCGCCGAGGTCGCCATCACCGGCGTCGCGAAGGGCGCGCTCGGAACAGGGACGGCGCTCGAGGACACACAGGAATGGGTCGTGCCGGAGGAGCCGCGGTTGCCTCGGCGTGACGACGCCGCTTCCGTGGCGGCCGAGCCCGTCGCCGGTGCCGACCCGATCCGCCCGCCGGCGCGTCGTAGGCCGGTCGCAACCCCCAGGACCTCATTCGCGGCAACACCGCGAGCGGCCGGCATCGCCGCAGCGGCGTTGCTTGCGCTCATCGGGGTCGCAGCGGTGGTGACGTCCCGCGTGCCCACTGCCTCCAACGCTGGGGACGTGCCCGCGGTCATTGCCACCGCGGCTCCGACGGCGGCGGCACCCGCCGATCAGGGCGGCGGCAACGGGATCGGCAACGGCGACGACAAGGACAAGGGCGGAAGCAACGGGCGGGGCAACGGGAACGGCAACGGCAATCACTGAGGCGACGCGCCGACATACCCTCGATCCATGAAGACGAGTCGCAACCCCGACACCATCGCGGCCCCGGTCGGGCGCTACGTCCACCAGATCGAGGTTGAGAGCCCATCGAAGGTGCTCTTCATCGCCGGCCAGGTCGGCATGCGCCCGGATGGCTCGATTCCGGACGACCCGGTCGACCAGCTCGCGGTCGCCCTCCAGAACGTGCTCCGCAACGTCGAGGCCGCCGGAATGGAGACCACCGACCTCGTCAAGATCACGACCTACGTCGTGACCGGCGCGGAGCTGGATCCCGGCCGCCGGCGCGCCGAGATGGAGCGCCTGCTCGGCGATCACGTGCCGACGAGCACCCTCGTGTTCGTCGCCGCGCTCGCTGCGCCGCAGTACAAGGTCGAGATCGACGGCTGGGCCGCCCGTTGAGCTCGCGCGACGTCCGCGCTCGAGACACGGCGAGGGAGACGCGTTGAGGCAGAGAATCGTCGCGATCGTCCAGGCGCGGACGGGCAGCACGCGTCTCCCCGGAAAGGTGCTGCTGCCGATCCTCGGAGAGCCGATGCTCGTGCACGTGATGCGCCGTACCGGTCGCGCTCGACTCGTCGACGAGGTCGTCCTGGCCACGACGACGCTCGCCGAAGACGACCGCCTCGCGGCGCTGGCCGATGACAACGGGTGGCCCATCTCGCGAGGGAGCGCGACAGATCTCCTCCGGCGGTACGCCGACGCCGCGCGGAGCGCTCGCGCCGACGCGGTCGTGCGGATCACCTCGGACTGCCCGCTCATCGACCCCGAGCTGATCGACGCCACGATCGACGTGTTCACGAAGGCCTCGGCCGACTATGCGAGCAATGCGCTCGAGCCGCGGACGTTCCCGCGTGGACTCGATGTCGAAGTGGTGTCGCGGGTGGCGCTCGAGGCGGCCGATCGCGACGACGTCGACCCGGCATCGCGGGAGCATGCAACGCCGTACATCCGCCGCCATCCCGAGCGCTTCGTCCAGGCTCGACTGGACGCCGAAAATGACGCATCAGACCAGCGCTGGACCGTCGACACGCCCGAGGACCTGGAGCTCGTCCGGCGGATCTACTCGGCGGTCGGAAACGAGCCGTTCGGCTGGCGCGACGCCCTGCGCGTCGCCAAGGCCCATCCGGACTGGTCAGCGCTCAACCGGCACGTCGTCCAGAAGGAGGTTCCGGCCTTGGATTCACGGGCCACCACCTGAGTGCGCCAGCCGATCGCGCTCTTCCGGGCTGACGCCTCCACGGACATCGGAACGGGCCATGTCGTGCGCTGCCGGACGCTCGCGACGGCGCTCGCGGCTTATGGGTGGCGGACGGTTCTCGCCGCCGCGCAGGCGCCGAGCTCGCTGCGAGCGGACTGGCCTGGCGGGGCTGCGAACACGATCCTCCTCGACGTCGATATGCCGGCCGGACCTGAGCCCGAGGAGCTCGCCGTCCTGTCTGCGGCGCTCGGAGGTCCCGCGGACCTCGTTGTGGTGGATCACTACGGCATCGACGCGCGGTGGTGCGACGCCGCCCGCACGAACAACTCGAATGCCGTGCTGATGGCAATCGACGACCTCGCCGACCGTCCCCTCGGTGTCGACATCGTGCTGAACCAGAACCTCGGCGTCGAGGCAGACGCGTACCGAACGCTCGTACCCGCACCCGCGACGGTGCTCATTGGGCCGGCGTATGCCCTCGTGCGCCCCGAGTTCGCGGTGATTCGAGACCGCGGCGCGCGCCGGCGCGAGCGACTCGATCGCGTCCTCGTCATGTTCGGCGGCGCCGACCGGAGCGACGTGACCCTCCGAGCCGTCCACGCGGTCGCCGCGATCGGTGTGCCGTCCGACGTCGTCGTCGGAGCGGCCTACCCACACCTCCCGAGGCTCGCGAACTTCCTCGCGGCAGAAGTTCCGGCCGCGCGTCTCCACGTCAACACGAGCGCGATCGCCGAGCTTGCCGATGCCGCGTCGCTCGCCATCGGGGCGCCAGGCTCCGCGAGCTGGGAACGCTGTGCCCTCGGGCTTCCGAGCCTGCTGGTGACGCTCGCGGACAACCAGCTCGCTGTCGGCCGCGCGCTCGACCGGCTCGGGGCCGCGGAGCTGCTCGGCTGGCATGAAGACGTCGCGGCCGGAACCATCGAGGCCGCGGTTCGCCGGCTGCAGACGTCGCCGTCGCGCCTCGCCTCGATGTCGGCGGCTGCCATGGCCGTCACCGACGGACGCGGGACCGACCGCGTGGTCGCAACCATCCTTGCCGCCGATTCGCGCAGAATGGCCGTCCGATGACCGAGCGCGCCGGGACCGTTTCGTTCCGATCCATGCGGCTGGACGACATCACGCTGATCCATCGCTGGCGCAACCTGCCCGAGGTCGCGACCTACATGTACACCGACCATCAGATCAGCGAAGCCGAGCACGCCCGCTGGTTCGGATCGGCCTTTGGGGACGAGGCGCGCCGCTACTGGGTCATCGAGCTCGACGGTGAGCCCGTTGGTCTCGCGAACCTGTACGACATCTCCCTGCCGCAGAAGCGCGCCTACTGGGCGTTCTACCTCGCCGACGAGCGCGTGCGCGGCCGCGGCGTCGGGTCCGCCACGGAGCGGTTCGTGATGCGCTACGCCTTCGACGACTTGGCCCTGGACAAGCTGTGCTGTGAGGTGCTGGCCACGAATGACGGCGTCGTGCGAATGCACGAGCGGTACGGATTCCACGTCGATGGAACGCTGCCGAAGCACGTGATCAAGTACGGCGAGCGCGTTGACGTCATCACGATGAGCCTCCTTCGCGATGAGTGGGCGGCCAGTCGCTGGGCGACCGATGCCTGAACGGCTGCGCGTCGGCGCGCGAGCCAGCGTGGA
The DNA here is from genome assembly GCA_025935415.1 of Chloroflexota bacterium. Lineage (GTDB taxonomy): Bacteria > Chloroflexota > Limnocylindria > Limnocylindrales > CSP1-4 > UBA5189. Next base: position 6,871 of record JAICVI010000026.1, read on the forward strand.
GCACACGTTCAGCGCGGACGACATCGCTGCGTTCGCTGCGCTGAGCGCCGATGACAACCCGATCCATCTCGACCCACGAGCCGCCGCGGATGCCGGATTCGACGCACCAATCGTGCATGGCGTCCTCGTCCTTGGACTCATCAGCCGCGTGCTCGGCACCGAGCTGCCCGGCCCCGGCACGGTGCTTCTCGAACAGCACCTTCGATATCGGCGACCCGTGTACCCCGGCCAGGCGCTGCGGGCCGTCGTCGAGGTCACGAGCGTCCGCGAGGACAAGCCCGTCTACGGACTTCGGACGTGGGTGGAAGCGGAGGAGATCGTCGTCGAGGGCGACGCGACCGTCCTCGTTCGTGAGCTCCGCTCCCGGCCCTGACGATGCCGCTCCGGTCCGGGGCGCTAGCTTGCGACCGTCGCTCGCCCGATCACGCCGGCACCGGCGGTCTTGTTCGTGCGCTCGTCGACGAGGATGAAGGCGCCCGTCGCGCGGTTGTCCTGGTAGGGATCGACGAACAGCGGCTGCGTGACCCGGAGCTTCACCCGCCCGATCTCGTTCAGGGCCAGTGACTCCACGCCCTCGTGGCGGTGGAGCGTGTTGACGTCGATCCGGTAGGCGATCTCGCGGACCAGTGCCCGCGCCCATCGGGTCGTGTGCTTGATCGCGTATTTGCCGCCCACGGACAGCGGCGCCGACTCGTCCATCCAGCAGACCTGGGCGTCGATCTCCTGCGCGATGATCGGTGCGTTCTGCGGCCGGCAGAGCATGTCGCCGCGCGAGATGTCGAGCTCGTCGGCGAGCGTGACGGTGACTGCCATGGGCGGGAAAGCCTCCTCGACGGGCCCATCGGCCGTGTCGATGCGAGCGATCGTCGTCGTGAGGCCGGATGGCAGGGCCATGATCGGGTCACCGGGCTTCAGAACGCCCGACGCCACGACCCCGGCATAGCCGCGGTAGTCCGTGACCGAGTGCGACTGCGGCCGGATCACGTACTGGACGGGGAACCGGACGTCGACGAGGTTCCGGTCGGATGCGACGTAGAGCCGCTCGAGATGGCGGAGCAGCGGCAGCCCGTCGTACCAGGGCATCCGCTTGGACTGGTTGACCACGTTGTCGCCGTGGAGCGCCGAGACCGGGATGAAGGTCATGTCGCGGACGCGCAGGCGCGAGGCGAACTCCGTGAACTCCTCGCGGATGGCCTCGAACGCGTCCTCCGACCAGTCGACCAGGTCCATCTTGTTCACGCACAGGACGAGATGGGGAACGCCCAGGAGGGTCGACAGGAACGCGTGCCGGCGGCTCTGCTCGGTGATGCCCTTGCGCGCGTCGAGGAGGAGCACCGCGACGTCTGCCGTGGACGCCCCGGTGACCATGTTTCGCGTGTACTGGATGTGTCCGGGGGTGTCCGCGATGATGAAGCGCCGCCTCGGCGTCGCGAAGTAGCGGTACGCGACGTCGATCGTGATCCCCTGCTCGCGCTCGGCGCGGAGCCCGTCGGTCAGGAGTGCCAGGTCCGTGTAGTCGTGGCCGCGCTCCTTCGAGGTGCGTTCCACGGCCGCCAGCTGGTCGACGAACAGCGTCTTCGAGTCGAACAGCAGCCGGCCGATCAGGGTCGACTTGCCGTCATCGACCGAGCCCGCCGTCGCGAACCGCAGCAGGTCGGCGCGATCCTTGCGAACCGCGCCTCTCGGCGCGGCCGAATCGGCAGTCATCGGTCGCGACCTTCCCAGGGTGATGCCAGTGGGTGCATCAAAGAGGTGCAGGTTGGTGCTGATGCACCCACACGCATCATCAGAAATAGCCTTCGCGCTTGCGGTCTTCCATGGACGTCTCCGAGGTCCGGTCGTCGCCGCGCGTCGCGCCCCGCTCCGTGATCCGGGCCGCGGCGACCTCCTCCACGATCTTCTCGACCGTGTCCGCCTCGGACTCGACGGCCGCGGTGAGATTCGCGTCGCCGATCGTTCGGTACCGAACCATCAGCCGCTCGGCGTGCTCGCCGTCCTTGAGCGGCGTGAACTCGTTGACCATGTAGAGCATGTCGCCACGCCGCACGACCTCGCGCTTGGCCGCGAAGTACAGCGGCGCGATCTCGACCTTGTCGGCGGCGATGTACGACCAGATGTCGAGCTCGGTCCAGTTCGACAGCGGGAACACCCGAATCGACTGACCCGGTTGCACGCGCCCGTTGTAGAGCGACCAGAGCTCTGGTCGCTGGTTCTTCGGGTCCCACTGCCCGAACTCATCTCTGAATGAGAAGACCCGCTCCTTCGCCCGCGCCTTCTCCTCGTCGCGGCGCGCACCGCCGAACAGCGCGTCGAAGCCGTGCTGCTCGACCGCCTCCAGCAGCACCGGCGTCTGGATCCGGTTGCGCGAGCCGTTCGGCTCCTCGTGGACGAGCCCGCGCTCGATCGCCTCGGGAACGGACGCCACGAGCAGCTTGAGGCCGAGCTCCTCGACCCACTGGTTGCGGTACTCGAGGACCTCGGCGAAGTTGAGGCCCGTGTCGACGTGCATGATCGGGAACGGGATCGGCGCCGGCGCGAAGGCCTTTCGAGCCAGGGCGAGCATCACCGTCGAGTCCTTCCCGCCGGAGAACAGCAGGCACGGTCGGCGCATCTCCGCGGCGACCTCGCGGAAGATGAAGATGCTCTCCGCCTCGAGGGCGCGGAGATGCGACAGGACGTGCGACTTCACGGGGCTCGGGCAAACCTCGGGGGGACAGGGCTGAGCGACCGGTTGCAGCCCGTATCATCGCAAGGTGACGCTCGATCTGCCGCTGGCGCTCGGCGGTCTCCTCGTCGGCGTCATCGTCGGGCTGACCGGCATGGGCGGTGGGGCGCTGATGACCCCGATGCTGGTGTTCTTCTTCGGCGCCGATCCGCTGACGGCGATCTCCTCCGATCTCGTAGCGAGCGTCGTCATGAAGCCTGCCGGCGCGCTGGTCCACCTCCGCGCGAAGACCGTCAACGTCGGCCTGGTCAGGCTGCTCTGCCTGGGCTCCGTGCCGGCGGCCTTCATCGGGGCCTGGCTCGTCAGCTCGCAGCCCCGCGGCGAGGATCTCGACGCGCTCCTGAAGGTGCTCCTTGGCATCGCCCTCCTCACCGCCGCGGGCGGGCTGGTGCTGCGGGCCCTCTTCCAGATGTGGCAGAACGCGCTGCCCCTGGGCGAGGGCGCCGCGCGGCCGTCGCGCCCGACCGTCGAGCTGCGCCCGATACCCACGGTCGTCCTCGGCGCGGTCGCGGGGTTCATCGTCGGGATCACCTCGGTCGGGTCGGGCTCGATCATCATCGTCGCCCTCCTCCTCATCTACCCGGGCCTGAAGGCGTCCTCGCTGGTCGGGACGGACCTCACCCAGGCGATTCCGCTCGTGGGCGCCGCGGCGCTGGGCCACGTGCTGTTCGGGCACTTCGACGCGAGCATCACCGCTTCGCTGCTGCTCGGCGCGGTGCCCGGGGCCTTCATCGGCGCGCAGATCTCCAGCCGGGCGCCCGGGGGCGTGATTCGCCGCGCGCTCGCGGTGCTGCTGCTCGCCTCCGGACTCCGATTGCTGGGGCTCTCGACCGACCTCGTCCTGCTCGTAGCCGTGGCGGCCCTTCTCCTCGGCAGTGTCCTCTGGGTCCTGATCCGTCGCACGGTCAAGCGGCGGCGAGCGGCTGGATCCACCCCGGTGGCGGCGAGCGGAGGCTCGGCGTGATGGACGCGACCGACACGACCGGCTCGACCGAGGAGCCGACCCCCGGCCCCGTCGTCTACCTCACCGGCCTCTCGGGCTCGGGCAAGTCCACGATCGCGGAGGCCCTCGCGGATGCGCTTCGCAGAGAGGGTCGACGGGTCGAGATCGTCGACGGGGACGTCCTCCGGGAGCGCGACCCGACGCCGCTCGGCTTCGATCGCGCGGCCCGCGAGCTCCAGATGGGGCGCGCCGCACTCCTCGCCGCGGAGCTGGCGGCTTCCGGCGCGACCGTCATCTCGGCGCTGATCTCCCCGTTCGACACCGCGCGCCGCGAGGCCCGCGGGGCCATCGAGGCGTCAGGTGCGCCGTTCTTCCTCGTCCACGTGAGCACACCGCTCGCGGTCGCCGAAGCTCGCGACCCGAAGGGCCACTACCGGCGGGCGCGCGCGGGTGAGATTCGCGACTTCACCGGCATCGACTCACCGTACGAGCCGCCACTCGACGCCGACCTCGTGATCGACACGACGACGACCGCGGTCGACGACGCCGTCACCCGACTCCAGGGGCTGCTCAGCCGCGGCGCACGAGCCCGCTGACCCGATCCAGTGCGGCCGCGCGGAGGCGGCGGAACAGCACCAGCCCGAGCTGGATAGTCGATACCCGGAACAGCTCGGCCGGCTCGGCGATGGGTCGCGGCGGCTTCGGCCGATCGGCATCGGCCTCCGGATCGCCCGAATCGCGACCCGGCTTCGCGGTCCCGCGAGCGAGCCCGCTGGCGAGCAGGATGCCCATCGCCGCGGCCGCGGCCACGTCCGGCGAGACATGCACGACGGGCTCGGCATCGGTTCGCGTCGTCGAGACCCTCGTCAGGCTGCCGAGGTCGCCGACGATCCGCACCCCGGTCTCGGCGATGCCCGCAACGATCTCCTCGGAGATCGCCGCCACCGGCTCGATGGCCCACGGCGGCAGCTCGACCTTGCCCTCGCTCGGGGCCGGCGTTCGCCGCTCCATCAGCTGGGCCGCGCCGGTGCGCATCACGCGCTGATAGAGGACCGGCGGAAGCGCGGCCTCCTTGTACGCGATGTTGAAGGCCCGGATGACCTCGATCTCCGCGAGCGTCATCGAGCGATTGGACAGCTGCGGGTCCGGCACAAGCGTGCCGGCTGAGAGGCCCGTGAGCTCCTCGAAGGCGCGGTAGGCCAGGCCATGATCTCGATCGTCGAGCACGATCGCGGTGATCCGCTCCGGCCCGACGATGTCCGCCCAGCGCTTGATGAGCTCGTCGTGGCGGTGCCGGAACCAGAATGTCGGGGTCACGGTACCGCGGGGCTTGTTCAGCAGCGCGTCGAGCCACGTATCGAATGGCTCGACAAGCCGGTTCTGGACGTACTGCTGCCACTGCGATGGGATGACTTTGCCGAGGGGCCGGAGCGTGACCGCGATCCGGACCTGGTCGCCGCCGAGCTCCTCGACGACGCGGCGGATCGCGTCCGGCTCGGCGTCCGAGAACGACTCGCTGCTCAGCACCACCTGCCGCGCGGTGGAGCCGCGAATCTCGCCCACGAGCTGGCGCCAGACCGCGCGGTTCGGCGGCGTCCGATTCGCCGCCCACGGCGACGGCTTGCCGATCCCCGCCATCACGGCGGTCATCGGCTGGCGGCCGTAGCCGGCGTACTGGACGCCCTGGGCCAGGGCCCGCTTGCGGGCGAGGTGGAACGCCGCCTGGATCGCTGTCGTGCCCGTCTTGTAGGGCCCGATGTGGACGAGCCGCGTGCCGTCCGGCAACACGGCGCTGGCGTGCTCTGGCATCGGCAGGAAGGCTACGCGATCCGGCCAGGCACGGCCCGGCCGCTCATGGACAACCCACCCGAATGCGCCTATCGTCGAGAACTCAGGCCCGACTTGCCAAACGGGCATACCGCCCGTCTTCTCCGACTTGAGCCGATCGTCGTGCGCTCATGGTCAGTCGTCGAGAAGCCATCCAGGACGCCTTGTACGCGTGGCGGCAGGCCGAGCGCGAGCTGTTCGGGAGCACCGACGGCCGGCGCCGTGTGATCGAGGCCGCAATCGTGCGCCATCGAACCGAGTACCAGCGCCTCTACACGGAACACATGCGCGAGAGCCTGGGCCGGTTGCACGAGGCGGAGGACCGCCGGGCGGGGTCGACGCCATCGACCCGGGATTTCCACCGCGCGACGCGCGACACCCAGGAGATCGCCGCCGACATCTGGCACGAAGCTCGTCGCGGCGACCTCGACACGCCGCAGCGAGGCAACCGACCACCGGTTCGCGAGAAGACCGCCTAGCTCGAAACGCCTTCCGGCGGCGCAGCACGCCCGGAATCAGGACGCCCCGAGCGTTCTGAGGGGCGTCTTCACAGCTTGAGGGCTGGTGAGCCTGGAAGGACTTGAACCTTCAACCCGCTGATTAAGAGTCAGCTGCTCTGCCATTGAGCTACAGGCCCAGGGCGCGGAGGATACCGCATCACCCTCCAGAGCCCCGATCCGTGTATGGAATCGGGATGCCCGAAGGCAGAACGTTGCCCTTCCCTTGATTCATCCCCGATCGGGCGTTCCTACCGTTGGACCGTGCCCAATGGTGCGCGCGTTTAGACGCTTGGGAAGGAGATCGGCTCATGGGAATCATTTCTTGGCTGGTTGTCGGGGCAATTGCCGGCTATCTCGCCGGGTTCCTCGTCAAGGGCGACGAGAGCATGGGTGTCATCGGGCACATCGTGCTCGGAATCGTCGGCGCCCTGGTCGGCGGGTTCCTGGCCGGCCTGCTGCTCCCCGGCAGCGGCGGGAACTACATCAATGACTTCAGCCTGACCACGATCATCGTCGCCGTCATCGGGGCGGTCATCGTCGTCGTGGGCTGGAACATGCTCCGCGGTCGAACGCGGTCGGGCAGCGGGCCGATCTGATCGGCAACGCCACGAGCAAGCCCCGGGCGAATGCCCGGGGCTTTTCGATTCGCCCGGGGCTTTTCGAATGGCGGAGAGCCGCGCGCGAGCGCGGGAATCAGGCCCGCCCGAACAGCTGGATCCGCTGGCCGTTCGTCGCTCCGGCCTCCGGGGAGGCGAGCCAGAGCATGGCGGCGGCGATCTCCTCCGGACGCGTGTCACCCGGCTTCTCCGAGCCGATCGACCGGACAACGACGATGTTCGCGGTCGCGGTGGTGCCTGCGAGGTCCTTCGCGACCGAGATGGTGAGGGCCTCCGCGGCGGCCTTGGACGCGGCATAGGCCGCGTGCTTCGCCGTGGGCGTCGACGCGACAAAGCTCGACATCGTCACGATCCGGCCGTGCTCCGTGGCGAGAATGTCCGGCAGGAATGCCCGGATGGCGCCAGCGGTCGTCCAGAGGTTGAGCTCGAGCTGCTTGCGGAGCTCGTCGTCGTCGGTGTCGAGGAACGGCGTGCCACCGGCGTAGCCACCGACCAGGTGCAACAGGATGGATGCCGGACCCAGCTTCTCGCGCACCCTCTCGGCCGCGCTCGCCGCCGAATCGGCGTTCCCGAGATCCGCGGGCAAGGGCAAGTGCCGCCTGGTCGCGCCCGGCAGCGACATCGCCAGCCCGATGCAGGCGTCCTCATCCCGCGCCAGGAGGGCGCAGCGGGCGCCTTCGTCGGCGAAGCGGTGCGCCACCGCCGGGCCCAGGTCACCGGTCGCCCCGGTGATCACCACGACGCGATCGGCCAACAGGTCGCCCACGCCCACCTCTACGTCAGCTCGCCAGCAACCAGATCCATGAGCAGCCCGTCGTGGTACGTGCCGTCGACGCCACGCTCGTACTGGCGCATCACCCCGACCGGCTTGAACCCGACCTTCTCGTAGGAGCGGATCGCCCGGGCATTCGACGTCGCGGGGTCGATCGTGAGGCGGAAGTGGCCCCGGATGTCCATGAGGTAATAGGCGAGCGTCCGCACCGCGTCGGTGCCGAGCCCCCGGTTCTGGAACCGGGACGACAGGATGATGTCGATGCCGGCGTGGCGATAGTCCTGATCCTCCTCCTCGGCCGCCTGGATCGAACCGGCGACCTCGCCGTCGACCTCGATCACCCAGACGGTCCAATGCGGGCCCCCGGCGAGCAACTCGTCTGCAGAGTGCTCCGGGCCGCGCGAGTCCCAGATCGCGACGACCGTGGGATCACGGAGGACCTCGATGAGGGCGTCGCGGTCGGATGGACGAATCGGTCGAAGGGTGACCTGGTCGCCGACGAGGGTCGGCACGACCTCGCCATCACCGTTGCGGACGGCGTTCGGCGCATCGATCGATGCGTCGTCGGGCTCGATCGGCTTGTCCATCGCGATGGCCTCGACCTGGTAGCCGACGCGCTCGTACAACCGAAGCGCGCCCGCGTTATTGACGTCGAGGTCGAGGGTCATCCGCTCCGCGCCCTGCTGCCGGGCCCAGGCCTCGGCCGCGGCCAGCAGGGCCGTGCCCACGCCACGCCCGCGCCACTCCGGCGCGACCGCGATGCCGAGGTCGACCTTCACGCGCGGGATCCGCGCGCCGGCGGGTCCGCGAGGCCGCTTGAGCCACAGCTCGATCATCCCGACGAGCTTGCCGTCAGGCCCCACCGCGACGATCCCCTCGCTGCGTGGCGACTGCGCGTGCCAGTAGCGGCGGGCCTCGACGGATTCCCCGATCGAGCGCGCCTGCCAGCGGTCCGGGTCGATGGTCGCGTGGTGGATCGCGCTGGAGTGCTGGATCTCGGTGAGCTCCGGCTCGTCCTCCGGGCGCGCGGAGCGGATTGCGAATCCGGCACCTGGCCCGTCGCCCGTCATTCCCCTACCAGCCCGCGCAGCTTCGCCGGCGCGGTGGAGCGCCACGCATCCCGGAGGAGCTTTTCCAGCAGCGGCCGGTCGATCCGCTCGAGGTCCACGTTCACCCATCCGAACCGCCCGACGTAGGCCGCCTTGGAGAACGTCTCCGGATCGAGGTCGATGAGATCCGCCTGCACCGCCGTCGAGGCCTTCAGGGTGATCCCGGTTCCATCCTCGCCGCCGATCGCGAACATCTTGTTCCGAATCCGGAAGTTGACGTCCGAGCCCCAGGTCACGTGCTCCTCGACCTCCGGCAGCGCCATCGAGATCTCGCGGACGTCCTGAAAGGTCGGCACGCGCCCGAGGATAGGCCGCTAGTACCCGAAGTTGACGTGGCCGCTCCGGACCAGCAGCTGCGCGAGCAGGTACACCCAGGCCCACGCGACGACGGGCGCGAGCACGAGCCGCCAGCGGCCGCGGAAGAGCTCGCGGATGAGCCAGACCCCGGCGGCGAACCAGCCCAGGGCCATTGCGAGCCCCAGCCCCAGGACGAGCGGGTCAGGTCCGCCGCCCGCCCAGAGCAGGAGGAAGGCCAGGAGCATCGGCGGGGCCGCCGCGACCCACGCGACCAGCGCCGCGGTCCCGACCAGCGCCAGCGCGAGCCTCCGGAGGCGGGCGCTCGTCGCAGGGCTCATGCCATTGCTGGGGGATCGATGAGCTCGTAGACGAAGTCGCCTCGGTGCGCGCCCTCGGCGGCATCGCGTTCGCCCGGCGGGATGCGTTGGAAGCCGCTCCGCTCGGCCACGCGCTGCGACCGAGCGTTCTCGGGGGCGGTCGTCAGGCGGACCCTCGTGATCCCGAGCTCGCGCAGCGCCCACGCGGAGAGCAGGCGCACCGCGCCCGTCGCGAACCCTCGACCGCGCGCCGCGGGGAGGAGCCAGTAGCCGACGAAGCCCGTCGAGCGGTCACCTTCCGGGACGTTCATCCAGACCTTGCCGACGCAGGCCCCGTCCGGCTCACAGATCGACAGCGTCGGCGAGCCGCGCTCCCAGCGCTGCTCGTTCTGCGCCAGGACCTCCTCCGCTGACGCCGGCTGGGGCCCGATCCAGCGGAGCACGTCGGGGTCACGGATGCCGATCTCGATCGAGGGCAGATCCCGAGGCTCCGCCGCACGCAGGAGCACATGACCATCGGTGAGGGTTGGCAGCGGCCTGCTCACGAACCGTGCTCGAGGCTCCCCAGTGTCTCGAGAAGCTGTCGTGCGACCTCGTCGATCGGGGCTGCGACGGCCTCGATTCGGAGCGTCGCCGATTCCGTGAGCATGGGGTTGTAGCCGGAGCCGCCGCTCCCCTCGTTGCGGCGCAGGTCCGTGCGGACGAGCACGATCGGCTTCTTCCGGTAGGCGTAGCCGACCTCCCAGCACGTGCCGGAATCGGGGTCCGCGCCGTCCATGATGGCCACGAGGGCGTCAGCCCAGTCGATCCCGCCCACGTCGGTCGAGAAGATCCCGGGCGCGTCCTTGCCGGGCTCCTGCTCCTGGGGGAGGAAGACCTCGTGGCCGGCGTCGCGCAGCGCGCCCGCAAGCGCCACGTTCCAGTCGCGTTCGGCGGCGGTGAAGAGGGGCCCGGCGAAGTAGAGCTTCATGCCCGCAAGTATCGCGGCGCCTCGCCCTGTCCCGCGCGCTTCATCCTCGATCAGCGTCACGGAACATCCACGAGATCAGCCTGCCCTCGCGCACGCGTTCCGTCGAGGAGGAGCTGTGCCGCCATCGCCGGCGCGAACCACCACCCGCCGATCGGGGCAAAGACCGTCAGCGTCGCAATCAGCGCAACGATGTCAAGGAAGACGCGCATCGGTCGATCGACCTCGAGGAGGGTCGGGCCAGCGAGCACGACCACCATCGCGGCAAGCCATCCGACAGCGACCTCCCACCCTTCGAATCCGGTGCCGACCATGGCAATCCCTGCACCGAGAAATGCGAGTGCGAACGGCACCAAGGCGATCGCGATGGAGGTCACCGCGCGGACTTGTGGCGCCCGCACGCGCTGCTCCACGTTCCGCATTTCACGCGCCACACTAGCCGCCGACACGCGGTCGTCACAGGGAATTGAGGTCTGCATGCGTCCGATCGAGGTCGGTCTCGTTCTCCCGATGGGCGACACGTTCGTCGACGGGTCGACTGCACGGTGGGTCGACATCCGCGATCTCGCAGTACGAGCGGAGGAGCTCGGATTCGACGCGGTCTGGACCGCGGACGAGCTCCTGTGGCGCCCCGCGGAGGGCAGCCCGCAGGGCTGGTGGGAGGGCGTCGCCATGACCGGCGCCACCGCAGCGGCGACCTCGCGGGTGAAGGTCGGGACGTGGGTCTTCTCGGCACTCCATCGAAACCCGGGCATCACGGCAAAGGCGGTCGAGACGATCGACGAGATCAGCGGCGGCCGATTTGTCTTCGGCCTCGGGTCCGGACACGCCGGTCGCCAGGCCCACGCGTTCGGCCTGCCCGAGGACCATGTCTACGGTCGTTTCCAGGAGGCCCTGGCCATCATCGTTCCGCTGCTGCGGCAGGGTCGCGCAGACTTCGAAGGCACCTTCCATGCCGCGCGAGACCTCGAACAGCGACCGCGCGGACCTCGCCCCGGCCGGATCCCGATCATGATCGGTGCCAGTGGTCCGAAGATGCTGCAGCTCGCGGCGCGCCATGCGGACATCTGGAGCTGGTACGTCCAGGAACGCAGCGACCTCGTCGAGTTCGGACCGCGGCTGGCGGCGCTCGAGGCGGCCTGTGTCGAGGCGGGTCGCGACCCGGCAACGATCGGCAAGTCAGCCGGGATCGTGGTGGAGCCCACGGCTTTTCGTGGTGCGGAGGCAGTTTTCGAACCTCCGGCTCGGGGCTCGGCCGAGGAGATCGCCGACAGCCTGCGGGCGTTCGCGGCGGCCGGCTACACGAACGTCGAGCTCGTCGTCTGGCCGCCGACACTGGCCGCACTCGACGCCCTGGCGCCGGTCATCGAGCTGCTCGACGCCGACTGACGAAGCTGGAGTGCGGCGGGATCCGCTGAGCTAACGAAACCCCGCACAGCTCAAGCAGGAGCGCCACGTCCGCGCCTCAGTCAGGGTCGGCAAGTGTCACGGGTTCGGTCAGGGTCGAGCGGTGCTGCGCCACGGCCCGACGTCGGTCGCGGAACAGCAGCACGACGTACGCAGCGACGCCGAAGCCCACCGCAATCACGTAGACCAGCGCGTTCGCGGAGCCGTACAAGACGTTGCCCGCAGCGCCGGCCGCGACCCACC
>JAICVI010000182.1 GCA_025935415.1 Chloroflexota bacterium
CGCTCGACAGGAGGATCACCCAGTACTCGGCCGCCTGCTACTACGAGACGATCTACATCCAGGGCGGCAACACGCTGAACCAGCTGCGCATCAAGATGGGCACGGCCCTGTTCTGGCACACGATGAAGGCGTACGTCCTGGCCTACGGGCAGAAGCTCGGTGGCACGAAGCTGCTGCTTGACCGGCTACAGGGTGCAACCCCGGTCGATCTCGGCCCGACGCTGCGAGCCCGTTTCCCGAGCCTGTACTAGCGGCTAGTTCGCCGCGGCGGTCGACTTCGACTGCTTGCCTTCGTCACCCGAGCCCGGCTCGCGCTTGATGACGCTGACCTCGCCGTTGCCCTCGAGGTAGGCAGCCTTCACGTCCTGGAGCTCCTCGATGCCGTTCAAGCGGAGCTGCGTCAGCAGCTCCTCCTCCGTCATGAGCTCCTCCTGGAGGATCTTCCGCATCACCCGGCCGTTCGCGACGAGCGGCTTGCGCTCCGGATGGACGAAGCCGCGGACGGTCGATGATCGGTAGGCGACCCAGTCGACGGCGAAGCTGCACAGGACGATCGTCGCGACGAGGACGAGGCCATCGGTGATCGAGTGGTAGTCGGCCGCCATGGCGTTCTGGGCGGCGTCGGCGATCAGCACGAGCACCAGCAGATCGCTCATCGCGACGGCGGACGTGCGGCCGCGAAGGATGACCCGGAGCAGGATGAAGATCGTGAAGTACGTGATCACGCCCCGGACGACGATCTCGAACAGGCTGACGTCCGGGATGAGCGCTGCGGGGATGTCGAAGCCGAGAATGACCACGCCGTGCCTCCTTCTGGGAGGCGAAGCGTAATCGGCGGGTCAGTCGATCTCGATGCGGTGGCGGCCCCCCGGGTCGGTCGCCTGAACCTCCGCGTCGTCGATGCGCTTGATCCAGTGGTCGACGATCGAGCGGATGCCCATCAGCTGCTCCCGGCCGGCGTTGCGGAAATGCCGCGTCGCCTCCGGCGGGACCACCCGGTCCATCAGCTTCCGGCCGCGGTCGCGCATCGACGGCTCGCCCTCGAGCTCCGCCAGGCGCCGCTCCAGCTCGGCCATTCGGGCGTCGGCGGCGGATTCCGGCAGGCCCGCCGAAGCCGTGACCGGCCGCGACCGGGAACCCCTGCCAGCGCGTGTCGACTCGTCCATCGATCGATCTCCTCCGTTGTGGCCGGCGCTGTCGCCGCCTCTCGCTAGTGCTTCCGCGCCGGCGCGCGACCCTCGAACCGGATCCGCAGCACGCCGTCGTCCATCTTCGCACTCGTCGTGGGCACGTCCATCAGGGCGCGCGGCAGCACGATCGTGCGGCGCAGGCCGTCGACCTGGAGCTGCAGCTCGTCGCCGTCGCGCTGGATCGAGACGTCCTCGCGAGAGGTGAACGGCAGGGCGACCTCCAGGACGTGGCCGCCGTTCTCGGCGTGGACGCGGTACGGCCGGCCCTTGTAGAAGAACGTCGTCGGGTCGTCGTCGCCGAACAGCGCCCGCCCGATCTCGGCCAGCCGCTCCAGCCCGATCATCTCGCGGTCGAACTGGGGCACGGTGCGGACCGGGACCGGGGCGTACTGGGCGACGACCTCCGGCAGGTAGCGCTGCTGGGTCGCGCGGAGGTTCGCGAACGAGCCGTCGCTGTCCTTGCCCGAGGGCAGGACGCGATTGCAGACGACGAGATCCGCCGGGTAGCCGAAGAGGTGGAAGTAGGTGAACGAGCGCTGCGCCTCGACGATCGAAAGCTTCTCGAGATTGAGCGCGATTCGGACCGAGCTTCGCTCCGGGTCGGCGAGGAGGCGATGGACCTTGTCGAGCCGGTTGAGAAGCCGCTCGGCCGCCGCGAAGACCTCGTCCCGCGGCATCGGCACGCCGATGATCCGCTCCAGCATGGGCCGACCGACCCGGCTGACGCGTCGCCCGATGGGCGCGATCCGCTCGATCCACCAACGGCTCGCCTCCGGCAGGCTCAACAGGCGCAGCGTCTCGCCCGTCGGCGCGGCATCGACGACGATCACGTCGTAGGCGCCTGATTCGACGTGGTCGGCGATCCACAGGAGGTTCCCGAGCTCGTCCATGCCGGGCAGGACCGTCATCTCCTCCGCGAGGACCTCGTCGAGGCCGCGCCAGCTGAAGAGCTCGGCCATGTAGCGCTGGATCGTCGACCAGTAGCGACCGATGTTGTGGTAGACGTCCGGCTCCTGGCCCCAGAGGTTCTCGGCCAGCGGCGTGGGCTCGGGCCCCAGTGGCTGGTCGAAGGCGTCGGCCAGGCTGTGGGCGATGTCGGTCGAGAGGACGATCGTCCGATGGCCGCGCTGCGCGCTCAACAGCGCGGTCGCTGCGGCGATGCTCGTCTTGCCGACGCCGCCCTTGCCGGTGTACAGGAGGATGCGCGTCATCTGTGCGGTTCATGATGGACCGATGCCGCCGAACCCGGGCAGGGCCGAATGGACCGAGCATGAGCTCCTCGACGCCGGCGATGGCCGGCGCCTCGAGCGGTTCGGCGCCCGCGTCGTCGATCGCCCGGCGCCAGGGGCCACAGGCCCCCGGCTCGCGGACCTCCTGACCTGGCGGCGCGCCGACCTGCGGTTCGATGGGACGCGCGGCTGGTTCGGCGAGGAGGAGGCCCTCTCTCCGTGGACCGTTCGGCTCGGCGAGCCGGATCTGGGGTCCGCCCTGGAGCTGGAGCTGCGGCCGACGGCGTCGGGCGGGCTCGGGCTGTACCCGGAGCACGCCGCGAATCTCGCCTGGGTGGCGGATCGGGTCGCGGAGCGCCTCACGGAGCACGCCGGATCACGCGCCGTCTCGCGCGCCGGCTCACGCGTCGGCTCGCGGGTCCCCCCGGCTGAGCCGCCGCAGGTGCTGAACCTCTTCGCCCACACCGGCCTGCTCACCCTTGCGGCGGCCCGCGCGGGGGCGTACGTGGCGCACGTCGACGCGTCCAAGGGCGCGGTCGAGTGGGCGCGACGCAACGCCACGCTCTCCGGGCTCGAGGATTGCCCGGTGCGCTGGCTCGTCGACGACGCGGCGGCGTTCGTTGCTCGCGAGGCGAGGCGCGGGCGCCGCTACGACGGGATCATCCTGGACCCGCCGAGCTTCGGGCGAGCGGGGCGCCGGCAGTGGCGCCTGGTCGATGAGCTGCCGTCGCTCCTCCGTGCCTGCGCGGCGATCGCCGGCAAGGACGGCTTCGTCCTTCTGACGGCACACACGACGTCGCTCGAAGGTGAGGCGCTGGCGAACGCGCTCGCCTCGGCTTTCGAAAGGGCAAGCCCGGAGGTCGTGCCACTGGGGCTGGATGCGGCCTCCGGCGCGCGTCTCGATCTCGGCTGGGCGGTCCGGATGGGATGATCCCGCCCGTGGAGATCGACAGCCCCGCCAACCCACGCATTCGCGCGGCGGTGGCCCTGCGCGAGCGCCGCGAGCGCGATGCGACGGGCCTGACCCTCGTGGATGGGGCCCGCGAGGCGCTCCGCGCGATCGACGCCGGCGTGGAGATCGAAGCGGCGTTCGTCTGCACCGCGCTGCTCACGAGCCCGGACGCTCGCGCGGCGCTCAACGCGCTCGGGCACGCCCACGGCCGCCGGGAGCTCGTCGCGGTCAGCACCCGAGCGTTCGAGAAGCTCGCCTACGGCGATCGGTCGGACGGGATCGTGCTGGTCGCGCGGCCGGCCATCCGGACGCTCCCGGACCTGGCGCTCCCCGAGGCACCGCTCGTCGTCGTGACGGAGGACGTCGAGAAACCCGGGAACGTGGGCGCGATTCTCCGCTCCGCCGATGGAGCCGGCGCCGACGCCGTGATCACCGTCGGTGGCACGGACCTCTTCAACCCGAACGTGATCCGGGCCAGCGTCGGCACGGTCTTCAGCGTCCCCGTGGTGGCCGCGCCCGTCGAGGAGGTCGCGGCCTGGCTGCGGGCGCGGCACCTCCGCATCGTCGCGACCCGGGTGGGCTCCCCCACCCTGCACGTCGATGCCGACCTGCGCGGCGCCGTGGCGCTGGTGCTCGGCAGCGAGGCGGAGGGCCTGTCGAGCACCTGGCTGGGCAGCGATGTCGAGTCGGTCCGCCTGCCGATGGAAGGCATCGCCGACTCGCTCAACGTCTCCGCGGCCGCGGCGATCCTGCTGTACGAGGCGTGGCGGCAGCGCCGGCCCGCGCCTGTAGCTGGCGGTTCGACACAATCGGCGTGATGTTCGACTTCGTCATCATCGGCGCCGGGCCGGCCGGCGAGTCGGCCGCGTTCGAGGCCCGCCAGCGGGGCGCCAGCGTCGCGATCGTCGACCGCCGGTGGTTCGGCGGCAGCTGCCCGCACATCGGCTGCGTGCCGTCGAAGTCCCTCCTCGACGGCGCCGCCCGGCACCACGCGAATCGCGCTTCGTGGTCGTGGCGCCAGGCGTCGGATCGGCGCGACTACATGGTCAATCGGCCGGCCGGCGCCGAGGACCCGGATGACGCCTCGCACGTCAAGCCGCTCGAGGAGGCGGGCGCCGTCGTCTACCGCGGCGATGC
>JAICVI010000116.1 GCA_025935415.1 Chloroflexota bacterium
CCGACGAGGCCGGGGCCGACGCAGCCGTGGCCGACAAGGACGCCGAATGATCCAGCCCCAGACCCGCCTGAAGGTCGCCGACAACACGGGTGCCCGGACGATCCAGTGCATCCGCGTGATGGGGCGCTCGACGAAGACCACGGCCGCCGTCGGCGACGTGATCATCGCGAGCGTCAAGCAGGCGATCCCGAACGCCGCCGTGAAGAAGGGCGACGTGGTCCGCGCGGTCATCGTCCGGACGGCCAAGGAATACGGCCGCCCCGATGGCAGCTACATCCGATTCGACGAGAACGCAGCCGTGCTGATCAACAACCAGGGCAACCCGCGTGGCACCCGGATCTTCGGCCCGGTCGCCCGGGAGCTCCGCGACCGCAACTACATGAAGATCGTCTCGCTCGCGCCGGAGGTGCTGTGATGGCCACGGGTCGAACGCGGGTCCCCGAGATCCGCAAGGGCGACACCGTGCTGCTGCTGTCCGGCAAGGACGCCGGCAAGCGTGGTGTGGTCGAGCGCGTCATCACCAACGTCGGCGCGATCCAGCGCACGACCGCGGCCCCGGGCGATGCCGGCCGCCAGGCCCGTCGCGGCTTCTGGAAGCCGGTCTCGTCGCGGCCCGTGTCGGTCGTCGTCGAAGGCCTGAACATCGCCAAGCGTCATACCAAGCCGCGCCAGACCCAGGGCCGGACCGACCGTGCCCCGAAGGTCCAGCAGGGCGGCATCCTCGACATCGCGAAGCCGGTCGACGTCTCCAAGGTGATGCTCATCTGCCCGAGCTGCAAGGAGCCGACCCGGATCCGGCACACCGTCCTCGAGGACGGCCGCCGGGTGCGCGTCTGCAGCCACTGCGGCAAGGCGATCGAGGTGACGGCATGACCGACCAGATGACGCCCGAGACACCCGCGGTGGAGGAGGAGCCGATGGCTGCCGCCGAGACCCCGGTCGAGGGCGAGCTGATGGCCGCTGACGAGGCAATCGCGGAGGCACCTGCCGCCGAAGCGGCAGCGGAAACTCAGACCGAAGACGCCGCCACGCCAGATGCCACGCCAGATGCCACGTCGGAGACGGCCGCCGCTGAGGCCGAGCCCGAGGCCGCTCCGGCTCGCGGCGCCGGACGCCGCCGTGAGGCAACGCCCCGCGGCGAGATCGCAGCAACTGCCTCCAACGGCGTGGCCGAGCGCGGCCTCAGGCTCCGATACCGCAACGAGGTCATCGCGGCATTGACGAAGCAGTTCGAGTACGCGAACCCCAACCAGGTGCCGCGGATCGAGAAGATCGTCGTCAATATCGGCATGGGCGAGGCGCTTACCAATGCCAAGGCCATCGATGCCGCGTCCGGCGACCTCACCGCGATCACCGGGCAGAAGCCGATCGTGCTGAAGGCCCGCCGTTCGATCGCCCAGTTCAAGATCCGCACCGGCAACCCGATCGGGCTCAAGGTCACGCTCCGCGGCCAGCGGATGTGGGACTTCCTCGAGCGCCTGACGATGCTGGCGCTGCCTCGCATCCGCGACTTCCGCGGCATTCCCGGCCGGTCGTTCGACGGCCGCGGCAACTACACGATGGGGCTTCGCGAGCAGATCGCGTTCCCCGAGATCGACTACGACAAGGTGGACCGTCTCCGCGGGCTGGAGGTCAGCATCGTGACGACGGCGAAGTCCGACGAGGAGTCGAAGCGTCTGCTCGAGCTCCTCGGCATGCCCTTCGCCTCGTAGGCGCGGGGAGGGGAGACCATGGCCAAGAAGTCACTCATCGCCAAGGCAGGTCGGAAGCCGAAGTTCGGCGTCCGGGGCTACAACCGCTGCGTCGTCTGCGGCCGGCCGCGCGCGTTCATGCGCCGCTTCGCCCTCTGCCGAATCTGCTTCCGGGAGCGCGCCCTGACGGGCGAGCTGCCGGGCGTCACCAAGTCGAGCTGGTAGGTCCGACGTGAACATCTCCGATCCCATCGCGGACATGCTGACCCGCGTCCGCAACGCGTCTCGAGCGCGCCACACAGAGGTGGTCGTGCCGGCCTCGCGCACCAAGCGCGAGATCGCCCGCATCCTCAAGGCCGAAGGCTTCATCGCCGACGTCGCCGAGGAGCAGGCCGGCCCGAGCAAGAACCTCAAATTGACCCTGCGCTATGTCGACGGCAAGGTCCCGGTCGTCTCCGGGCTCAAGCGCGTCAGCAAGCCGGGGCTTCGGGTCTACGCCTCCAAGACGGACATCCCGCGGGTCCTCGGTGGCCTCGGGGTCGTCATCGTCAGCACGAGCCAGGGGATCATGACCGGCGCGCAGGCCCGCAAGGCCCAGCTCGGCGGCGAAGTCCTGGCCTACGTCTGGTAGCCGAGATGTCTCGAATCGGACGCCTGCCCATCGCCGTCCCCGCCGGGGTCGATGTCGCCATCGACGGCCGCAGCGTCACGGTCAAGGGCCCCAAGGGCAGCCTCTCCCGCGAGCTGCATCCGGAGATCGGGGTCGCCCAGGAGGGCGACCAGATCCTCGTGACCCGGCCCTCGGAAGCGAAGACCCACAAGCAGCTCCACGGGCTGACCCGGACCCTGGTGAACAACATGGTCGTCGGCGTGACGACCGGCTACCGCAAGCCGCTCGAGATCACCGGGGTCGGCTATCGTGCAGCGCTCGTCGGGCGGAAGCTCCAGCTCAACCTGGGCTACAGCCACCCGATCGAGATCGATCCGCCGCAGGGCATCAGCTTCGAGGTCGAGAACCCGACCCGGCTGGCCGTCGTCGGCATCGACAAGGAGCTGGTCGGCCAGGTCGCCGCGCGCGTCCGGGCGACCCGCAAGCCCGAGCCCTACAAGGGCAAGGGCGTTCGCTACGCCGGCGAGCAGATCCGCCGCAAGGCCGGCAAGGCCGGCAAGATCGGCGGCAAGAAGTAGCCCGCCGGACGAGAGACCGAGGATCCATCGAATGACCGCCACCTTCAGCCGCGGTGCGGCTCGCCAGAAGCGACACGCACGCCTTCGCCTGCATCTCGCAGGGGACGCGTCGCGGCCGCGGCTGGCCGTCTTCCGGAGCTTGAATCACATCTACGCCCAGGTCATCGACGACGCGTCCGGCCGGACGCTCGCCGCGGCCTCGTCGCTCGAGCCGGAGCTTCGCTCGGCCAGCGGCACCAAGTCGGCCGACGCGGCCGTCGTGGGCCGCCTCGTGGCCGAGCGCGCGAAGGCCGCGGGCGTCGGCAAGGTCGTGTTCGACCGCGCGGGCTTCCGCTACCACGGTCGGGTCAAGTCCCTGGCGGACGCGGCTCGCGAAGCCGGCCTGGACTTCTGAGGAGCCCGACATGCCACGCATCGATGCCAACAAGCTCACGCTCGAGGAGCGTGTCGTCCAGATCAATCGCGTCGCGAAGGTCGTCAAGGGCGGCCGACGCTTCAGCTTCAGCGCCATGATCGTCGTCGGCGACGGCGCGGGCCACGTCGGAGTCGGTCTCGGCAAGGCCGGCGAAGTCCCCGAGGCGATCCGCAAGGGCGTCGAGGACGCGAAGAAGAACCTCATCAAGATCCCGATGGTCGGGACGACGATCCCGCACGAGGTCCGCCTGACGTTCTCGTCCAGCGAGGTCCTCCTGAAGCCCGCCAGCCAGGGCACCGGCGTCATCGCCGGCGGCTCGGTGCGCGCCGTCGTCGAGGCCGCGGGCATCCGCGACATCCTGACGAAGGTCTACGGCTCGACCAACCCGGTCAACGTGACCCGGGCCACGCTCGAGGGCCTCCGGAGCCTCCGCTCCGCCGCCGACCTCAGCGCGCGCCGCGGCGTCCCCGTCCGCCTCTACATCCCAGGCCAGCCGGCCGCCGAGGCGAGCTGATGGCCGGAACCTTTCGCGTCACCCAGGTCAAGAGCTCGATCAGCCACATCGCCCGCAACCGCGCGACGCTGAAGGCGCTCGGGCTGCACGGCATCGGCTCGTCGGTCGAGGTCGTCGACAACGCCGCCACCCGCGGCATGGTTCGCCAGGTCCGATTCCTCGTCTCCGTCGAGGAGCCCGGTGCCGGCACCGATGCCACCGCGGGCAAGGCCGGCAAGGGCGCCGAGGAGAACTAAGTGAAGCTGCACGATCTCAAGCCGGCCCCCGGCTCCCGCAAGGAGCGGCGCCGCGTCGGCCGCGGCATCGCCGCGGGCCAGGGCAAGACCGCCGGTCGGGGCACGAAGGGCCAGAAGGCTCGAGCCGGCGGCACCATCCCGGCCTGGTTCGAGGGCGGCCAGACGCCGCTCCACCAGCGGATCCCGAAGCTCCGGGGCTTCGTCAACAAGTTCAAGATCGACTACGAGGTCGTCAACATCGGCGACATCGCGCGCCTCGTCGAGCTGGGCGAGCTCGAGCCCGGCGACATGCCCGGCACGAAGGCGGCGAAGGGCAAGTCCGCGCCGATCACGGTCAACCAGGAGATCCTCCGCGCCGCAGGGCTCGTTCGCCGGCTCGACCGGCCGATGAAGATCCTCGGCGGCGGCGAGCTCTCGACGGCCCTGTTCGTGGTCGCCGACGCGTTCTCCGGCAGCGCTCGATCGAAGATCGAGGCTGCGGGCGGCACGGTATCGGTGCTCGAGGTGCCTGGCGAGAAGCGCGCCGCGATGGGTGTCGAGGATGGCGAGGGAGCTCCCTCGGGCGGCGAGGCTCCCACGGCCAGCGCCCCGACCGAAGCACCCGAGGCCGCGGAGGCCCCCGCAGCCCCTGAGGCAGGCGAGGCCGAGGCCGCGACGGCCGAGAAGAAGGCCCGCGGCCGGGCCAAGGCGGCCGACGCTGTGGCGACCGACGCCGGCGCCGACGAGGCCGCCGACGAGGCGCCCGCCGAGGCCAGGCCCAAGGCTCGCAAGCCCCGCGCCAAGCCCGAAGCGGACGCCTAAGCGGCCGTGTTCGAGTCGCTGCTCAACGCCTTCCGCGCGCCCGACATCCGTCGGCGCATCCTCTTCGTCCTCGGGATCCTGGTCGTCTACCGGCTGCTGGCCCAGGTGCCGCTCCCCGGCATCGATCGCACGGCCCTGGCGGACTTCTTCCGCAACAACACGGCCTTCGGGATCCTGGACCTGTTCGCGGGCGGCGGCCTGTCGCAGCTCTCCATCGTCGGGTTGGCGATGAACCCCTACATCAACGCCTCGATCATCATGCAGCTGATGACGGGCGTGATCCCGTCCCTCCAGGCGCTCAGCCGCGAGGGCGAGTACGGCCGCCAGAAGCTCAACCAGTACACCCGCTACCTGACCGTCCCGATGGCCCTCCTGCAGGCCTTCGGCATCCTGTCGGCCCTCTCCGCCCAGGACGTGATCATCGGTGGCTTCGGCCTCGGGAACGCCCTGAGCTGGGTCCAGATGATCACCCTCGTCGCGGGCGCCGTCGTGCTCATGTGGCTGGGCGAGCTGATCACCGAGAAGGGCATCGGCAACGGCATCAGCTTCATCATCTTCGCGGGCATCACGAGCCGCGCGCCCGCGGGCCTCGTGCAGATGCTGCAGTCGCCGTCGCCCCGCGACATCGTGCTGTTCGTGGTCCTCGCGATCGTGGCGGTCGCCGTGATCATCTACATCCAGGAGGGCCAGCGCCGCATCCCGATCCAGTACGCCAGCCGCGTCCGCGGCCGGAGGATGTACCAGGGCGGCCAGACGTTCCTGCCGCTGCGGGTCAACCTCGCCGGCGTCATCCCGATCATCTTCTCGATCAGCATCCTGTCGTTCCCGGGGCAGCTCGCCGCCTACTTCTCCGTCTCGGACGTGCAGATCGTGAAGGACGTCGCGACCGCGATCGGGGGCTTCCTGTCGTCGACGACGATCCAGTACTCGATCCTGTACTTCCTCCTGACCGTCGGCTTCACGTACTTCTACACGGCCTTCACGTTCAAGCCGGACGAGACGGCGGAGCAGCTTCGCAAGAACGGCGGCTTCATCCCGGGCATCCGACCGGGCCGTCCCACGCAGGAGTACCTGGGCCGGGTCGTGAGCCGGATCACGCTCGCGGGCGCGCTCTTCCTGGGCACGGTCGCGGTCGCGCCGGTGCTCATGGGGGTCCTCGACCCGAACCTCCAGGGCCTCGCGATCGGCGGCACGGGCCTCCTGATCGTCGTCTCCGTGGTCGTGGAGACGATGAAGCAGATCGAAGCGCAGCTGATGATGCGCAACTACGAAGGCTTCATCCGCTAACGCCATGCTGCGCCTGACGGGCCTTCGCGGCGTTGCGGCCTCCGGGCGCTCCCTCACGCATTTCGATGTGCGCTCGGGAACGTCCTCGGCCGCGCATTTCGCTTGCCGCGCCGTCCGCACCATGGAGGCAGCGTGACGGTCGCGATCCTGCTCGGGGCGCCTGGCGCTGGAAAGGGCACGCAGGCGCCGCTGCTGTCCGCGAGCCTTGGCGTTCCCGTCCTGGCGTCCGGCGACCTGCTCCGATCGGAGGTCGCGGCCGGGAGCGAGATCGGCCGCGAGGTCGACGCCATCATGCAGTCCGGCGAGCTCGTCCCCGACGAGGTCATGGTCCGGCTCTTCCTGGCCCGGCTTGGGCGGGACGATGCCCTGGGTGGCGCGATCCTCGATGGCTTCCCCCGGACGCGCCCGCAGGCCGAGGCGCTCGATGCGGCCCTCGCGGCCTCGGGCCGGCACGTCGACAAGGCGCTCCTGATCGAGGTCCCGATCGAGGATCTCATCGGCCGGTTCGCCGGGCGGCGAATCTGCAAGGCCGGCGGCCATGTCTACAACGACTGGTTCAAGCCGCCGAAGGTCTGGGGCATCTGCGACGTCGACGGCTCGGAGCTGATTCATCGGGCGGACGATGCCGAGGCGACCGTTCGGGCCCGGATGGAGCAGCAGCTCGGCCCGCTTCGCGACGTCGCGGACTACTACCGGGAGCAAGGGATCCTGGTCGCCGTGAATGGCCTGCAACCGATCGAGGACGTCGCACGGGACCTCCTCGCCGCCCTCGGCTGGCACGCCGCGCCGACCGGATGATCACCCGCAAGTCGCCGGGCGAGATCGAGAAGATGCGCCGCGCGGGTCGGATCGTCGCCGAGGTGCTGGCCCTCATCGAGTCGGAGCTCAAGCCCGGCGTCTCGACCGGCGACCTCGACCGGCTCGCGGAGCAGCACATCCGCGCGGCCGGGGCGGTCCCGTCGTTCAAGGGCTACCTCGGCGCGGGGCGCTATGGCAAAGGCCCGCACGCCTTCCCGGCGAGCACCTGCATCTCGATCGACAGCGAGGTGGTCCACGGCATCCCGGGAGACCGCATCATCCGCGATGGCTCGATCGTGAGCGTGGACGTCGGTGCGATCCTCGACGGCTGGCATGGCGACGGCGCGCGGACGTTCGTCGTGGGCGCCGTCCCGGCAGCGACCCAGGACCTCGTGGGTGCGACGCGCCTCGCGATGATGGCGGGCATCGGCGCAGCGCAGCCCGGCGCGCGAGTCGAGGACATCTCGGCGGCCGTCCAGGACGTGGGTCGAGCCCGGGGCTACGGGATCGTGCGGCCGTTCGTGGGGCACGGCATCGGCACGAAGATGCACGAGGACCCCCAGGTTCCGAACTACCGCACGGGTCGCCGCGGTGACGAGCTGAAGCCCGGCATGTGCCTCGCGATCGAGCCGATGTTCACCCTCGGCAGCGGCGACGTCTACGTCGAGGAGGACGGCTGGACGGTCCGGACCGCGGACGAAGCCCTGGCGGCCCACTTCGAGCACACCATCGCGATCACCGACAACGGCCCGCAGATCCTCACCACGATCCTGTGAGCGTTTGCCAGCCCATGTCGATTTCTGCTACGCTGCGCGTTCGTGTGTCGGCCCGCCCGGGCCGGCATTCCGTGTGAGAAAGGGACCCAGCACCGCCCGTGGCGAAACGAGATGCGATCGAGGTCGAAGGCACGGTCATCGAGCCGCTGCCCAACACCATGTTCGCGATTGAGCTGGA
>JAICVI010000187.1 GCA_025935415.1 Chloroflexota bacterium
ATGAACCAGCGGAACGACTCCAGCTGAAGCTCGATCAGGTTCGGGACGGGAAGGACCTCGGGGATCCGGGCATAGCGCTTACGCGCCGCCGACGGCTGGCCGACGGCCGGCGATTCAGCGGAAGACAGCATGAAAGACCGCTCCTTGACGGAGGACATGGGGATGGAAAGGGCCGGCGCTCACAGAACGACAGAGTGTATCGCTTGAGGCATGTTTGTCAAACGGTCCTCGCTCCGGCGCCGGAGCCTGCCTTGGTGTGCCGAGTGGGCCGGATGCGCTGGATCGGCCCGATGTGCCCGATGCGCCGGATGCGCCGGATGCGCCCGACGCGCCGGATAGAACTCGAGCGAGTACCAGCGAGCGCTCCCGTACGGGCCTGATGCCATTCCGAGCGTACGATCGTGTCGAGCTCCGCTCAGAACACCGCCAGGTGCAGATCCGGCGCAAGTTCCGTTTGCCGTCATTCGCCGCAGTTCTGACCGGCGCAAACCAGGCGGCTGAGGCCCCAGGGACCGGGCCCCGGGCCCGGCCCCGGGCGGACGGGCTTCGCGACCCGCGGGAACCCCACCAACGATGGTGGGGCCCCGCCAGGGCGCTACTTGATCTCGACCTTGGCGCCCTGCTCCTCGAGGGCGGCCTTGATCTTCTCGGCCTCGTCCTTCGCGACACCCTCCTTGACGGGCTTCGGCGCCGCGTCGACGAGGTCCTTGGCCTCCTTGAGGCCGAGCCCGGTCAGCTCGCGGACGACCTTGATCACGGGGATCTTGTTCGGGCCGACCTCGGCGAGGACGGCGGAGAACTCCGTCTGCTCCTCGGCCGCGGCGGCGGACTCGCCACCGGCGGCAGCGCCCCCGGCGGCCGGCGCGGCGGCCATGGCCACCGGGGCGGCGGCAGTCACGCCGAACTTGTCCTCGAACTTCTTCTTGAACTCCGACAGCTCGAGGACGGTCATCTTCTCGAACGCCTCGATCAGCTGGTCGGCGGTCATCGTTGCCACGGTTGGTGTCTCCTTCGACAGTTGCTGGACTTCAGAATTTCAGGTTGTGTGGATCTCGGGGCTGCGAGGTCAGGCCGCGGCGGCCTGCTTGTCGGCCAGCGCCTGGACCAGTCCGGCGACGTCGCGCAGCGGCGCGTCGAACAGGCCGGCGGTGGTCGCCAGCGGCGCGGTGAAGATCCCGGCGATCTGCGACAGCAGCGTGTCGCGCGACGGCAGCGAGGCAAGCCTCGTCACCTCGTTCGCGTCGATCGCCCGGTCGCCGAGCACGGCGCCCGTGATCCGCACCGTGCGGTAGGGGCGCATCGTGTCGATGACGGCCTTCGCGGTCGCGCCCTCGTCCTGGCCGAAGGCGATCGCCGTCGGGCCGTTCAGGAGCGGGCCGAGCGCCGAGCCGACGCTGTCGGCCGCGGCGATCTTCATGAGCCGGTTCTTCACGACCCGGTAGGTCACGTCCTGCTTGCGCAGGCTGCGCCGGATCTCCGCAATCTCGCGGACGGTCAGACCCCGGTACTCCGAGACGATCAGGGTGCGGCTCTTCGACAGCTGCTCGCGCAGGTCGGCGACGGCCGCAACCTTGGCCTCGGTCGGCATGGTGCCCTCCGTTGCATCTTCCATGCGCGCAGCCGGCGCGCGGCGGTGGGCGCAGCGGCCGCGAGGCCGTGGCTCCCCTGCGACGGGCGCCCGAAGGCGCTGACCTGAAGTGCAGGGGGCGCGCCCACCACGAAGGGCGGACGTTCCGTTCCTGCCTCGGCGTGCTCGCCGGCGTCCCCGGGGCGATGCCCCGATCCGTTCCGGCGGATCAAGCCCCGACCGTCACGCGAGGTGCGGTCCGCGGGCGCAGGCTGTCTTCGGCTGGTGCTTCCGTCGAGTTGACAATGCCCGCCATCGCTGGCGGGTTGCGCAGTATGCCCGATTTCCCGGGCCGGTGGCTAGGCGGCGGCAGCCGCCGCCAGGACGCCCGGGATGTCCACGCGGATCCCGGGTCCCATCGTGCTGGCGATGGTGAGCGTCCGGAGGTACGTGCCCTTGGCGCCCGATGGCTTGGCGCGGTTGATCGCATCGACCAGTGCCGCGAGGTTCGCGACGAGGGCCTCTGCCTCGAAGCTTGCCTTGCCGACCGGCACGTGGACGATCGCGGTCTTGTCGACCTTGAACTCGACGCGCCCGCCCTTGACCTCGCGGATCGCGCGGTCGAGGTCGAAGGTGATCGTGCCGGCTTTCGGGTTCGGCATGAGGCCGCGCCGTCCGAGGACCTTGCCGAGCCGGCCGACCTGGCCCATCAGGTCCGGCGTCGCGAGCGCGACATCGAACTCGAGCCAGCCTGCCTCGATCTTCTTGACGAGGTCCTCGGAGCCGACTTCGTCGGCGCCGGCGCGCAGCGCCTCCTGGGCCTTCTCGCCCTGGGCGAACACGGCCACGCGGACGACCTTGCCCGTCCCGTTCGGGAGCACCACGGTCCCGCGGACCATCTGGTCGGCGTGGCGAGGGTCAACGCCGAGGCGCAGGTGGGCCTCGATCGTCGCGTCGAACTTGACGGTCGTCGTGTCCTTCGCGAGCTGCGCGGCCTCGTCGGGCGTGTAGATGCGGGCTCGATCGACGAGCTTGGCGGCCTCGTCGTACTTCTTGCCGTGCGGCATGTCGCTCCTTTCGGCCGGGTCGACCGGCCTCCCCCTGTGATGGCTCGCGCGTCGGGGTGTCCGCGCGAAACGGTCGGGAGCTAGCTCCCGACTTCGATTCCCATCGAGCGCGCGGTGCCCTCGATGATCCTGGCCGCAGCGTCGACGTCATTGGCCGAGAGATCGGCCATCTTGATCGCGGCGATCTCCCGGACCTGGTCGCGGGTCACGCGGCCGATGGTCTCCTTCTTCGCCGTCCCGGAGCCCTTCGAGATCCCGGCGGCCTTGCGGAGCAGGTCCGCAGCCGGCGGGGTCTTGAGGATGAAGGTGAACGAGCGGTCCTCGTACACGGTGATCTGGGCCGGGATGATCTGCCCGGACTTGTCGGCCGTCTTCTCGTTGTAGCTCTTCGTGAACTCGACGATGTTGATGCCGTGGGGGCCCAGCGCCGTGCCGACGGGCGGCGCGGGCGTGGCCTTGCCGGCCGGCAGCTGCAGGGTCAGGACGATGCGGATCTTCTTTGCCACGTGCGCTTCCTCCTAGAGCTTCTCGACCTGGAGGAAGTCGAGTTCCACCGGCGTTTCGCGACCGAAGATGCTGACGAGGACCTTGACCTTGTTGCGCTCCGGGTTGACCTCGTCGACCGTGCCGATGAACTCGGAGAACGGCCCGTCGGTCACGCGGACGCTCTGGCCCTTGGTGAAGGCGACGCGGTACTTCGGCGTCTCGACGCCCATGTGCCGCAGGATCTGCTTGACCTCGGTCTCGTCGAGCGGGACGGGCTCGCTTCGGACACCCGGGATGTTCGAGCCGCCGACGAAGCTGGTCACGCCCGGCGTGTTGCGGACCACGAACCAGCTGTCCGGGTCCAGGATCATCTCGACCAGGACGTAGCCCGGGTAGACCTTCTTCTGGACCGTGTGCCGCTGGCCCTGGCGGATCTCGATCTCGTCCTCCATCGGGACGAGGACCTGGAAGATCCGATCCTCCATGCCCATCGACTCGATGCGGTGCTCGAGGTTGGCCTTGACCTTGTTCTCGTAGCCCGAGTACGTGTGGATCACGTACCAGCGCTTGTCCGGGCCCTTGGCGATGACATCGGCGGAGACGGTGCTGCTCATGCCAGCCCCGCGAAGAAGCCGATCACGCCCTGGAAGATCGCGTCCCAGACGGCCACGAACGCCCCGACCACGAAGCTGATGGAGAACACCAGCACGGTCAGGTTGCGCACCTGGATCCAGGTCGGCCAGGAGACCTTGCGGAGCTCCGAGACGGCCTCCGCGAGGAACCGGCGAATTCGATTCATGTGATCGTTACTCAGCCTTCCGGTGTGTGGCAGGGGCGATAGGACTCGAACCTACAACCGCTGGTTTTGGAGACCAGTGCTCTGCCAATTGAGCTACACCCCTGCGGTTGGATCGACGCTACTTGGCCTCGCGGTGGAGGGTGTGGCGCCGCTCACGAGGACAGTACTTCATGAGCTCGATCCGGTTGGGATCGTTCTTCTTGTTCTTCCGCGTGCTGTAGGTCCGCTCCTTGCACTCCGTGCACTGGAGCTGGAAAACCGGACGCGCTTCGACCTTGGCCATCCCGTTACCCGGCGATGCTGGTGATGGCGCCGGCGCCGACGGTCCGGCCACCCTCGCGGATGGCGAAGCGCTGGCCGACCTCGAGGGCGA
>JAICVI010000239.1 GCA_025935415.1 Chloroflexota bacterium
CATCGCGCTGTCCCAGCTCTCTCGCCAGCCGGAGATGCGGGAGTCGAAGGAGCCGCGCCTCTCGGACCTTCGCGAGTCAGGCGCCATCGAGCAGGATGCGGACCTGGTCGTGTTCCTCTATCGAGAGAAGGAGCGCGCGGCAGAGGACACGGACGTCGATGGCGAGGTCATAAACTGCAAGCTCGCCAAGCACCGCAACGGCCCGACCGGCGACATCCAGCTGTGGTTCCGGAAGAGCCAGACCCGCTTCCAGTCGTACGCGGGCCAACGCTACGCCGAGGTCTGAGGCAGCCGGATCGATCCCGTTCGCGGCGTTGCGCCGTGGATCCGTGAGGGCGCCTCAGGAGGCGGCGGGCGCCGTTGCGGGTTCGATGACGCCAGCACGAACCTTGTCGAAGCACGTGGAGCAGTAGACCGGGCGGTCGGGTCGGGGCGCGAACGGGACCATCGCCTGGTTGCCGCAGGCGTTGCAGATGGCGGCGTGGTACTCGCGCGGCCCGCCCATGCGAACGCGCTTCGCGTTTGCGCGGCAGCTCGGGCAGCGCTGCGGGACGTTCTGGAGTCCCTTCTCGGCAAAGAAGCGCTGCTCCCCGCCGGAGAAGATGAACGACTCGCCGCAATCGCGACAGGTGAGGTTCCGGTCCTCGTACACGCGTCGGGCCTCCGCATGAGGGTCGCAGCCGTGTTCCGCTCCCGGTCCGGAACCACTGGCGGGCAGAATACGGTCCGCGTCAAGCCGTTCCGAGCCGCGTTCGCACTCGATCCCGGTGTGAAGGTGCGGAAGGGCACCGCCAAGCCGGGACCGAGGTCAGCGTCGCCGAGGTCGAAGCGTGGCGCGAGATGCACGGAACCGATCGCGGCAGTCCGCCGTCTCGCGACCCATGACCAACGAACTCCCAGCTCCCGCGAGCGCGCGCCCGCGAAGCCACCGGCCCCCGCGAACACCCCAGGTCGCGGCGCCATCCCTCCTGGTAGCGGCGATCGCGGCAACGCTCGTGGCAACGCTCATGGCAACGCTCGCGGCCTGCGCAACCGCGGCGCCGTCGGCGACGCCGATCGGCTCGGGTTCGCCGACCACCGCCCCGACCCCGGTTTCCTCGGCGACGATCGGCGGGCTCCAGCACCCGACAGGCGCCACGGACATCGTCCTGCGCCTCGAGGAGAGCGGCGGCTTCGTCCCGGTCGAGTTCCTCGCGACCTCCGCGCCCAGCTTCACGCTCTACGGCGACGGCACGGTCGTGTTCCGCGACCCGACCGCGATGCCTCCAGAGAGCACGGATGGCGTCATGCGCTCGACCCCCTTCATGACCGTCCGGCTCGACGAGGAAGCCATCCAGGCGCTCCTCAACGAGGCGCTCGGCCCGGGTGCGCTCGCCGTCGCGAAGGGCCCGTACACCGGGAACATGGCCGACGTCCCCTCGTCGATCTTCACCATCTCGATCGGAGGACAGACGAAGGAGGTCAGCGTCACGGGCCTGTCGCCGGAGGCGCACGAGCAGGACAAGGCAATCATCACGGCTCTTGCGGGTCTGGCCGGCAAGCTGAACACGTTCGGCAGCTCGATTCCAGGAGCGAAGCCCTACCAGCCCGCGGCCTATCGCGGCGTCATCAACCCCGTCGACCAGCCGTTCGGCAAGGTGCTCGACTGGCCCTGGACGGACCTGACGCCGGACGACTTCACCAGCGGTGCCAACGAGTTCCTCCTGAAGCACGTGCTCAGCCAAGCCCAGGTCGACGCCGTCGGCCTCGCGGACATCGGGGGCGGCATGTCAGGCGTGAACCTCCGGTCCAAGGGCAAGGTCTTCACCTTCTCACTGCGACCGCTGCTGCCTGACGAGACCCAGTAGACCGACCGATCCCGGATCTGCGCCGGGCGCCACTAGACTCGTCCCGATCGAGCGATCTGACAGTCGAAGGAGGTGCCCCGTGGGCGTGATCATCGTTCGCGAGATGGTCGGTACGAGCCCGAGGTCGTGGAGCGACGCCGCCCGCCAGGCGGTGGCCACGGCAGCGCGCACCGTGCGCAACATCAAGACCGTCGAGGTGGTGAAGTCGACCGCCGTGGTCGAGGACGGCGAGATCGTCGAGTATCGGGTGGATCTCAAGATCGGCTTCGAGTACGAGGGCTGATTTCCCCAACCTTTGCCTCGTCCCTGGAACCTATCCACACGCAATCCACGGACGATTGATCGACGGGTGAGCCGGGACGGCCACCATGCCGCGCATGCCCGACCGACCGACGGCCGCCGTTCCCTTGCGCCGGCCCAGCGCTCGCGCCGCCGCCTCGCCAGATCCCGTTGACACGGCCGATGGGCCATCCCTATCGTTCGCGCCGCTCGATCGGCCCATCGGGCACGGGAAGGAGGCCGGTCCGGCGGCCGGGCAACCCGCGCGAAGCCGGGCCTCCGATGCACGTCCTCGAGGGCGGCGACCTCGACTGATCGTCGAGGGCGATCGTGCCGCCACGGTGACGGCCAGCCTCGCGTCCACGGGAGGCTCCCTCGGCGCGATGACCGAGTTCCCGGTCCAGATCAGCAAGGTCCAGGCGCCACCGCTCCGCGACGAGACGCTGGCGCGCGACCGCCTGCTCGATTGGCTCTCGGTCAAGATCCACCGCCGCGTTGTGCTGCTCACCGCCGAGGCCGGCTACGGCAAGACGACGCTGCTGGCCGACTTCACGCGGCGAACCCGCCTCCGGGTCCTCTGGTTCCG
>JAICVI010000185.1 GCA_025935415.1 Chloroflexota bacterium
GCAGCGCGACGAGGGTCGCGCCGAGCGCCGCCTGGACCGACAGGAAGAACGATTCGCGGACCTGGTCGTTGTTGATCGCCGCATCGAACCAGCGCAGCGAGAAGGTCTGGGCGAAGCCGTTGAGCCCGAGGCGGTCGATGAGCCCGCTCCAGCTCTGGTTCTTCGAGTCGTTGAACGCGTAGACGACGACGATGAAGATCGGGACGTACAGGAAGATCAGGGTCGCCGCGGCGGCCAGTCGGAGCGCGACCCGGCCCAATCGACCACCCACCTCAGAGCGCCTCGAACGCGCCGAGCCGGCGCGCGAAGACGAGGTACAGCGCGATCACCGCGACCGGCACGAGCGCGTATGCGGCCGCGAGCGGCACGTTCCCCGCCACGCCGACGTTGCTGTAGATGACGTTGCCGATGAACTGCTCGCCGGAGAACAGGGTCGGCGTGATGTAGTCGCCGAGGGTCAGGGAGAAGGTGAAGATCGAGCCGGCCACGAGGCCCGGGAACGCCAGCGGCAGCACGATGCGCCGAAACGTCGTCCAGGACCGCCCGCCGAGATCCGACGAGGCCTCGACGAGGGACCTGGGGATCCGTTCGAGGCCGGCGTACAGCGGCAGGACCATGTACGGCAGCCAGATGTACGTGAACACGATCGCGATCGGCACATCGCCGAGGGCGCCCGGGCCTTTGAGGCCCACCGCGCCCAGGGCCCAGTCGAGGAACCCACCGTCGGCCAGGATGATCCGCCACGAATAGACGCGGACGAGATAGCTGATCCAGAGCGGGATCGTCGCGGCGATGAACAGCACGTTGCGCGTCCGCGGCGAGGCGACGCGGGCCATGTAGTACGCCAGCGGGAAGGCCAGCAGCGCGTCGGCGATGGTGACGATCACCGCGAGCCCCACGGTGTGCTGGGCGACCCGCAGGTACGGCTTGTCCGGCGACAGGACCTCCTGGAAGTTCACCAGGCTCGGGTCCCGCACGATCGCCGAGGTGGTGGGATCGAGGTGCCACAGGGATGAAAGGAACAGCAGCGCCAGCGACCCGAGGTAGATGACCACCAGCCACAGCACCGGCGGCGTCAGGAGCGTGCCGAGCACGACCCGGGGGCGCCGGTACAGCGCCGCCGAGAGACGGCGAAGCGGCGAGTCCAGGATCGAGGCCGGCTCGCTGGTCGTGCTCATCGGGTCAACATCGGGTGTTCATGGGATCGTCATCGGTTCGTCGTCGTGGCGCCGTCCAGGGCCTGAAGATGGGTGCGCCCGGACCGCGAGGCGGCCCGGGCGCGAGACTCGATGGATGGCGGCTACTTGGCGGACGGAACCGCGAGGATGTCCGTCCAGGCGCTGACCCACGCCGAGAAGTCGACGCAGGTCGATCCGCGGGAATCCCCGCAGTCCGCCAGCGGCGTCTTCCAGAACTTGATGTTCGCCGCGTAGGCGTCATCGGAGGCGTGATTGAAGTCGCAGAAGCCCTTGTAGCCGTACGGCCCGGGGTTCGCGTCCATCAGGGGGCAGGCGGCCAGGTTCGCCGGTGCCTCGCCGAAGTACTCGGCGACCTGCTGCTGCGTGCCGGGCTGGGTCATCCAGTCCATCCACATGAGCATGCAGTTGGGGTGCTTGGCGTCCTTGGTCAGCATCCACGTGTCGGCCCAGCCCGTGGCGCCCTCGGATGGGAGCACCGCGTCGACGGGGATCGGAGGATCCTCGGCCTGCAGCGCGCCGACCTGGTAGGGCCACGTCGTGCCGATCTCGGACAGCCCCTGCTCGAAGTCGGCGATGTTCTCGCCGTAGGTGCCCCAGTACTTGCCGATCAGCTTGGCCTTCTGCTCCTTCAGCAGCGCGACTGCGGCATCGAACTGCGGCTGGGTCAGCTCGTAGGGGTCGGTGATCCCGAGGGAGGTGTCCTTCTTCGAGAGATACAGGGCCGCGTCGGCGATGTAGATGGCGTAGTTGTAGGCGGTGACCTTGCCCGCGTACGCGGGAAGCGGGTTCGTCTCGAAGACGGCCGACCAGCTCGTCGGAGCGGTCGTGATCTTCGAGGTGTCCCACATCAGCAGGTTCGCGCCCCAGCCGTGGGAGACGCCGTAGTGGATCCCGTCGATCGTGTTATGGACGGGGCTCTGCATCGGGCCCCACATGTTCTTCCACTCGGGGAAGAGCTTCTCCACGTCGACCGCCGCGACCTTGCCATCCTTGATCAGCCGAACGGTCGCGTCGCCCGAGGCCGAGAGGCCGTCGTACTGCCCGGCGTTGACGAGCTGGACCATCTCGTCCGAGCTGCCGGCTTCCTTGATCGTCTTGACCTGGCAGCCGGTCTTGTCCTGGAAGGGGTGGACCCAGTCGTACTCCTTCACGTTGGCGCCCGACTCGGCGTAGCCCGGCCACACGATCAGGTTGAGCTCGCCCTCACCGGTGCCGATGGTCGAGATGACGTCGACCGCCGCGCTCGTCGGACCGGCGCTCGCCGGCACCGAGCTGGCAGCCGTCGTGGGCGCACCCGTGGCGCCCGTGCTCGGTGCGGTCGATGCCGTCCCGGGCCCGCAGGCCGCGGCGATGAGCGCCAGGACGCCGACCGCGCCCCCGAGTTTCCGCTGGAACATGTTCCCTCCTCTCAGCGCACCCGCCGCGTCATTCCTCGACGCGAAGGACGTGCTGTCGCTTCCATACCAGCCGCACGGATTGCCCCTGCGCGGCCAGCACCTCCATGGACGATGTGTTCAGGTTCTGCTGGGTGACCACGAGGTCCGAGCCGGCGTCCAGCGCCACGATGTAGCGCGTGTCCGGTCCGAGGTAGACGACCGTCCGGATGGTGCCATCCGCGCCGACCTCGTCGTCTGCCACGGCGGCGCCTCGATCCGCCAGCCGGATCTTCTCCGGCCGCACGGTGTAGATCCCCTCCGAGCCGACGAGCGCCTTCGCGACGTCGCCCCGCAGGAGGTTGGAGGTGCCGACGAACCCGGCCACGAACGCCGTGGCCGGTCGCTCGTACAGGTCCGCGGGCGTGCCCAGCTGCTCGATTCGCCCGCGGCTGAAGACCGCGAGCCGGTCGGACATCGTGAGCGCCTCCTCCTGGTCGTGGGTCACGTACACGAACGTGATCCCGACCTCCTGCTGGATCGCCTTCAGCTCGATCTGCATCTCCTCGCGGAGCTTCAGGTCGAGGGCGCCCAGGGGCTCGTCGAGCAGCAGGACGCGGGGTCGGTTCACGAGCGCGCGCGCGAGCGCGACGCGCTGGCGCTGTCCGCCCGAGAGCTGGGACGGCTTTCGGCCCTGATAGCCGGAGAGCCGGACCATATCCAGGGCTTCACCGACGCGACGCTCGCGGTCGGCCTTCGGGACCTTCCGGACCGTCAGCCCGTAGCCGACGTTGTCGCCCACGCTCATGTGCGGGAACAGGGCGTAGTCCTGGAAGACGGTGTTGACGTCGCGTTCGAAGGGCGGCTTCCGGGTCACGTCCTCGCCGTGCAACCAGACCCGGCCCTCGGTCGGGAGCTCGAACCCCGCGATCAGCCGAAGCGTCGTCGTCTTGCCGGAGCCCGATGGGCCGAGCATCGAGAAGAACTCGCCGTCGGCGATCTCGAGGTCGATCCCATCGACCGCGACGACCTCGCCCTCGGTCGTCTGGCGGCTGCCCGACCGCGCCACGCGTCGCCCGGCCTCGCCGCCGAAGCGTTTGACGAGGTGCTCCAGGCGGACCGCGGGCCGCATGACATGGCGGGCTGGGGCCGATCCGGCGGCCGACGCCGATCCGGCGGCTGGCGCCGATCCGGTTGCGGGCGCATCCTGGGCCGTGGCGATGGCCAAGCGTCTCCTGCTCCGGGTACCGTCGACCGCGGCCCGGTTCGGTGCGGGATTCGAACCTCATCCTCGCTCCGGCGACGAGGTTCGCAGCCTCGCGGTCGAGCGAGGTTTCGCGGAGTGTCCCGGGACGACGGATGCCGTGTCAAGGGCGGAGGAGGCGATGTACGCTACCGTCCCGTTCGGGTCCAAGCCATCTTCGGAGGAGTTCAGCGCGTCATGGCCTACGTCATCGCCGAGCCGTGCATCGACGTCCTGGACATCTCGTGTGTCTCCGTCTGCCCCGTCGACTGCATCCACTACGAGGAAGGCGTCGACCGGAAGCTCTTCATCGACCCGAACGAATGCATCGACTGCGGTGCCTGCGAGCCCGAGTGCCCGGTGAACGCGATCTTCCCCGAGGACCAGCTCCCCGCCGAGTGGGCGAACTACACCCAGATCGACGCCACCTGGTTCACGGACCGCGCGGCAGCGCGCGAAGCGGTGGACGCGGCCAAACCTCGCTGAGGCATGCCTCGGGGTTGCTGAGGGAGCCGCCGGGGAGCCGCTGAGGGAGC
>JAICVI010000036.1 GCA_025935415.1 Chloroflexota bacterium
GATGCCCGGACCGTCGTCGACCACGTGCACCTCCAGCTCGTCACCGACGGCCGCACCGGTGACCGTCACGGTGCCGGCCGCCGGGCCGTACTTCGCCGCGTTCGACAGCAGGTTGCGCATGATCTGGGCGAGGTACTCCTCGTCCGCGGCGACCATCTGTACGGGAGCGGTCGCGGTGAGCTTGATCGTGACCTCCGGCCAGAGCGGCCGCTCTCGCTCGACGAGCTGCTTGATGATCCGGTCGAGGAGCACGGGCCGGGTTCCGCCGAACTCGCCGCCGCGCTCGATGCGCGCCATCGCGACGAGGTTCTCGATCATGCGCTGCAGCCGCTCGGCCTCGGCGGCAACCCCGACGAGCAGCTCGTTCCGCGTCTCCGGGTCGAGGCGCGCGCCACGCCCGAGCAGCAGCTGGGTGCCACCGTAGATCGAGGTGACCGGTGTCCGGAGCTCGTGCGAGAGGACGCCGAGGAAGCGATCGCGGATCTGGTCGGCCTCGTGCCGCCAGGTCACGTCGGAGATCACCGCAACCTGGAACGGCTGGCCGTCCAGCTCGAAGGTGCTGCGTGCGATCTCCGCGGGGAAATGAGTGCCGTCGATGCGGCGGCCGGTCGTCTCCGAGCGGAAGACCGGCCGGTCGCCGAGCTGTGTCGGCGTCTCGTCCTTGTGCATCGCCACGAGGTCCCCGAGCGGCACCCCGATCAGCCGATCCACTGGACATCCGAAGAGCTCGCCGGCCTGGCGCGTTGCCCAGCTGACCCGGCTGTCCTCGTCAAGGGCGAGGATCGGGTTCGGATCGGCCTCGAGGAGGGCCCGGAAGCGGGCCTCGCTGGCCCTGACCGTGCGGGATTCCTCGGCCTCGCGACGGGCCTCGCCGAGCCCGATGAGCATCACCTCGCGATCGATGGCGTGGGCCGTCAGCGAGGCGAGGTCGGCCAGCAGCGCGAGATCGTCGCTGACGAAGAGCGGCCGGCCCTCGATCTCCGCGACGAGATGCTCGGTCGAGTCCTCGCCCGGCCGGACGGCGAGCTCGACCGTCGAGACCACCGGCTGCCGTGAGCCGGGGTTCCATTCGCGCGGCTCGAGCTGGCCGACGACCGCCAGGGGCGGGCCGGGAACATCCGGGAGCACCGACACCCGCTTGGCTCCGAGGATGTCGCGAGCCGTCCGGGCAAGATCGAGCCAGAGCGCGCCCGGCGTCAGCTCCGTGGACGGCGCCACGAGGTTCCGGACGAGGAGGAACGAGGCGGCCCGATTGATGAAGCGCCGGAACCAGCGTGGCGGCACGAACGCCCCGAGGTAGCCGGCGGCGGCCACCAGGAACAGGAACCTCGTGACGGTCTGGACGTCGACCGAAGCAGGGGCGTTCGCGGGTCGCGCGGCACCGGAGATGCCGGAGATGAGCAGCGCCGCCCCGAAGAGCGCGGTGGCCACGCTGGCGAAGGCCAGCCTGACCCGGGCCACCCCGTAGCGGCGCCGGCTCTCGATCGCGAACCAGGCGGCGGCGCCGAGCTCGACCGCGAAGAAGTACAGGACGGCGAAGAGCGTGCCGACCTGGCGCACGCCGTCGAGGCGAAGCGCGACCGCCGCCGGTGGCAGGAGCACCACTGATTCCCACGCGGCGATGAGGCCGAGGACAGCGATCCGCATGATCGTCGGCCGCACCGGTCGGATCTGGGTGATGAGCCGGAGGACGAGGTACGGCTGGGCCAGCAGCAGCCCGATGAGGATCGGCCGCGCGATCGGCGTGATCACCGAGCTCAGGGAGTTCAGGAAAGTCAGCGCGAACAACGCCGCGATCGACCCGAAGACCGCCATCACCGAGAGCTCGAGGGGCCCGCGATTCCGCAGGTACTGCATCGCGCTCACGCCGAACAGGACGAAGAACGCGAGCTGGAGCGTCGTCGTGATCGGGTCCAAGTCGGGGAGCTGCTCCTGCGAATGCCCGCGGTCGCTCCACGCGGCTCGAGCACGGCCGCTGAGCACCGTGCTCGACATCATCGCGCCTTGAGCCTGTGCGCGAATAACAGCGGCATTACAACTGGGGCGCCTGCGCACCCCCCTGTGGCCGTGCCCGGAGCGACCCTGCGGTAGGCTGCCGGCATGTGCCGAAGCATTCGAACCCTCCGCCACCAGGATGATCCCGCCACGACCGGGGAGGTCGAGGCCGCCGCCCGCCAGTACGTTCGCAAGGTGAGCGGCTTCCGGCAGCCGTCTGCCCGCAATGCGGAGGCCTTCGACCGGGCGATCGCGGAGATCGCGGCGGCATCGCAGCGCCTGATCCTGGCAATGGGCGGCGACGTGGAACCCGGGCCCGATCGGAAGCCGCCGGCTCGTCCCCGCCCCGATGGCGAGGACCTCCACGCCCGCGACCATCGGCTCGGCCGGATGCACGTGCACGCAGGCTGACGTTCATGGGCCGGCGCGCACCAGCACGATGACCGCCCGGCCCGGCACGCCACCCGAGAGGCGGCAGGAGGAGCCGCCCGCGAAGCCAAGGTCGATCCCGCTCGATCCCGAGCTGCCCATCCGGCACATCACCAGCACGAGGGTCATCGCCGTCCGCGGCTCCGAGCTCGAGATCCGCGACGACCTCGTCGTCGGCGAGGAGCCCCTCGAGATCCGCGCGGCCGGCCCAAGGCAGGAGCCGGTGCAGGTCGCGGTGACGATGCGGACCCCGGGCCACGAGGAGGAGCTCGCCATCGGGTTCCTGACCACCGAGGGCCTGCTCAGCGACAACTCGGTCATCGGCGTCGCATACGGCGACCCCGCCGTGCTGTCGGAGCCGGACGACAGCGTGATCGTGCGACTGGCGCGGCGATTCGACCCCGCGCTCGCCGCGAAGCGGAACTTCGTCGCCACGGCGTCGTGCGGGATCTGCGGCAAGGCCTCGATCGATGACATCGCGGTCCGGTGCGAGCCGCTTCCGCGGGGATTGCCGGTGGTCGCGCGTTCCGTGATCACGACGCTGCCCGACCGGCTTCGCGAAGCCCAGGCCGCCTTCGAGCGCACCGGCGGCCTCCACGCGGCGGGCCTGTTCGAGACGGACGGGCGCCTCGTCGCGGTGCGCGAGGACGTCGGCCGCCACAACGCCCTCGACAAGCTCATCGGGTCGCGGGTCCAGGCGCGCGAGCTGCCGTTGTGGGACCGCATCCTGACGGTCTCCGGGCGAGTTTCGTTCGAGATCGTCCAGAAGGCGGCGATGGCAGGCATCCCGGTCATCTGCGCGGTCTCGGCTCCGTCCGACCTGGCCGTTCGGCTCGCGGACCGGCTCGGCGTGACCCTGATCGGGTTCCTGCGCGGCGACGCCTTCAACGTCTACGCCCACGACGGCCGGGTCGACCTGCGCGACCTGCTGGACCCGCGCTGATCCAGGTTGCGCCGGTCCCGCACCCGCCTCTAGGCTCGCTCCAATGACGACGACCGGGGACCACATCCTCGACGGCCGGTCGGTCCTCGTGACCGGCGGCACCGGCTCGTTCGGCAAGGCCTTCATCGACGCCACGTTGCGGACGACGGCAGCCACACGGATCGTGGTGCTGTCGCGCGACGAGCTGAAGCAGGCGGACATGCAGCGGCGCTACGCCGGCGAAGGACGGCTGCGCTTCTTCATCGGCGATGTCCGTGATCGCGATCGCCTTCGGCGCGCGTTCAACCGCGTCGACTACGTCATCCACGCCGCCGCGTTGAAGCAGGTGCCGACCGCCGAATACAACCCGTTCGAGGCGGTGAAGACGAACATCCACGGCGCCCAGAACGTGATCGACGCAGCCATCGACGAGGGTGTCCAGCGGGTCATCGCGCTCAGCACGGACAAGGCCTGTGCCCCCGTGAACCTCTACGGCGCGACGAAGCTCGTCAGCGACCGGCTGTTCACCGCCGGCAACGCCTACGCGGGCGGTGGCGCGCCACGGTTCGCCGTGGTCCGCTACGGCAATGTGGTCGGGAGCCGCGGCAGCGTCGTGCCGGTGTTCCGCGAGCTCGCGAAGACCGGCACGCTGCCGATCACCGACGAGCGGATGACGCGCTTCTGGCTGACCCTGGATCGTGCGGTCGAGTTCGTGTTCGCATCGCTGACGTCGATGCGTGGCGGCGAGCTCTTCGTTCCGAAGATCCCGAGCATGCGCGTGGTCGACCTCGCTGCTGCGATGGCCCCCGACGCCAGGCTCGAGATCGTGGGCATCCGGCCGGGCGAGAAGCTCCACGAGGAGATGATCAGCGCGAGCGACGCCCGATCGACCGTCGACATGGGCTCCCACTACATCGTCCAGCCGGAGTTCGAGTGGTGGCAGAAGGAGCGCCTTGCCGCCACGCCCGTGCCGGAAGGCTTCAACTACGCGAGCAACACCAACGACACCTGGCTCAGCGTGGACGAGCTGCGCGAGCTGCTCCCAGATGCCTGACGCGTCGCGCGACGCGGGCAACCCGGTGATTCCCTACGGTCGCCAGTGGGTCGACGACGACGACATCGCCGCGGTCGCCGAGGTGCTCGCCGGTGACTTCCTGACCACCGGCGCGGCCGTGAGCGAGTTCGAGCGACGGCTGTGCGACGTCACAGGGGCCGCGGACGCCGTCGCGCTGAGCTCCGGCACCGCGGCGCTTCACGCCATGTACCAGGCTGCGGGCCTCGAGGCCGGCGACGAGATCGTGACGTCACCGCTGACCTTTGCCGGGACCGCGAACGCGGCGCTGTACCTGGGCGCCGCCGTCCGCTTCGCCGACGTCTCGGCCGACACCGGGAACATCGATCCGGATGCTGCCGCGGCAGCCGTCGGGCCGCGCACCCGGTTCGTCGTGGCGATCGACTTCGGCGGGCACCCGGCGGACTACGACGCCCTGGCCTCGGCGCTCGGGTCGACTCCGGTCCTCGCGGATGCGGCGCATTCGCTCGGCGCGACGTACAAGGGCCGCGCCGTCGGCACGCTCGCGGTCGCGTCGGAGCTCAGCTTCCATCCCGTCAAGCTCGTGACCACCGGCGAGGGCGGCGCAGTCGTCACGAGCGACCGATCGATCGCCGATCGGGCGCGCGCGTTCCGGACCCACGGGATCGTGCGTGACGAGGCTCGACAGCGCGACGAAGGCGCCTGGTGGAACGAGCAGGTCGTCCTCGGGTTCAACTACCGGCTGACCGACATCCAGGCGGCGCTCGGGTCGAGCCAGCTCCTGCGCATGAGCGCCTTCCTCGCCCGTCGCCGCGCCATCGCGGCACGATACGGCGCCGCCCTCGCGGACATCGAAGGGCTCGAGCTCCCCAGCCCGAGGCCGGAGACGGAGCCGGCCTGGCATCTCTATCCCGTTCGGGTCCGGGAAGCCTCGCGCCGTCGCGCGTTCTTCGACGCGCTCCGCCGGCTCGGGCTGGGGGTCCAGGTGCACTACATCCCGGTCTACTGGCATCCCTGGTACCGGGAGCTCGGCTATGAGCGCGGAATGTGTCCTGTCGCCGAGGACATCTACAGCCGCTCCGTCTCCATCCCGATGTATCCGAAGCTCACCGACGCGGAGCTCGACCGATCCATCGAGCTCGTTCACGAGGCTGCCCGCGCGACGCTCTGATCCCGCGTCGAAGCCGTCGTCGTGGCGACGCCGGACGGGCTTGCCATCGACGAGGTGCGGGCGCGGCCGCGTCGCGCGGCGATGTCCGCGGCGGTCCGGCGCGCGGTCGACGGTCCGGGAGCGGCAAGGGTCGCGAGGCGGCTGCCGGACGCCGCCTGACCTTCAGTCGGACGGTTCCAGCAGGTCCCAGCTCAGGGGCGTCCCGAGGGCGACGTCGCGACGGACGCGGCGCCCGAGGACCTCCGGGAGGTGCCGAGTATGGAGCCCCGCGGCGGGTCGGACACTTCGAACGCTCGCCTCGCTGAGCGCCTCGCCGGCCTTCAGGTCCGCGGTGATGAACAGGGAGCGGCGCAGGCGCCGGCTCTCGACCTCGTGGGCCGTCGGCTCGTAGCTGACTCGGCCGATCGCCGCCTCTGCGGCACGGATTCCGTCGACCATGGTCCGGAACTCATGCGGTTCCAGCGAGAAGCCGCTGTCCGGCCCGCCGTCCGATCGCCACAGCGTGAGGTGCTTCTCGATCATCACCGCACCCATCGCCACGGCAGCGACCGGGACCGCGGTGCCCAGGGTGTGGTCGGAGAGGCCGACCGGCAGGCCGAAGGTCGCGGCGAGGTGCTCCATCGTGCGCAGGTTCGCCTCCTCGACCGGGGCGGGATAGGAGCTGGTGCATTTCAGGAGCACGATCCGCGCCGCCCCCGCTCCGCGTGCCACCGCCACGGCCTCCTCGATCTCCGGGAACGTCGCCATGCCCGTCGAGATGACGAGCGGCAGCCCCGTCCGCGCGGACCGCTCGATGAGCCCGACGTCCACGATCTCGAACGACGCGATCTTGATCGCGAGGACCTCGAGGTCTGCGAGGAAGTCCACCGCCGTCGAGTCGAAGGGCGACGAGAAGAAGCCCAGGCCGAGCGACTCGGCTCGCTGCTGGAGTGGCTCGTGCCAGGCCCACGGCGTGTAGGCCTCGCCGTACAGGTCGTACAGCGTGCGCCCATCCCAGACGGTTCCGGACCGGATGACGAAGGCCTCGGCATCGGACTTGAGCGTGATCGTGTCCGGGGTGTACGTCTGGAGCTTGATCGCGTCCGCACCCGCCTGGTGTGCGGCATCCACGAGCTCGATCGCGCGGGCGAAGTCCTGGTCGTGGTTTGCCGACAGCTCGGCGACGACGTACGCCCGGCCGCCTGCGGCGACGCCGAGGTGCTCGGGCAGCCTGATCATGCTCGCTGGGCCCTCATCGCTGTACCGGCCGCAGGATAGCCGCCGGATCCGCGGCACTATCGCGTCAGGGCGATCGTCGCCTGGAAGAGGCAGTGGTCTCCGCGCGCCGGGCACTCGATGGATGTCCGTTCCGGGAGGAGCGAGCTCGTGGAGAGGATCAGGTCGATCCGCAGGAGGCCCGTCCCGAGGAACTCCAGCGGCGCGGGGCGCCACGTCCAGCCGGGCCCAAGCCCCACCTCCTGGTGGGCATCGTGGAGTCCCGAGGTCAGCAGGGCGAACGCCGGCTCCGTGGGCGCCGTGTTGAAGTCGCCCATGAGCAGCACGTCGTCGCCTCCCGCGTCGAGCTCCGTCACGCGCTGTCGGAGCAGCTGCAGATCGGCGTTGCGAGTCGTGGGATCGAGGCCCACCGGGATGCCGCCGGCAAGCGAGATGGTCGCCGGGAACGGGTGCGCGCCGACGACCGTGATGGTGCGGCCGTCGACGTCGAGCGTCGCCTCGAAGCGGGCCGGGCTCTGCGCGGAGCTGGTATTCGAGAGGGGGAACCGGCTGAGGATCCCGACCCCGGTGACGCCACGGGTCGGGAACAGCGCCTGGTGCGGGTAGCGCGCGCCGATCGCGGGGTCCGACTGGATCGCCCCTGCCGCCGGGAAGGTCAGCTCTTCGAGGACGACGACGTCGACCGGATGGCGGTTGAGCATCTCGACAACCGCGGACGGAGCCGCCGCCCCGGCCTCGACGTTCCACGTGGCGACGTCGATCGTGCGAACGCCGTCGGCAACGCGGGCCGGCGGAAACGACCACCACTCCCCGCCGAGCCGCAGCACGAACACCGCCGCCACCGCGAGGATCGCGACCGCCAATGTCCGGCTGCGCCCGAGGGCCGAGACGGGCACGAACAGAAGGACCACGAGCGCGAAGTAGGGCGACAGGATCGCGAGCATGCCCAGTGGCCCGTCGTCCATCGGGACGAGCAGGCCGGCGAGGAGGATGCCGAGCGCGACGCAGGCGTAGGCAACCCCGAGCCGGACGAGAACGCGCATCCGGAGGTGGCTAGTCGCGCCGCGTGTTCGTGAACTCGAACCCGAAGCGGCCCTTGATGCAGAGATGCCCCTCGGTCACGGACGAATCCATCGGCGAGGTGACCTTGACGATCTGGTTGTCCTGGACGTGCAGGTCCACGGCACAGCCCACGCCGCAGTAGGGACAGATCGTCGAGGTCGTCGTCTGCGCCGACTCGTCCCAGGTGCCCGCCTCGCGCATGTCGAACTCGCTCTTGAACATCAGCGCGCCCGTCGGGCAGACACCGATGCAGTTGCCGCAGTACACGCAGGCCGAGTCCGGAAGGGGCGCGTCCCACTCGGTCGAGATGCGCGCATCGAAGCCGCGCCCCGCCACGGCGATCGCGAAGGTGTTCTGGGCGTCCTCGCCGCACGCCTCGACGCACTTGTAGCAGAGGATGCACTTCGAGTAGTCCCGGACGTAGAGGTTGTTGTCGACCTTCACGGGCTGCTGGACGGTCGAGGCGAGCGCGGCCTCGGGACCTCGGGGCGAGTGATGGTGGCCGGGGTCGCGATCGTCGCGCTCGTGGGCAGCCGCCCCGGCCGCCGGCGCACCGAAGCGGGACGGGTCGGCGCCGTAGCGCTGGCGGTAGCGCGCGGCGTCGCCATTCGGCTCGCGGGGGCCGGCCATCGACGTGTCGACGGACGAGCCGAGAAGCTCCAGCACGACCTTCCGCGACAGCTGGACGCGCTCGGACTCCGTCAGCACCTCCATGCCCTCTTCGACCTTGCGCGAGCACGCGGGGGCGAGGACGCGGGCGCCCTTGACCT
The DNA here is from genome assembly GCA_025935415.1 of Chloroflexota bacterium. Lineage (GTDB taxonomy): Bacteria > Chloroflexota > Limnocylindria > Limnocylindrales > CSP1-4 > UBA5189. The sequence continues at coordinate 8,598 of JAICVI010000036.1, forward strand.
CCACCACGCAGACGCGGCAGACGTTCACGGGAGTGAGATTCTCGAGGTAGCAGAGCGTCGGGATGTCGAGGCCCTCGGCCCGGCAGGCATCGAGGATCGTCGAGCCGGCGGGCACCGAGACCGTGTTGCCATCGATCTGGAGCGAGACGCGCGCCGGCATGGGCGCGGGCGGCGCCTCGGGGATGCGCGAGGCCCGAGCGGGCGGCGTGGTGTAGACGATCCCGGGCGCGGGGGGATCCAGCGTCGCGGCGGGCGAGCCGTTCGGCGGACCCGCGTGTGGGCCCGGCCTCGACGCGGCGCTCGGGTTCGTGGACGGCCGGCGTTCGTCGCTCATCAATACGCCTCGCGGCCGATCACAGCGCCACGAGCTCCGGCTGGCGCAGGGCCGACTCGATCGCGAACGAGGCCGTCTGTCCGAGCCCGCAGATCGAGGCGTCGCGCATGGTCTGGGCGATCTCGCCGAGCAGCGTGAGCTCCTGCTCCCGCGACCGGACCTCCACGCGGTCCGCGAGCCGCGCGAGCAGCTCCTCCTGGCGGACCGTCCCGACGCGGCAGGGCACGCACTGGCCGCACGATTCGTCCCGGAAGAACGCCGCGATCCGCCGCAGCGCCCCCACCATGTCGGCGCTCTCGTCGAAGACCATCACGACCCCGGATCCGAGCGTGGCCCCGATCGCCCGGGTGCCCTCGAACGTCAAGGGGGTGTCGAGCGCGTCCGCCCCCACGAACATCCCCGCGGCACCACCCAGCAGGATCGCCCGAATCTGCCGCCCGCCGGGGACGCCCTGGCCGAGCTCCAGGAGCTGCCGGAGTGTCGTTCCGAACGGCACCTCGTAGACGCCGGGCCGCCCGACGCTGCCGGAGAGGCAGAAGAGCTTCGGGCCCGTGGAGATGCCGCTGCCGACCTCGGCAAAGCGCTTCCCGCCGCCAGGTCCCGCACCGACGATCCCGAGCACGTTCACGAGCGTCTCGACGTTGTTGACGGCGGTCGGCTTCCCGAACAGCCCGACCTCGACCGGGAACGGCGGCTTGTTGCGCGGCTCGCCGCGCTTGCCCTCGATGGACTCGAAGAGGGCCGTCTCCTCGCCGCAGATGTAGGCCCCGGCGCCGCGGCGGACCTCGATCTCGAAGGCGAACGGGCTGCCCGTCACGGAGGCGCCCAGATAGCCGTTCGCCCGGGCGGCGTCGATGGCATGCCGGATCCGCGCCTCGGCGAGCGGGTACTCGCCGCGGATGTAGAGATAGCCCTTCGATGCGCCGGTGGCGAAGCCCGCGATGGTCATCGATTCGACGACGGCGAACGGGTCGAGCTCCATGAGGACGCGGTTGGAGAACGTCCCGGGCTCCGACTCGTCGGCGTTGCAGACCACGTAGTGCGGCTGTGCCGGCTGCGCGGCGACCGCCGCCCACTTCCGCCCGGTCGGGAAGGCCGCCCCGCCACGACCCACGAGGCCGGACTCCGTGACCTCCTGGATCACGGCTTCGGGGCCCATCGCCAGCGCGGCCTCGAGCGCCTGGTAGCCACGGTTGGCGAGGTAGTCGTCGAGGGAGGTGGGATCCACCAGCCCGACCCGGCGCAGGAGCTGAAGCTGTGGCTCGCCCGCCTGCGGCACGGAGGCGCGAGCCGCCTCTCGGTGGGCCTCGATGCCGGGCGCACCTGAAGCGCCGGGAGCGCCCGTGGCCGCGCTCGGGGCCATGGCTCGCGTCGCGCCGGGGCCGGCCTTCGGGAAGGCCGCGGCCTGCTCGAGCCGCCCGATGACGCCGGCGGCATCGATCGGGGCGATCGTCTGCCGAAGGGGCGCCTCGCCCGCCACCGTGAGCATCGCGGCCGGCGCGAGCTCGCAGGCCCCGAGGCAGGGGCTCCGCAGCCAGCTCAGCGTCCCATCCCGCGCGGGCTCGCCCGCGGGACCGAGGCTTCGTGTCAGGTCCGCGCAGACCTGCTCGGCGCCGGCGAGCCGGCAGGCGATGTCGTCGCAGACGTGGGCAACGGCGGGCGGCCGCGACTTCGTGGCGAAGAGCGCGTAGAACGTCGCGACGCCGTAGGCCTCCGCCGGCGGCACGGACAGGCGGCGGCAGACGTAGTTCAGGCCGGGCTGCGTGATCTGCCCCACCCGATCCTGCAGGGCATGGAGCGCCGGCAGCAACAGGTCGCGGCGACCCCTCGCCTCGTGCCCGCCCCGCGCCACATGGCCATCCGTGCCCGGGTCACGTCCGCCGCCGCGCCATCCGCTCTCCGCCGGCCCGAGCACCACATCCACCGCGGCCCGCTCCGCGGGCGTCGCCAACGGCCCGATGACGTGGAGATCCATCTCGCGGCGAGTGTACGAGCCGGGCCGTCGAGTGGGACGTGCGCGCACGGGAGCGCGACAACCGTCGCGACAACGTGAGGTGCCATCGAGGTCCTGCGTTCCAGCCGACAGGCCGGCTGGCGCACGCTCGGGAACTGGGTCACCGCGGGCCCGCGCCCTCGGCTGGCCGGAGAGGGGTCTTCCGATCGTGTCCTCCCAGCGTCTCGTCGTCGTCGCGAACCGCCTGCCGCTCAGGATCCGGCGTTCGGGCGCCGCATGGCAGGCGGCGCCGAGCCCCGGCGGCCTCGTCGCGGCGCTCGCCCCGATCGCTGCGGACCTCGATGCCCAGTGGATCGGCTGGGCCGGTGCAAATCCGGGACCCGACGAGGCTGGTCGCCGGGCGCTGCTCGACTCGTGGGAGCGTGACCGCGGCTTCATCGCCGTCGACCTGCCCGCGGACCTGGTCGAGCGGTACTACGACGGCTACGCCAACTCCACGCTGTGGCCGCTGCTCCACGGGTTCCCCGGGCGCGTCCGCCTCGACCGTGAGACATGGCTCGCGTACCGCGACGCCAACCAGCGGTTCGCGGACCGAATCGTGGAGCGGTACCAGCCCGGTGACCGGATCTGGGTCCACGACTACCACCTCGCGCTCGTCCCGCAGCTGGTCCGCGAGCGGCTGCCGGACGCGACGATCGGGTTCTTCCTCCACATCCCGTTCCCCAGCGCCGAGATCTTCAAGATTTTGCCCGAACGCGAGCGGCTGCTCCGCGGGCTCCTCGGCGCGGACCTCGTCGCGTTCCAGACGCACGCCCACCTGCACGACTTCCGCCGGGCGGTCCTCGAGATCCTGGGTCTCGAGACCGGCATGGATCGGGTCGACCTGGGCGATCGCAGCGTCGCGCTCGCGGCGCTGCCCATCGGGATCGTCGTCGGCGAGTGGGAGCGACGGCTCGCGAGCCGGAAGGTCCAGTCGGTGATCCGAGCTCGCCGCGAGGCTCCTGACCGGCTGCGCACCATCATCGCCGTCGACCGGCTCGACGATACGAAGGGCATTCCCGAGCGCCTCCGCGCGTTCCGACAGCTGCTTCGAACGCGCCCCGAGTGGCACGGCCGCGTCCAGCTCGTCCAGGTGGCTGTCCCGTCGCGCGAGCGGATCCCGCGCTACGCCGAGCTCCGCCGCACGGTCAGCGAGCTCGTCGGCGAGGTGAACGGGGAGTTCGCCACGGCCGACTGGAACCCCGTGGTGTACCTCCGTCGATCGGTGGAGCCGGCGGAGCTGACGGCGCTCTACGCGACGGCGGACGTCGGCTGGGTCGCGCCGCTCCGCGACGGCATGAACCTCGTGGCCAAGGAGTACGTCGCCTGCCAGGCGGGCGAGAGTGGCGTGCTGGTCCTGTCCGAGTTCGCGGGTGCGGCCCAGGAGCTCGGCGAGGCGATCCGCGTCAACCCCTACGACGTCGACGGTTCCGCCGACGCGATCCATCGCGCGCTCACGATGCCGGAGCCGGAGCGCCGCGATCGCGAGGCGGCCCTTCTCGCGCGCGTCACGCGAAACGACGCGCCAGCCTGGGCGCGGCGGTTCCTGGACGAGCTGCGCTCCGCAGCCCGCGATGGGCGCAGGGATGGACCCCCGAACGCAGGCCCGCCCTCAGAGCTCCTCGAGCGCGGGAGGGCGGCCGCGGAGCGTGCGTTCTGGCTCGACTACGACGGCAGCCTCGTAGCGATCGCCCCGCGACCGGCGGACGCCGTGCCGACCCCTGCGGCGCTTGCGGTCCTCCGGCGCCTGGCCGCCGATCCCTCGACCCACGTGGCGTTGCTCTCCGGCCGCGCGCGCAGCGAGCTGGAGCGCTGGTTCGGCGAAATCCCGGGGCTGTGGCTCGCCGCCGAGCACGGCGTGGTCATCCGCGATCCCATTGGTCGCGAGTGGCGGCCGCTCCACGGTGGCCTCGACGCCCAGTGGAAGGTGGCTGTCCGTCCGACGCTGGAGCACTTCGCGGATCGCGCCCCGGGCAGCAGCATCGAGGAGAAGGAGTTCGGCCTGGCCTGGCACTACCGTCTGGCCGAGCCGGAGCTCGGTGCCTTCCTCGCGTCAGAGCTGGTCGCGCTCCTGCATCGTCAGCTCGCTGGAACGGACCTCGTGGCCCTCTCTGGCCGGAAGGTCGTCGAGGTTCGGTTCGGATGGGCGAACAAGGGCGACGCGGCGCTCGCCATCCGCGAGGGGATGCCGGAGCCGGAGTTCGAGCTGGCGCTGGGCGATGACAGGACGGACGAGGACCTGTTCGAGCGGCTTCCCGAGACGGCGCTGACGCTGCGCGTCGGGAGCGGGCCGACCCGAGCCCGCTACCGCGTCCCGGACCCGGCTGCCGCCATCGCCATCCTCGATCGGCTGGCCGAAACCCGCCCGAGCGTCAAACCGATGCGGGTGCCCGATGTGGCTCGCCAGCTCGCGGGGTCGGGGGCGGCAGCTTCTCGATCCGGATCGCGGTGGCCTTGAACTCGGCCGTGCCGGACTTCGGGTCCGTCGCGTCGATGGTCAGGATGTTCGTCGCGACGTCGTCCTGGAAGTGCAGCGTCATGAACGTCAGGCCGGGCCGCAGCGAGGGGTCGATCCGCACCGGCGTCTCGATCGAGCCGCGGCGCGAGGTCACTCGCACCCGATCGCCGTCGGCGAGCCCGTAGGCTGCTGCATCCTCGGGGGAGATATCCAGCGACTCGCCGCGCCGCAGCGGCGACGTGAACCCGCCTGATTGCACGCCCGTGTTGTAGGAGTCGAGGCGGCGTCCGGTCGTCAGGCGGATCGGGAAGTCCTCGGTCAGCCTGTCGACGGGTGGGTCGTGGTCGACGGCGCTGAACGGCGCCCTGAGGCCCGGCACCGGATCCTCCCAGAGCCGCGAGTGCAGGAACAGCTCGCCCGGGTGCTGGTCGTCCCAGCAGGGCCACTGGATCCCGCCAAGGGCTTCGAGGCGCTCGTACGACATCCCGCGATGAGCCGGCGAGACCTCGCGGACCTCGTTCCAGACCTGCTCGGCGGAGGCCTCGCCCCAGTTGGTTCCGAGCCGCCGCGCGACCTCGAAGATGATCCACAGGTCGTCCCTGGCGTCGTGGGGCGGGTCCATGGCCTTGCGGACGCGCTGGACCCGGCGCTCGGAGTTCGTGACCGTGCCCTCCGACTCGGCCCAGGACGCGGTCGCGGGGAGGACGACGTCGGCGATCTCCGCCGTCGCGGTCAGGAAGATGTCCTGCACGACCATGAAGTCGAGCCCGCGGAGGCGCTGCTCGGTCAGGTGGCGATCCGCCTCCGACTGCATCGGGTTCTCGCCGATCACGTAGAGGGCGTGGAGCTCGCCGCGGTCCATGGCCTCGAACATGCCCGAGAGATGCCAGCCCCGGCGGGCCGGAATCTCACAGCCCCAGATCGATTCGCAGCGCTCGCGCAGGCTGTCATTCTCGACGTACTGGAACCCGGGCAGGCGATCGGGCAGCGCGCCCATGTCGCCACCGCCTTGGACGTTGTTCTGGCCGCGCAGCGGGTTGATCCCGGATCCGTATTTCCCGACGTGGCCCGTCAAGAGCGAGAGGTTGATGAGCGCGAGGACGTTGTCGACGGCGTTGTGGTGCTCGGTGATGCCGAGGGTCCAGCAGATCATCGCCTTGTCGGCCGTGGCGAAGGCGTGCGCCAGCTCCTGGATCGCCGCGGCCGGAACGCCCGTTTCGCGCTCCGCGTACTCGAGCGTGTACGTCTCGACCTTGGCCCGGTAGGCCTCGAAGTCGGACGTCGCCCGATCGATGAACTCCGTGTTCGCGAGCCCCGCGTGGATGATCTCGCGCCCGAGCGCGTTCGCGAGGGCGATGTCGCTGCCGACGTCGAGCCCGAGCCAGACGTCGGCCCATTCGGCCGAGCTCGTCCTTCGCGGGTCGACCGCGTAGAGGCGGGCGCCGTTGCGCACGCCCTTGAGGAGGTGATGGAAGAAGATCGGATGTGTCTCCCGGGCGTTGCTGCCCCAGAGCACGATCAGGTCGGTCTCTTCAGCCTCGCGATATGAGCTGGTCCCACCGCCAGCACCGAAGACGGTCGCCAGACCGGCGACAGATGGTGCGTGTCAGGTGCGGTTGCAGCTGTCGATGTTGTTGCTGCCCATGACCTGGCGGGAGAGCTTCTGGGCTGCGTAGTTGACCTCGTTGGTCGACTTGGAGCAGCTGAAGATCCCGACGGGAGCCCTGGCGCCTGCCGGCCGGGGCCGGTCGAGCGCCGCGCGGAATCCCGCAGCGGTCCGGTCGAGCGCCTCTTCCCACGTCGCGGGACGGAGCTCGCCGCCCTTCGTGTCTCGCACGAGGGGCTGGGTCAGGCGAACGTACGACTTCGGCAAGGTTCCTCCTGCCTCTGTTGAGGGTCGCCGCCGGCGCGTCTCGCCGGCCGATCGAGTGTACGACCGCTCCGGCGCCGATCACCGCGCCCAACGCTCGCCGTTCTCGCCCGTGTCGCCGGTCTCGCCGGTCTCGCCCGTGTCGCCGGTCTCGCCGCCCGCCGGTCTCGCCGCCCGCCGGTCTCGCCGTTCTCGCCGTTCTCGCCGCCCGCCGGTCTCGCCGTTCTCGCCGTTCTCGCCGCCC
>JAICVI010000043.1 GCA_025935415.1 Chloroflexota bacterium
GCGACGGTGACGGTCACCCTCGGCGTACGTCCGATCGAGGTCCCGCCCGGGTACGCCGTGACGTGTCCTGGCCCCCCGGGAACGCCTGCGATCCTCGACCTCGTGGAGGCACTCGGGAAACGGCAGCTCCGCGATGGCGGCCAAGTCCCCGCGGCGCCGCCTGACGCACCATTGGTCCCATGAGCCGGCGACGCAACGCGACGCGCAAGGTGGATGTCCGATGCGCAGCGTGACCTACTCGATGGGCATCTCGCTCGACGGCTACATCGTCGGACCCGACGGGGACATCACGGCCCCGGCACCAGACGAGGAGCTGTGGCCGTTCATCCTCGACGAGATCCGCGGCGTCGGTGTCCACGTCCTGGGCCGGCGCCTGTACGAGACGATGCTCTACTGGGAGACTGCCGACCAGGATCCGCGAATGGACGACTTCGAGCGAGAGTGGACCGCGCTCTGGAAGCCGCTGCCGAAGGTCGTGTTCTCCAGGACGCTCTCGTCGGTCCATGGAAACGCCCGCCTGGCGACCGATGGCCTTGTGGAGGAGATCGCACGGTTACGAGCGGAGCCGGGCCAGGGCGACATCGCGATCGGTGGCGCGACGCTCGCCGCCGAGGCCGCGGCGCTCGACCTCGTCGACGAGTACCGCGTCAGGGTCTACCCGATGCTGGTCGGCGGCGGCATTCCGTTCTTTCCGCACGCCGAGCGCCGGGTCGAGCTCCAGCTGCTCGAGACCCGCGCGTTCGCCTCGGCCGTCGCGCTGCGCTACCGCGTGGTGCGCCAGCCGCCGTCGTTCGGCGCGGGCACGATCCGGTAGGCTGAACGTCCGCACACGAACGGCGCGACACAGGGGAGGCCGCATTGGCGAAGGGCGCAGCGACGCGCCAGACGTCGCCCGACACGAAAACGGTCGCGAATGAGCCCAGGATCTCGCAGGCCAAGGCCGCATCGGCCGCCGGTTCGAACGGCTCGGCCGCCGGAGCGAGGGCCTCCAAGGACGCCAAGGTCACCAAGGACGTCAAGGTCTCCAAGGTCGCAACGGCTTCGAAGGACAAGCCGCTCCCGACACTGCGCATCCTCGAGACCCGCGTCTACCGTGGCGCGAACTACTGGTCCCGCCAGCCCGTCGTGAAGATGCTGGTCGACCTCGGCGTGCTCGAGCAGTTCCCGAGCAACACGATCCCCGGCTTCAACGACGCGCTGATCGCGTGGATGCCGTCGCTGAGCGACCACGCCTGCTCGCTCAACCGTCGCGGCGGCTTCATCACGCGCCTCAAGGACGGCACCTGGGCGGGCCACATCGCCGAGCACATCTCGCTCGAGCTCCAGAATCTCGCGGGCACGCCGGTGCATCACGGCAAGACGCGCGGCGCGGGCGTCGAGGGCCAGTACAACGTCGTCTATGAGTACCGCGAGGAGACGGTCGGGATCGAGGCCGGCAAGGTCGCGGTCCGGCTCGTCAATCACCTCGTCGCCCCGAACGACCCGGTGCACGCCTTCGACTACGTCGAGGAGCTGGAGAAGCTGATCCTCCTGGCGGAGCGCCAGGCCTTCGGGCCATCAACCCAGGCGATCCTCGACGAGGCCGCCTCGCGCGATATCCCGTATCTCCGCCTCGACCGGCACTCGCTCGTCCAGCTCGGCCACGGGATCTATCAGCAGCGCATCCGCGCGACGATGACCTCGCGGACCTCCGGGATCGCGGTCGACATCGCCTCCGACAAGAATCTCACCAACCGCCTGCTCGACTCCGCGGGCCTGCCGGTCCCGAAGTCCGAGGTCGTCACGAGCGCGGACCAGGCCGTCGCCGCGGCCCATCGGATCGGGTTCCCGGCCGTCGTGAAGCCGCTCGACGGCAACCACGGCCGCGGCGTCCACCTGGACCTTCGAACGGACGACGACATCCGCTCGGCCTTCGACGGGGCGCGACGAGAGAGCCGCTCCGGCGACCTCGTCGTCGAGACGTTCATCACCGGCAACGACTACCGCTGCCTGGTGATCGGCGGCAAGGTCGCGGCGATCGCGGAGCGCGTGCCTGCCAGCATCGTCGGCGACGGCAAGCACACCGTTCGCGAGCTCGTCGACAAGACGAACGCCGACCCGCGCCGCGGCATCGGCCACGAGAAGGTCCTGACGCGGATCAAGGTCGATGCTGCCGCGGAGGCACTCGTCCAGGGCCAGGGCTTCGAGATGGACGCCGTGCCGCCCAAGGGGACGCGGGTCAGGCTCGCGCTGACGGGCAACATGTCGACCGGCGGGACGTCGATCGACCGCACGATCGAGGCCCATCCGGACAACGTCGAGATCGCCGAGATGGCCGCCCGCGTGGTCGGGCTGGACGTCGCCGGCATCGACTTCATCTGCCCGGACATCACCGTGCCGGTCCGCGAGACCGGCGGCGCGATCGTGGAGGTCAACGCGGCCCCGGGCTTTCGCATGCACACGCATCCGACCGAGGGCGAGCCGCAGTACGTCGCGAAGCCGGTGATCGACCTGCTGTTCGCACCCGGCGCGCCGGCGCGCATCCCGATCCTCGCGGTCACCGGGACGAACGGCAAGACGACGACCGTCCGGATGATCGCCCACATCCTGAAGCTGATGGGGCGCCGCGTCGGGATGACTTCGACCGATGGCATCGTCGTCGATGGGCGGATGATCCGTCGCGGCGACATGTCCGGCCCGAAGTCGGCCCGGATGATCCTGCAGAACCCCACGGTCGACACGGGCGTGTTCGAGGTGGCGCGCGGCGGAATCCTGCGCGAGGGCCTGGGCTTCGACCGGGCGGACGTCGCGGTCGTCACCAACGTCACCGCGGACCACCTTGGGCTCGGCGGCATCGAGACGCTCCGGCAGCTGTCCGACGTCAAGGCCGTGCTCGTGGAGGCCGTGCCGCGGACCGGCTCTGCGGTCCTGAACGCCGACGATCCCTACGTGGCACGGATGGCCTCGTCGTGCCGCGGGCGCGTGATTCTCTTCTCCATGGAGACGGAGAAGGGCCAGCACGGCTTCGATCGCGTCGACGGGTTCACGAGCCGCGGCGGCGCCGCATTCGTGGTCCGCCGGACGCCCGAAGGCGACCAGATCGTGCTCCGCCACGGCCCCCGGATCATGCCGCTGCTGTACACCCACCTGATCCCCGCGACGTTCGGCGGCAAGGCGCGCATGAACGTGGCGAACGCGCTTGCTGCCGCTGCGGCCGCGTGGGCGGCCGGGGCCCACCTCCACGACATCCGCCAGGGCCTGCGAACGTTCACGACTTCGTTCTTCCAGGCGCCCGGACGCCTCAACTACCTCGAGGTCGGGGGCGTTCGGGTGGTCATCGACTACTGCCATAACGTCGACGGCATGCGGAACCTGGCCGACTTCGCGCGGAAGATGGCGGGCGACGCACCATCGAACGGCGCCGCCGCACCTGCGAACGGCCGCCACGGCCGCGCGATCGGCGTGATCGGCATGCCCGGCGACCGGCGCGACGACGACATGCGCGAATACGGGGCACTCGCGGCGGGGGCGTTCGACGAGATCATCGTCCGCGAGGATCGCAACCTCCGGGGTCGCGCTCCTGGGGTCACCGCGGGCCTCGTCGCGGACGGCGTCCGCGAGGCCAGGGAGAACGGCAGCGGCCGGACGATTCGAGTCGACAAGATCCTCGAGGAGCTTGCCGCCGTGAAGACCGCGCTCAGGCGGGCGAACCCGGGAGACCTCGTCGTGATGTGCGTCGACGACTCGATCGGGGTCTACCGCGAGGCGATGGCCTCCGCGGGCAGGCGCGACGGCGGCACGGCCTATGCGGACCCCGATGAGGCATCAGCGCTGGAGGCGCCCGAGGGCTAGGTTCGGCCTGGACGCGCCTCCGCCTGCGCTCACCTCCGCGCCGAGCGCCTCCGCCTGCTCTTTCCCGTCAGATTCCAGCCCCAGCAGCGTTCGTCGCCCTTTCGAGCGTCAAACAGCGCCGAATTCCAGCCAGGTACCGCATTTGGCGACCTGGATCGCCCGCCCTGAGCGTGGGGCACTCCCAGCGGCAGCGGCGCTGCTTCGCCTAGTGCTGCTCGCAGTGGAATCTGTCGGGTTTGTCGGGGCCGGCCTCGTCGCGAGCAGCACACCGCACGAGCCGGCCGGCGCCGAGCGCGCGCTGTCGCTAGGTGCGCGGTCCCGGCTTCCGGACCCGATAGCGCAGGACCGTGATCGCGCCGGCCTGGGTGCTGCTGATCGGCTCGAGCTCGACCTTCTGGCTGCCCGGGGCCGAGAACCGCACGCCGTCGCCGAGGATCACGGGCACGACGTAGACGAGGACCTCGTCGACGAGGCCGGCGCGGAACGCCTGGGCGGCGACATCGGCCCCCAGCAGCTCGAGGTCCTTCCCGCCCGCCGCCGCGAGGGCGGTCGCGATCGCGGCGGCGATGTCGCCGCTCAGCACCCGAACGCTCGGGTCGGGCGGATCCGTCGGCCGATGGGTCAGGAGGAACGACGGGCCCTCGAATGGGTAGTCCTGGCTGGCCGGCTCCTCGGCGGCCATCCGGCTGCCGACCTCCGCGGTTCGCCGCCCGACGAGCATCGCGCCCGTCCTGCCCGCGACCTCGGTCATCACCTCGGGAGGGATGTGCCCACTGAAGAAGCCCATGTCGTCGCCGGGACCGGCGATGAACCCGTCGAGGGACATCGTTCGGTTGACGACGACCTTGCCCGTCCGGGCCCCCGAGGAGCTCCGCTTCCGGCGTCCAGTTGGCACCTCGCTCACGGCGCCACCAGCCGCGCGAGCTGCGCAGGGTCGTTGACCGGCTCGAGCTTGCGCCGGGCGAGGAGGTCGAAGACGCCCTCGCGATCCTCGTGGCAGAGCAGCACGATGACCTCCGGCTTCGTGACGCCCTCGGTCCGATCGAGCTCGGCGGCGACCGCCGTCGGCTCATCGACGTAGAGCGGGATCTCGCCCGTCCAGCCGCCCTCCGCAGCCCCCTCGCGAATCTCGCCGAGCACCGACTCGCGCGTCCGGCCACGAAGGTAGTGGAGCATCTCCTTCTGCACGAAGCGGTCCGTGCGCGCCGCGACCTGGCGGCCCACGCCTCGAAGCGTGTCGTCCGGTCGGTCGCCGGCAAGACCGACGATGAAGGTCACCAGCGCCCGCCCGCCCTTGCCCTCCCCGCGCCCCTCACCGAGCGTACCGGCGATCGCCTCCGCGACGTCGATCAGCACCGAGACACCCGCCTCGTTGTGGGCAAAGTCGACGATCACGACCCGTGACGCGTCTTGGAAGACGTTGAGGCGGCCGCGCGAGTCCTCGGTGGTCGGCCGGAACGAGCGCAGGCCGGCGCCGACCTGTGCCAGCGTCGCGCCCATCGCCCGCGCAGCGCCGGCTGCCGCCAGCGCGTTGGCCACGTTGTGCCGTGCGATCCCGCCGAGCACCACCGGCACGTCGGCGAGATTCGCGAGGGCCCGCCAGCGATCGCCCTCGGCCTCGCCGATCACGCCGTCTCGAACCAGATAGGCGCGGCCGCCGCCACGGAGGTGGCGCCGCACGCGAGTGGATGCGTCGCCATCCAGCGTGAAGAACGCGACCTTCGCGCGAACCCGCCGCGCGACCGCGGCGACGTGGCGATCGTCGGCATTGAGCACGACCCAGCCCGAGGGCTTCGTGATCCGCGCGATCGTGGACTTCACCTCGGCGAGCTCCGGCAGGGTGTGAATGCCCTGGAGGTCGAGGTGGTCCGACGAGACGTTCGTGACCACGCTCGCCTCGTTCGACTCGTAGCCGATCCCGCGCAGGAGGATCCCGCCGCGCGCCGTCTCCAGCACCGCGATGTCCACGTCGTCGCGCATCAGGATCTGGCGGGCGCCGCCGAACCCCGTCCAATCGCCCTCCTCCACCATCCGGCCGTCGACGACGATCCCGTCCGACGTGGTCATCCCGACGCGCTTCCCGGCCTCGCGGAGGATGTGCGCAGTCAGTCGGGTCGTCGTCGTCTTGCCGTTGGTGCCACTGATCGACACGATCGGCAGGCGCCGATCCTTGTCGCGGATGAAGGCCGGGCCAGCGCCGTGCGCCTCCGCCACGCGCGCCTCGACGCGCGCCACCAGGCGTTGCCGGCCGCGGCCCGGGGCCACCGTGCCGGTCGGCGGAACCTCGCGTTCGACGAGCGCCAGGGCGGCCTCCGCGATCGCCTTCGCTCGCTCGTCCAGTGCCCAGGGCCAGGTGATGATCCAGTGCCCCGGGTCCGACGACCGATGGACGAGGACCGGCCCGCTGGCGCCGTCGGGATGCTCGCGCCGGAGCCGGCGGACCCAGGCGACCAGCGCGGCGATTCGCGACGGCAGCTCTCGGGCGGGCAGCGGCTCTGCCAGCCGGACGAGCATGTGGGGCTCCGGGTCCCTTCGCCCGTACCAGGTGCGCCGCCGGCCCAGCGCGACCTCGACCTTCACCACCGGCTCGAGCCGGTAGAGGTTCGGACCCTCGAGCAGGCGGATCTCGATCAGGCGCACGGATCGAGGGTAGCAACGGGTCCCGTTCGCGCGACCTCGGGAATCGACCGTATGCTGCGGCCGTGACCCTCTCCGCCGCGCCTGGCTCGCTCGTCTCGGAAGACGAGCTCCACTCGATCCACCAGAGCGTCGAGGCGGGCCTGCCGGCGTTCCTCGCGGATCTCGAGCAACTCTGCTCGATCGACTGTGGCTCGTACACGCCGAACGGCGTCAACGAGGTCGCGACCTGGGTCGCCTCCGAGCTCGCCGCGATGGGCGCGACCGTCGAGCGCCGGCTCGACCCGGCCGGGCGCCTGGGCGACACCGTGATCGGGACCTTTCAGGGCGCCCCGGGCGCCGGCCCGCGGCTGCTCCTGATCGGGCACATGGACACGGTCTTCGAGGAGGGCACGGTCGCAAAGCGGCCCTTCACGATCGACGGCAATGTCGCCAGGGGCCCTGGCGTGTCCGACATGAAGGCCGGGTTGCTGGCGGGCCTCCGGGCGCTCGCCGCGCTTCGCTCTCTGTTCGGCGGCTCGCTCGCGGCCGGCCCCTTCGAGCGCATCACGTTCGTGGCCAACCCGGACGAGGAGATCGGCTCTCCGACCTCGACGCCCCACATCGTCGAGGTGGCGCGCGCGACGGACGCGGCGTTCGTGCTCGAGTGTGCGCGCGCCAGCGGTGACTTCGTGTCGGCGCGAAAGGGGATGGCCGACATCCGCCTGCGCGTGTACGGCCGGGCCGCGCATGCAGGCGTCGAGCCGGAGAAGGGCCGCAGCGCGATCCTCGCGGGCGCCGAGCTCGTGCGCGAGATTCACGACTTGAACGGCCGCTGGCCGGACGTCACCGCGAACGTCGGGGTGTTCAGGGCCGGGACGCGCCCGAACATCGTCTGCGACGAGGCCGAGCTCCAGGTCGACGTTCGAGCGATGGCGGCCGGTCCGCTCGCCGCGGCCCGGGAGGCCATCGCTGCGCTGGCCGCGAACCCGGCCGTTCCCGACGTGACGGTCGACGTGGAGACGATGCATCACTGGGAGCCGCTGGAGAAGCTCGAGCGCTCCGGGCGCCTCGCGGACCACGTCATCTCGCTCGCGACGCGCCTCGGGTTCGAGACGAAGGACGTGTCGACGGGCGGCGCCTCCGATGCCAACACCACCTCCGGCATGGGCGTCCCCACGATCGACGGACTCGGGCCGATCGGCGGGATGGATCACTCGCCGGAAGAGTTCCTGGAGGTCGACTCGATCGTGCCGCGGACGGCCCTCGTCGCCGCGCTCCTGCTGGAGGTCGGGCGGGATCCGGTGGTCGCCTCGTGGCGAGGCACGCCGGCCGCGTCCGGCTCGTGAGCGAGCGCCGCATCTCCAGCGGCGGGCCCTGGGAAGCGCGCTACGGCTACTCGCGCGTCGCCGTCGCTGGCGATTCGGCCTACATCGCCGGGACGACCGACGCCGGGCCCGACGGGCGGTCCTGCCACCCGGGCGATCCGGCCGCTCAGGCACGAGCGATCCTCCAGATCATCGAGCGCGCCCTTGGCGAGGCCGGCTTCTTGCTGGCGGACGTCGTGCGGACGCGGATGTACGTCACGGATCGCGGCAACATCGCGACGGTCGCGGAGGTCCATGGCGAGGTTTTCGGCGACATTCGTCCCGCCTCGACGGCGGTCGTCGTGAAGGGCCTGATCGAGCCGTCGCTGCTCGTGGAGATCGAGGCAGACGCCCATCGAGCGTGAGCCGGTGCGCCTGAGCGGCCGGTGCGCCTGAGCGGCGGCGCGCCTGAGCGGCCGGCGGGCTGAGCGCCGGCGCGCCTGCGCCCGCCTGCGCCTACACGATTGGCGCGAACCCCGCAGCCCTGGCGATGGCAACGAGCGCCGCCGCGACGACCAGCCCGATCAGCAGGCTCCGGCGCATCGCGACGATCGTGATGCACAACCCGACCGCCAGCCATTCGATGCCGATGTGGAGCGCCGGCCGCCCGTCCGCGCCCTTGAGCACCACGGTGTCGACCGCCGCCAATGCGGCAAGGACCGAAGGGCCAACGAGCCGCAGATAGAGTCGAAGGCGCTCCGGGAGGCGATCGAAGCCTGGCGCCAGCAGGGGAACGGCCCGGAACGGATACGTCGCGAGGCCCATGAGGAACGCGAGTGGCACGAGCACGGTGCTCATGGCAGCCCGTCGGTCGTGTCGGTTGTTTCGGTCGCGTCGGTCGCGTCGGTCGTGTCGGGGGCACCGGTTGCGTACGGTCCCAGCCGGATCGCCATACCGACCATCGGGCCGACCAGTCCACCCGCGATGA
Source organism: Chloroflexota bacterium (assembly GCA_025935415.1). Lineage (GTDB taxonomy): Bacteria > Chloroflexota > Limnocylindria > Limnocylindrales > CSP1-4 > UBA5189. The sequence goes on from JAICVI010000043.1 coordinate 8,743, forward strand.
TCCCGGCGGCGGGGTCCCACGCGAGCCCCACGGCAACGGCCAGGACGGCACCGCTCACCGCCGCGACGAGCTCGCGTCGGCCGCCGATGAGACCGACCGCAAGGCCTGCCATGGCGGCGGGAAACACGACGTCGAGGCCGAACCGGGTCGGGTCCGGAATCTGGCCCCCGATGGTCACGCCGACGATCGTCGCGAGGTTCCACGGGATGAACGTGCTGAGGATCGCGCCCATCCAGTACCCGCGGACGTCGCCGCGCCCGATGCGCCGGAAGTGGGCGATCGCGAGGGCGAACGCCTCGTCGGTGAGCACATGGGCCATGGCGGCGCGGTGCCAGCGGGGCTGGCCCGCGAGGTACGGCGCGAGGGCCGCCGAATACAGGGCGTGGCGAGCGTTCAGGAACGCGGTGAGCAGGATGATCGCCAGCCACGAGAAGCCACCCGCGACGTAGCCGATGGCGACGAACTGCGAGGCCCCCGCGAAGACGAGCAGGCTCATCGCGCTGGCCTCAGACGGCGAGAAACCCGCGGCCTGCGCCGTGATCCCGTACACGAGCCCGAAGCCGCCCGATGACGCCACCATCCCGAGGCTGTCCTGGAGGAGGCGCCGGCGAGATGCGCGGAGCTCCATCGCCTGTTGTCCTGCAGTCGGCGGGCCGGGCTCCGGGTTCGTGGCGGTGCGAGTGGCGGCGTCGGTGGCGTCGGTCGCAGCTTTGGTGGCAGCGGCGACATCACTGCCAGCGGCGACACCGGTGGCAGCGGCGACATCACTGCCAGCGGCGACACCGGTGCCAGCGGCGACATCGCTGCCAGCGGCGGTCGCGGCGGCGTGGACGTTGCGGGCGACCATCGCTGCCAAGATAACCAATGACTCGCCAATGAAGGGTTACGTTTCGGGGGCGAACTCGCGATGGCGAGGCTCCAACGCGATCTGGGCGTGCCCGTTGCCTTCTGCAATCGCCTGCCCGGGGCCGAAATTGTCGAGGCGTCATCGGGTGACGCTGGAGCGCGCGGGAGGCGCGGATTCCGTCAAATCACGATTCAGTGACTCTTCGTCAGGGGGTTCCCGTCAGATCCGCTGGCTGGTGACTATCTGACAGATCCTCGACGCCGTCCGCGGAGCAGCCACGCTCGCGGATGGTGCCAAACCCTGGCCGTCCTTGGACGAACAGTCACCCGCTGGAGATTTGACAGAAACGGCGCCGCACATCGCCGGCCTCCGGACCGCTGCGGCGTAGCACGAGAACGCGAGGCCGCGAGACCACGTCGCGAGGCCGCCAGACTGCCAGGCCACGTGGCCGCGAGACCACATGGCCGCGAGGCCGCCAGACTGCGAGTCCGCGAGACCACGTCGCCGCGAGGCCCCGAACGGCCGCTCTCAGCGCAGGAAGGTTTTCCCGCAGGTCCCGTCGCAGACCACGTAGACCGCGTGGAGGTCCCTGGCGTAGCCGGCGGCATGGAGGATGCCGCGACATCCGGAGGTCGGGCACTTCCAGGTCCACCAGCGATCGCGGGCGTCGAGCGGCGTCGTCTCCGCGGCGACCTTCGTGGCGAGGTCCTCCTTGGCGCCGGTCAGGCCGGCAATAGCCGCCGACCGCTCAGCCTCGGTCTCGCTGGAGTAGGGGTAGCTCTGGCCGACGTTCGAGGTCATGGCCGTCTCCGGATCGGGAGAGATGGAAGACCGGTGACGGCTTCGTGTGAGCGCGGCGCGTCACCGGTGCCGCGGAGTATTGCACATGGTTCCGGGCCGTCCAGCAGGCCGATGGGGTCAGCGGCAGCCGGCCCGATCGGGCGGTCGACGTTCGGAAGTGGCACCCTCCGCCGCCCTCAGCCGATGCTCGCGGGCGTGGCGGGCCCCTCGAGGTAGTGCTCGACCTTTCGCAATCGCGCCAGTGGGATGAGCGCCAGGGCGAGAATTGCCGCGGTTCCGACCAGCAGCCCGTCCATGCCCTGCCATTGGGCGAGGACGCCGCCGATCAACGCGCCACCGATCTGGCCGACCCCGAGGAACACGGAGTACAGGCCCATGATCGCGCCGCGATCGCCGGGGAACTGCTCCGACACGTCGGCGAGCAGGCCGACCGCCGCCGGCGTGGCGCCCGCAAGCACGAACAGCCCTCCAGCGACAACGATGCCGGCAACGACGACCAGGCCGCCGAGCAGGATGTTGGTCGTCGCATCCCAGGCGGCATGGTTGACCACGAGCCCGGCGGCGGCGAGCGCGATGCCGCCGTAGACGCCGTAAAGGATGATCGTCGTGCGGCGGTACCGATCGAACCGGTTGCCCCACCAGAAGATGCCGACGCCGAACACGATGGCGATCGCGATCGCGCCCGCGGTCACCTCGATAGCGCTGAATCCCTGCAGCAGCCACTGCGTGCCCGCGAACGGTGAATCGGGCTTCTGGAACTGGTAGAGCGACTGGCTGAACCACAGCCCGATCGCCCCGTTGACCGCGATCCACGTTGGTGCCAGCAGCCAGACATTGGAGTGGGTCACCAGCTCGACGTACCGCCGGAACGAGGTGTGCTCGCGCTCGACCGCCTCTCGCTCCCCTTCGGGATCCTTGACGCCGAACATGTAGATCGCGAACGAGACACCGTAGAACAGGGCGTTGAGGAGGAACGCGGTCGGCCCGAGCAGGTCGAACAGAAGCGGAGCGACGATGAAGCCCGCTCCGATGCCGGCCAGCGTGGCGGCCTCGAAGCGAGACGCGGCACGACCGCGCAGCGCCTCGTTGCCAGCCGTCGCGATCGCGATGTAGCCCAGGATCGAGGGCACGGAAGCGGCCGTCGACCCGCCCTCGAGCCAGCGCGTCCCGCCGAGGATCAGGAGATTCCCCGTGAGCGCGGTCAGCACGACGGCGACCGCCCCGAAGATGGGGCCCCAGAGCATGACGCGGTGATGCCCGAGCCTGTCCGACAGGACACCGAAGATCGGCGAAAGGACGAGCTCGGCGACATAGAAGGTGGCGGCAAGGAGCCCGACCGTGATCGCAGAAGGCTCGCCGGTCTCGGGGTGGAACTCCTTGAAGTGGGCCAGATACGTCGCGAGCATCGCGCCGGTGAGGCCGGTGCTGAAGCGCAGCGTGAACGTGCCGAAGAGAACGGCCTTGAGCGAACGATCCATCACCTCAAAGCCTACCGGGCGGCGAAGGCCGAGACCGTCGCGCGGGCGGATTCGCGCTCGGCCGGCCCCGTATGATCCGCGGAACCGCCGTCCGGGGACCGTGGGCGCCAGGCAGGGCAGAAAGGGGAGGGCCGCGTCCGATGAGCCGAGTCGCCATCGTCACCGACTCCGCGTCCGACATGGATCCCGCGAGGGCCGCCGCGCTCGGGATCTCGATCGTCCCCCTGCTCGTGTCCTTCGGCGATGAGACCTTCTCGGCGGGCGTCGACCTCACCCGGGAAGACTTCTGGGCCCGCGTGAAGACGCCCGACTCGCCCATCGCGACGACCGCCGCGTGCAGCCCCGGAACCTTCCAGCAGGTCTACCAGAAGGCCTTCGACGACGGCGCCGACGCGATCGTCTCCGTCCACGTCGCCGACACGCTCTCCGGAACTCTGAAGGCCGCGCAGGTGGCGCGGGCCTCGATGAAGGATCGCGACATCCGGCTGGTCGATTCGACCTCGGCCTCGATGGGCGAGGGCATGCTCGCGGAGCTCGGCGTGAAGATGGCGGCGGCTGGAGCATCCGCAGCGGAGATCGCGAAGGCGCTCGAAGCGAGGCGGCCGGACCTGCAGGTCTACCTGGCGCTCGAGACGCTCGAATACCTGAAGCGCGGCGGCAGGATCTCCGGTGCGAGGGCCGCGATCGGCACGCTGCTCTCGGTCAAGCCGATCATCGAGATCAAAGACGGCATCGTCGAGCGGACCGAGCAGGTCCGCACGCGGGGCAAGGCGCGCGAGCGCGTCATAGAGCTGCTGACCGCGCGGCCGATCGAGCGACTGTCGATCCTCCACACCACCGAAGCGGATGTCGATGAGTTCGCGGCCGAGATCACCAGGCGAGCCGCGCTGCAGCCGTCGCAGGTGACGATCGACCTCGTCGGACCCTCGGTCGGGCCTCACCTCGGCCCGGGCTGCGTCGGGGGCGTGGCGCTCTATCGCGCCAGCTGACGCGCGGCGGCCCCGGCCGCTCTATCGCGCCAGCTGACGCGCGGCGGCCTCGGCCGCTCTTCGAAGGAGCTCACGCGCGGTGGCCTCGGCCGCTCTATCCGCCAGCTGACGGTCGGCGGCCTCGGTCGCTCTTCGCGCGAGCTGACGCGGGCGGCCCCGGCCGCTCTTCGGGTTAGCTGACGATCGGCGGCCTCGGCCGTGCTTCGGGCGAGCCACCCGGTCCTTCGGAGCACCCCTGAGGCCTCGATGTTTCAGATGTTCCCCCGGGGAACGTTTGGCGGGCGCGACCACTCCGAAACGTCCTTCCGCGACGGCGTCGACGCGCTCTGCAAGCGCTCTGAGCGTGGCGGCCAGGCCTGGTAGACCCGGATGCCGTCCGAGACGGGATTCAGCCCGTGGGATCGCTGGTGGTTCGCGCCTGACGTTCCGGGACGCAACGGTTTGGCGCGGCACCGGGCGTCGACCGGCGATTTGGTCTTGGCGCGCGTCCGCCACCTCTTGGACGTTGCGGCAAGGTTGCGAGACGGTACCAACGGCACCCGCTGCGGGGCCATTCGCTGGTAGACTGCGGCCACTTCCACGACGAGGCTTCGCTCGGACGGGCACCCGCCGTCAGCGTCGACCGCCATCGCCGCGCCACCGTCACCCACGAGGAACAGCCAGTCCATGACCACCGAAAAGGTTGCCCCCGAGATCAATCCGTGGGCAGTCGCCCAGCAGCAGTTCGACCTCGCTGCCGAGAAGCTCAACCTCGACGAGGGCATGCGCCGCGTCCTCCGCGAGCCACGCCGGGAGCTCACCGTCCACTTCCCTGTGAAGATGGATGACGGCTCCGTCCAGGTCTTCACCGGCTACCGCGTCCAGCACAACCTCGGGCGCGGCCCTGCCAAGGGCGGCATCCGCTACCACCAGGACGTGAGCCTCGATGAGGTCAAGGCCCTCGCGATGTGGATGACCTGGAAGTGCGCGGTCGTGGGGATCCCGTATGGCGGCGGCAAGGGCGGCGTCATCGTCGATCCCAAGAAGCTGTCGAAGAAGGAGCTCGAGGCGCTCAGCCGTCGCTTCTTCACCGAGATCGAGATCCTGGTGGGGCCGGAGAAGGACATCCCGGCGCCGGACGTCAAC
>JAICVI010000060.1 GCA_025935415.1 Chloroflexota bacterium
CGCGGACGTCCGGGAGCGCGCGCGACACGATCACGCTCATCGCATAGTCGAGGTAGGAGACCTTCATCTCGTCCTCGACGCGGATGGCGCGAATGTTCCCGGCGCCTGGCCCGTCGGTCATGCTGGTTCGCTCCCTCTCGTCATGTCAGCGGCGGCTCCGGCATCCGTCGCCCGAGGCCCATGTCCGCGAACCGCGCGGCAAACTCGGCCGCGACGGAGGTTGCCGCCGCGTTGGATCGGCGGCGAACGACCCCAAGGGTTTCGCGGATCGTGGCGGCGTCTTTCGGGTCCAGCTTGGAAAGGCTGTCCCGGATCACCCACGCCCGGTTGCCGTCCTGGTTCCGTGCGGCATCGGTGGCCTCAACCTGGAGGGCCGCCGCGGTCGTGACGGGGTCGATCATGGCCATCGAGCGATAGCCCCACGAAAGGGCTTTCTGGACGTCGGGCTCGGCATCGCCGATGAGTGTCGCGAGCAGCTCGAGCCCGTGCTCGACGACCGCCGGCGTGCGGCCGGCCGAGCGGCTCACGAACGGAATCGTGGCGATCGTCGACCCGACCAGCCGGCGCTCCCATCGGGACGGCGACACGGTGAGCTGCTCCAGCTCGGCCCAGCGGTACTGCTCCGCGAGGATGCCCTTGCCGAAGGGATGGGCCAGCGTGTCGACGGTGATCCAGTCGTCAGCGTCGGCGGCCGCGCGACGCAGGAGCTGCCAGGTCCGCTCGGGCTCGACGCCGATCGTTCGCTGGAGCGTCGTGATCCCGAACCAGCGCGCCTCGCGCGCCGGCTCCCGGAGCAGGCGGTCGGCCACGAGCAGGAGCTCCGCCGTGGACGTCCGCCGAGAGGCCTTCTCGAAGCCCTTGCGGACGGCAACCTGGAGCGGCGAGCGCACGCCACGGGTCGGCCCGATGCCGGGCGCGACGTAGGCCTGGCCTTCGCGGTAGGCAGGATCGGCGAGCTCGCGGTACGCCGCGTCGAGCTTCGCCGCGAATCGCGCCGGATCGCCGAGCTCCTCGGCCAGCTCCACGCCGAGGGCAGAGGCGCGCTCTGCCTGGTCCCGGACCAGGGCCCTGGCGTCGAGGTTCTTCGACGGCCAGGTTCGAACCGGCGCCGACGCTGGTGCCACGGCGGTCGTCACGCCTCCGACCCGGTGATATCGGGGAGACGCCGCATGCCGTAGCGGGTCTTGAGGCGCTCGAGCTGGTCGGCGGGCACCGCGACGAACGTCGATTCACCGGTCGCGAGGATCTCGCCGGATGCGGCGTCGATCACGCGGCCTTCGGCGCGGACTGCACGCCGGTCGTGCTGGACGACACGGCCCTCGGCGCGGATCGCCTGCCCGGTTCGGATCGGCTTCCGGAACGCGACGTTCAGCCGGGCCGTGACGCCCCACGTGCCTTGGCCGATCACCGCCCAGGCCATCACCTCGTCGAGGATCGTGCAGACGATTCCCCCGTGCGCGACAGCCTCCCAGCCCTGGAACGCCGGATCGACGCGGAGCTCCGTCCATGAGCCGTCCGGGCTCGTATGCAGCTGGAGTTGCATCCCGTGGGCGTTCAGCTCGCCACAGGCGAAGCAGCGATGGGGCTCGAACTCGAACGGGCCCAGCGGATCGCGAAGCCGCCACTCCCGCTCCGCAGGCGCCTTCGCTGGCGAAAGGACGTCAGATGTCAAGGTTTCGAACCTTGCGCGCCTCGGCCTTGATGAACTCCTTGCGCGGCTCGACCTTCTCGCCCATCAGCCGGGTGAAGATCGCATCGGTATCGCTGGCGTCGCCCGGAGGGATCTCGGCGCGGAGCAGGACGCGCGTCTCCGGGTTCATCGTCGTTTCCCAGAGCTGGTCGGCGTTCATCTCGCCGAGGCCCTTGAACCGCTGCACGGAGACGTTCTTGACGTTCATCTCCTTGACGATCCGATCGCGTTCCTTCTCGGACTGGGCGTATTTCGTGACCTTGCCGGTCGAGACGCGATACAGCGGCGGCTGGGCGATGTAGAGGAAGCCGGCGTCGATGACCTGGGGCATGTGCCGGTAGAAGAAGGTCAGCAGGAGCGTGCGGATGTGGGCGCCGTCGACGTCGGCATCGGTCATGATGATGATCCGGTGGTATCGGAGCTTCGAGATGTCGAAGCTGTCGTCGATGCCCTCGATCCCGGCGCCCAGGGCAATGATCAGTGGCCGCACGTTCTCGCTTGCCACGATCTTGTCAAGGCGGGCCTTCTCGACGTTCAGAACCTTGCCGCGGAGCGGCAGGACCGCCTGGAAGCGTCGGTCGCGGCCCTGCTTGGCCGAGCCGCCGGCCGAGTCGCCCTCCACGATGAAGAGCTCGCTCCGTGCCGGATCCCGTTCCTGGCAATCGGCGAGCTTGCCGGGAAGCGAGAGGCCGTCGAGCGCCCCCTTCCGGATCACAAGGTCGCGGGCCTTGCGCGCGGCCTCGCGGGCGCGCGCCGCCGTGAGGCACTTCTCGATGATCCGACGACCGTCGCCGGGGTTCTCCTCGAGGTATTGGGTCAGGCTGTCCGTGACCGCCGTCTGGACCTGGCCCTTCACCTCGGCGTTGCCGAGCTTCGCCTTCGTCTGGCCTTCGAACTGGGGGTCGGTCAGCTTCACGCTGATGACCGCCGTGAGGCCTTCGCGGACGTCGTCACCGGAAAGGTTGCCGTCGTTCGCCTTCAGCACGCCGGCCTTGCGAGCCCAGTCGTTGAGGGAGCTCGTCAGGGCGGCGCGGAAGCCGGTGACGTGCGTCCCGCCGTCGACCGTGTTGATGTTGTTCGCGAAAGCCAGGACGTTCTCGGTGTACGAGTCGTTGTACTGGATCGCGACCTCGACGAGCGTCCCGCCCTCACGCCGCTCGACGTAGATCGGCTGGGAGTGGAGCGCTTCCTTGTTCCGGTTCAGGTGCCGCACGAATGACTGCAGGCCGCCCTCGAAGTAGAACGATCGCTCGCGATCCGCCCGCTTGTCGACGAACGTGATCCAGACGCCCTTGGTCAGGTAGGCCGACTCGCGCAGGTACTGCGAGATCGTGTCGAAAGAGAACTCCGTGCTCTCGAACATCTGGGGATCCGCACGGAAGCGCGTCTTCGTCCCACGCCTGTCGCCCTGCGGCCCGATCTTCTTGACGGGGCCCATCGGCTTGCCGCGCTCGTACTGCTGCATGAAGACGCCGCCATCACGAGCGGACTCGACCGCGAGCCACTCGGACAGGGCGTTGACGACGCTGATGCCGACGCCGTGCAGTCCGCCCGAGACTTTGTAGCCGCCACCGCCGAACTTTCCTCCGGCGTGCAGGACGGTGTGGATGACCTCCATGGCGTCCTTGCCGGTGCGGTGCTTGCCGACCGGGATGCCGCGACCGTCGTCCTGCACCTCCACGGTGCCGTCTGCTTCGATCGTGACCTCGATGTTGGAAGCCTGACCTGCCATCGCCTCGTCGATCGAGTTGGCGACGACCTCCCAGACGAGGTGATGGAGACCGCGGACGTCCGTCGACCCGATGTACATGCCGGGCCGCTTCCGGACCGCCTCGAGGCCCTCGAGGACCTGGATGCTGTCGGCCGTGTAGTCGGAGCCAGGCTTCGCGCGCTTGCGACTGGCACCGTTCGTGCCATTCGCCGCGGCCCCGGGCACGACTTCCGCCGCTCCGGCCTTCATCCGAGATTCGGTCACTCCGCCCCTCCCACGAGCCGCTGATAGATCCGGGCGAGCTCGTCGTCGCCGAAGTACTCGATCACGATGCGACCGCCTCGTCGCGTTCTCGCGAGCCGAACCTTGGTCCCAAGAGCGCGGCGGAGGTCCTCCTCGACCCGCTCGACCTCGGGATCCGCGAGCTTCGGGGCCGCGTCGGCGGTCTCAACGATCCTGGGCTCCCGGACCCGGCGCACGAGCTCCTCCACCTGCCGGACGTTGAGCTCGTCGGCAATGACGGCATCAAGCGCGCGCGGTTGCGCCTCGAGCGGCAATCCACCGAGGGCGCGGCCGTGGCCCTCGCTGATGCGGCCGTCGCCGATCGCGTCCTGCACGGACTGATGGAGCTCGAGCAGCCGCAGCGTGTTGGCCACGGTCGATCGGGCGCGACCGACGCGAGACGCCAGGTCCTCCTGGCTGAACGCGAACTCGTCCATGAGCTGACGGTAGGCACGGGCCGCCTCGATCGGATCGAGGTCTTCACGCTGGAGGTTCTCGACGAGCGCCAGCTCGAGCTGTTGTCGGTCCGCGAGCTGCCGGACGATCGCCGGCACGCGCTCGAGGCCGGCCATGCGCGCGGCGCGCACGCGACGCTCACCCGCGACCAGCTGGTAGCCGTCGAGCGTCTCCGTGACGAGGATGGGCTGGATCACGCCGTGGTGGCCGATGCTCTCGGCCAGCGCCTGGAGTGCGTCGTCGGCCATGCGAAGGCGAGGTTGCCGCGGGTTCTCCCGGATGCGGGCGAGCGGGATCTCGATCGAGCCGGCAGCGGACGCCGCCCGCTGCGGGATGAGCGCTGCGAGACCGCGGCCCAGGCCCTGCGGGCGATCGCTTCGAACGGTCACGCGAGCACTGCCTGCGCGGTTGTCATGGTCTCGAGCGGAACGTGACGCGGGCGTTCATCGCGAGCCCGGATTTCGTCGGCCAGCTCACGATAGGCCTCTGCGCCGCGCGATCCGGGTGCGTAGAGATGGATCGGGAGCCCATGGCTCGGCGCCTCGGAGAGGCGAACGTTCCGCGGAATGACGTTGTCGTAGACACGGGCGCCGAGATGCCGCCGGACCTCCTCGCCGACGTCGGCGCTGAGGCGCGTCCTTGCATCGAACATCGTGAGCACCGCGCCCTTGACCTCGAGTCGGGGATTCAGGTGATCGGTCACGAGGCGAATCGTGGCGAGCAGCTGGCCCAGGCCTTCCAGCGCGAAGTACTCACACTGGATCGGGATGAGCACGGCATCGGCGGCAGTCAGAGCGTTGATCGTCAGGAGACCAAGCGACGGCGGGCAGTCGATCAGCAGATAGTCGTACTGCTTCCGCATCGGATCGATCAGCCCCGACAGGCGGCGCTCGCGTTGCTCGATCGGCGTGAGCTCGACCTCCGCCCCTGCGAGGGCGATCGAAGACGGAATGAGGGTCACGCCGTCGACGGCGGTTGCCACGGCCAGCTCCTCGAGCTGAACGCGGTCGATCACGGCGTCGTAAACGGATCGCTCACGCGTCCGGTCAATTCCAAACCCGCTGGTCGCGTTGCCCTGCGGATCAAGGTCGATGACGAGGACTCGGTCGCCGGCGAGGGCCAGGTAGCTGGCCAGATTGACGACCGTCGTGGTCTTTCCGACGCCGCCCTTCTGGTTTGCGCAGGCGATCGTCTCGCCCACCTCAGGTGGTCGTCCGGGGTTCATTCACAGAACTCGATTCTAGCATCCGAGGCCCTTCGCTTCCTTCTCGCCGACGCTCGTCGCCAGCCGTCGAGATTGTCGAGATGAGTGCTGCACCGCGGCTTATCCGAACGTGTTGCGCGTGAAACATCTCGCGAGTGCGCGCGGGCGCCTTGCGTGCGTAAGACCTCGGTCTTCAGCACGAGCGCCGAACGGATGTTTCACGTGAAACACCATCGCGCTGGGAGCGCGCGCCGCGCGACCGAGCCGATCCCCTGGCCAGGCCAGAGGGCCATCGGTCCTGGGCAGATTTGGTCATCTGCGTCATTGCCGCTCAAGGCAGCCGCGTGGGATACTTTGCACACGACGCGGCAGTGCCGACCGCTCGTCGCCGCGAGGGCTCAGTTCGCGAGCGACCCTCCCGCCCGCCGAGGACCGATCGCATCAAATGGGCCTTCTCCTCGCTGCGATCGGCGCCACCGTCGCCGCGCTCCTTGAAGCGTCAGTCATCCCATACATAGCGGCAGGCGATGCAACCCCGCATCCCGTCCTCCTCGGGGGCGTGATCTGGACCATCGCGGCGGGCATCGACCGGGGGGTCACGTGGGCGTTCGTCGGAGGTCTGGTTCTTGACTCGCTGCTGGGGCGCCCACTTGGCGGAACGTCCTTCGCTCTCCTCGTGGCAGTGGGCGGTGCGGCCGCCCTTGCTCGACCCTTCCCGCGCCTCCGCCTCGTCGCTCCCGTCCTTGCCGTCCCGATCCTGAGCCTCGTGTACAGCATGGTCCAGGTGGGTACGACAGCCGCCCTGCAGCCGGGCGTTGCCTATCCCGGGCTCGGGGCGTTCCTCCCGGACGCGCTCTATGACGCGATCCTCGGAATGTTCCTCGGCCCCATCGCCGTGACGCTTCGAGACCGCCGCGCCGCCACGAGCGAGCGCGCCGAGTGGTAGCCGTCCGATGAGCGAATACCTGGACGGTCGGCCGATCCCGCCTCCGTCGCGCCTTCGATTTCTCGTGCTCGCGCTGTCGGTCATCCTCGCGGCGGGTGCTCTCTCGGCCCGACTCTTCGCCATCCAGATTGCCGCGACCACGCCGTATGCGGCGTTCGCCGCGGGAACACGGACCGTACAGGAGCCGATCCCGGCCACCCGTGGCGTCATCTATGATCGAAACGGCACGCCGCTCGTCTCGAACACGGCGTCATACAGCGTCAAGATTCGGCCCTCGGACCTGCCCGAATCGAGGCGAGCCGATGTGGTCAACACGCTGGCGGCCCTGGTCGGCATGGACCCAACCGAAATCAACGTCGCCATCGACTCGAATCCGGGGTCCCGATACGACACGGTTCGCGTCGCACAGGACGTCGATCCGCAGGTCGCGGGCCTGATCTCCGAATCCACAGCCGAGCTTCCTGGCGTCGAGGTCGTCGTGGAGACCCGTCGCGACTACGAGCTCGGGCCGCTCGTGTCGCAGGTGCTGGGCTACACCGGCCCGATCAGCGGCGATGAGCTCGCCGACCTTCGATCGCAGGGCTACCAGCCTGACGACCTCATCGGCCGGGCCGGTGTGGAATCGACCTACGAATCATTGCTGCGCGGTCAGTACGGCGTCGAGACCGTGGAGCGTGATGCTGCCGGGCGCCCCATCCAGGTCCTGCGCACGGACCAGGCACCGGTCGCCGGGAGCTCCCTCCGGCTCACGCTCGACGTCCACGAGCAGGAGCTCGCCGAGAAGGCCATGCGCTGGGGTATGAAGGCCGCGGGCCTCAAGCGCGGCGTCGTCATCGTCATGAACCCGCAGACGGGCGGCATCCTCGCGATGGTCAGCCTGCCCAGCTACGACGACAACCTGTTCAGCGAGGGCATCAGCGCCAGCGACTACCAGAAGCTCCTGAACGATCCGCAGAAGCCGCTCGTGAACCATGCGATCAGCGATCAATATCCTCCCGGTTCGACGTACAAGCTCGTGGCCGGCACCGGCGTCCTGGCCGACGGGAAGATCACGGACAAGACCCGTATTCGCACCGCCGGCTACCTCTCCATCGGCGGCTTCAAGTTCCGGGACTGGAACGGCACGGGCTTCGGGCTGTGCAACATCTACTGCGGCTTCGGCCACTCGAGCGACACGTTCTTCTACCAGGCAGCCGCCATGCTCGGCATCGATCGCCACGGCTATTGGGGGCATCAGTACGGCTTCGGCGCCCCCACGCAGATCGACCTCCCGGCCGAGGCGAGCGGCGTCGTCCCGACCAACAAGTGGAAGCTCGACACCCTCGGCCTGCCGATCTACCCGGGGGAGGTCTACCTCGCCGGCATCGGCCAGGGCTACGTCGCGGTGACGCCGATCCAGCTCCTCAACGCGTACTGTGCGCTCGCCAACGGCGGCACGCTGTACCAGCCCCACGTCGTCGACGAGATCGTCGGACCCGACGGGACGGTCGACAAGGTCGAGCCGGAGGTCCTGGGCAAGGTCGACGCTCCCGCGAGCACGCTTCGGATCATGCGAAGGGCCGCCCGGAACATGGTCGTGGTCCGCCATACGTACAACCTGGTCGACCTTCCGATCGTCGTCTCCGGCAAGACCGGCACGGCTCAGTTCGGGACGCCGGACCATCGTGGCGTCCTTCCGTACCACACCTGGTTCGTGGGGTTCGTCCCGAAGGATCCGTGGAAGAAGAAGTCGGACCCGAACGGCTGGAAGGCAGCCGAGGGGACCGACTCGCAGCTTGCGGTCCTCGTGTTCGCCTACAACTCGGGAACGATCGGCAACGCTGCCACCGAGATCGCGAAGTACTACCTCCAGCTCCACTTCGACATCAAGAAGGATTACCGCAACACCTACCTCCTGAAGCGCGGCAACTTCTACGGGATGCGGTAGGTCGGACCGATGAGCATCGTCAGCGCCCGCGCCGCACGCCCGAGCCATTGGACGGCGGCGCGCGTCAGCGTCGTCTGGCGCAACTTCGACTTGCAGCTCATGGTCTACGCCGCGCTCCTGCTCGCGTTCGGGCTGGCGATGGCCTACAGCAACACGGCGACGGCCGGCCTCGGGGTCTTCGACGGCGGATCCGTCTTCCTGCGCGCCCTCATGTGGACCGCGCTGGCGATCGCCGTGGCGCTCCTGGCGACGGTCTTCGATTACCACTGGCTGAAAACCTTCGCCTGGCCGCTGTACCTGGTCCAGCTGGGCCTGCTCGTCGTCACCCTCGCGATCGGCGGTGGCGTCGGCGGGACGTCCCGGTGGGTCTCGATCTTCGGGCTGCAGTTCCAGTTCAGCGAGCTCGCCAAGGTCCTGATGATCGTCGTCCTCGCGAACTACCTCGGCAGCCGGATGGGGCGGCTCGGGTCGATGTGGTCGATCGCGGGCGCCGGCGTGCTCGCGGGCCCGCCGTTCCTCCTCGTGCTCCTGCAGCCGGACCTCGGAACGGCCCTCGTCTTCGGCGCGATCCTGGTCACGACGCTGTTCATGTCCGGAGCGAGCCTGCGCTGGCTCGGCGTGTTCGGGGCGGCCGCGATCGCCGCCTTGCCGTTCGTCTGGACCTACGTGCTGGCGGACTACCAGAAGGCCCGGCTCACGTCCTTCCTCGACCCGCTGGCCGACATCCAGGGCAGCGGCTACCAGCTCTACCAGGCGCAGATCGCGGTCGGCTCGGGCGGCTGGTTCGGCAAGGGCCTGACGAATGGCGCCCAGAATGCTCTTGGGCTGCTGCCGGTGCAGGACAGCGACTTCGTGTTCGCCATCCTCGCCGAGGAGGTCGGCTACATCGGCGCGCTCGTCGTGCTCCTGCTCTTCGTCGCGCTGCTGTGGCGCATCCTCGCAGCGGGCTGGCGCTCGAAGGACCCCTTCGGGACGATCTTTGCGACCGGCGTCGCCGCCATGCTGCTGTTCCAGCTCTTCGTGAATGTGGGGATGGTCATCGGGATCATGCCGATCACGGGCATTCCGCTCCCGTTCATCAGCCACGGTGGTGCGTCGTTGATCAGCATCGCGCTCGCGCTGGGAATCCTGCAGAGCATCAATATCCGGCAGGGTCGCGCGCAGTGGTGAGTGACTGCGCCTGACGGCATGTGGCGCTCGGGGCCCCGGGCCCACGCGATTGACGCTGCGCTGGCCTGACCGTACAATCCCGGACCTTGCCTCGGAGTCCGAGGCGATCCTTTCCTGTCCACCAGGCCGCGGTCGTTGCCGCGCGACCGCCAGCCACGCCCAGGGGTCGAGACAAGTCCATGTACGCAGTCATCGAGACCGGCGGGAAGCAGTACCGCGTCGAGGTCGGCACGGAGCTCGAGATCGAGCGCCTCGACGTCGACAATGGCGAGACCGTTGCCTTCGATCGGGTCCTGCTGATCGCCGACGGCGAGACCGCCGCCATCGGCACGCCGGTCGTGGCCAATGGCTCGGTCGCTGGCGAGATCCTCCGCCGTGACCGTGGCGAGAAGGTCATCAGCTTCAAGTACCGCCCGAAGGCGCGCCGGCGCGTCAAGAAGGGCCATCGGCAGGAGCTGACGGTCGTGCGGATCAGCGACATCGTCCTCGACGGCAAGAGCGCGGCCAAGGAGGTCGCCCAGGCCGAGCAGGAGCGCCAGACCGAGCGCCAGCGCCTCGAGCAGGCGGCGCGTCGCCAGGCCGAGCAGGACGCAGCCCTTGCCGCGAAGCTCGCCGCCGAGAAGCCCGCGAAGGCCGAGGCGAAGGTCGACAGCAAGAGCGAGCCGAAGAGCGACACAAAGACAACGGCCAAGCGGAGCACCGCGAAGGCCGATACCACCGAGGCGGCGGACAAGAAGCCGGCGGCCCGGAAGACCACCAGCAAGAGCGCCCCGGCATCGAAGCCGTCCGGCGCTCGCAAGTCGAACAAGGACTAGGGACCATGGCGCACAAGAAGGCCGGCGGCACCTCGAAGAACGGCCGCGACAGCGTCGGCCAGCGGCTCGGCATCAAGGTCGGAGACGGGGCCGCCGTGCAGGCCGGCGCGATCATCGTCCGCCAGCGGGGGATGACCTTCCTTGCCGGGCCGGGCACGGACCTCGGCGGCGACTACACGCTGTTCGCGACGACCGCGGGCAACGTGAAGTTCGAGCACGCCACGAAGGCGAAGAAGCGCGTCCGAGTCATCCCGGCAGCGGTCGCAGGGGCGAAGCCGGCATGAAGCCCGACGTGCATCCCAGGTACTACGAGGCCAAGGTCCACTGCGCGTCCTGCGGGACGGAATGGACGGTCGGCTCGACCCAGCAGGAGCTCCGCGTCGACGTCTGCGGCAACTGCCACCCGTTCTTCACGGGCAAGCAGACGATCATCGACACGGCCGGCCAGGTCGAGCGCTTCCAGAAGCGGCTGGAGCGGCAGGTCCGGGCCTGAGGTCGGGTCCTGAGATCGGGCTTGCCGGGCCCGCGCTCGGGCGCGTCCGGGTGAGCCTCTAGACTCCCCCCGTGGCGAAGTTCAACTACGGGGGCCAGGCCCTCATCGAAGGCGTGCTCATGCGTGGCCGCGACGCCATCGCGGTCGCATTCCGACATCCTGACGGCCACATCGTCTGGGATTCCGAGTCCCTGAACACCGGCCCGCATGCCTGGCGACTCGCGAAGGCGCCGTTCGTCCGCGGGCTGGTCGTGCTCTACGAGACGCTGATCGTGGGGACCCGCTGGCTCGTCCGCAGCGCCAACATCCAGGCGAGCGCGGAGGGCGTCCAGCTCGGCCGGGGCTCCGTTGCGCTGATGCTCGGGGTCACGCTCACGATCGCGGTGGCGTTCTTCTTCCTGCTGCCGCTGTTCCTCGCCTCGTTCACGACCTCGAGGGTCCAGTCCGACTGGGTCCAGCACATCGTCGAGGGCCTCATCCGCGTCGGCCTGTTCCTCGGCTACCTCGCGATCATCGCCCGGATGCCGGACATCAGGCGGGTCTTCGAGTACCACGGCGCCGAGCACATGACGATCCATGCCCTCGAGCACGAGGACCCGCTGACCGTCGAACGGGTGAGGAAGTACCCCACCGCGCACCCGAGGTGCGGCACGGAGTTCCTGGTCGTGGTGATCCTGCTCTCGATCCTGCTGTTCGGCTTCCTCGGCCGGGACAACCCCGTGATCATGGTGGCGGGGCGGATCCTCCTCATCCCCGTGATCGCCGCGGTGGGCTACGAGATCCTCAGGTTCGGCGCGAAGCACCGCGCCAACCCGCTGGTGAAGGCCCTGATGGCGCCGGGGATCCTC
>JAICVI010000208.1 GCA_025935415.1 Chloroflexota bacterium
CGCGCGCGCGATGGGCCGCAAGTTCGTCCGGATGAGCCTCGGCGGCATCCATGACGAGGCGGAGATCCGCGGCCACCGGCGCACGTACATCGGCGCGCTGCCCGGCCGGATCATCCAGAACATCAAGACCGCCGGCACGAACAACCCGGTGTTCATGCTCGACGAGATCGACAAGATCGGCATGGACTTCCGCGGCGACCCGTCGTCGGCCCTGCTCGAGGTCCTCGACCCTGAGCAGAACAACACCTTCCAGGACAACTACCTCGAGGTGCCGTTCGACCTGAGCAAGGTGCTGTTCGTCGCCACCGGCAACCTCATCGACCCGATCCCGATGGCCCTCCGTGACCGCATGGAGATCATCCAGCTGCCCGGCTACACCCAGCAGGAGAAGATCGAGATCGGGAAGCGCTTCCTGGTGCCGAAGCAGATGGAGAACCACGGCCTCAAGCCGTCGAACATCCAGATCACCGACGAAGCGATGACCGAGCTGGTCCAGGCCTACACCAAGGAGGCCGGCGTCCGAAATCTCGAGCGCGAGCTCGCGAACGTGATGCGCAAGGTCGCGCGCACCGTCGCCGAGGGCCGCAAGCGCAAGACCGTCGTCGACATCAAGAAGCTCGTCGAGTACCTCGGGCCGCCGCGGTTCGAGTTCGGCGAGCTGGAGCCCGAGGACCAGATCGGTTCGGCCACGGGCCTGGTCGTGACCGAGGTCGGCGGCGACGTCGTGGCCATCGAGGTCACGCGCATGGACGGCAAGGAGGACTTCATCCTCACCGGCCAGCTGGGCGAGGTCATGCGGGAGTCGGCGCGAGCCGGCCTCTCGTGGATCCGGACCCACGCCGCGGAGCTCGGGATCCCGCGCGAGACGTTCGAGAAGCAGACCCTGCACATCCACGTCCCCGCGGGCGGCATCCCGAAGGACGGCCCCTCGGCCGGGATCACGATGGCCACGGCCATGGTCTCCGCGTTCACCGGCATCCCGGTGCGCAAGGACCTGGCGATGACCGGCGAGATCACCCTTCGCGGGCGCGTGCTGCCGATCGGTGGGCTCAAGAGCAAGATGCTCGCGGCGCACCTCGCGGGCGCGAAGGTGGTCATGTTCCCGAAGAAGAACGAGAAGGACCTCCGGGACATCCCCGAGGAGATCCGCAAGTCCCTGAAGCTCGTTCCCGTCGAATCGATGGACCAGGTCCTCGAGGTGGCGCTCCGGCGGCGGCCCAAGCCGCTGCCGGCCGCCCCGAAGGCCCCGGCCCGCGAGAGCGACGGCAACCGCGAGCCCGAGACCGAGACGCCCATCCGGCGCCCGAGCTTCCCGCCCGACCAGCCGGCGGTGGTCGTCAAGGGGTAGCGAGGCGGGGATGGCCCAGCAGCCGGAGTTCCAGGACTACTACAAGACCCTCGGGGTCCCGAGGACCGCATCCCAGGCCGAGATCAAGAAGGCCTTCCGGAAGCTTGCCCGGGAATCGCATCCGGACAAGCACGCCGGCGACAAGGTCGCCGAGCGGCGGTTCAAGGAGATCAACGAGGCCAACGCGGTCCTGTCCGACCCGGCCAAGCGCTCGAAGTACGACCAGTTCGGGCGAGACTGGGAGGCCTATGCCCGCGCCGGCGCGGCGGCGGGCGGGCCCTCCGGCGATCCCTTCGGACCTGGCGGCCCGTTCGCGGGCTTCGGGTTCGGGGGCGGTCGCGGCGGTCGCGGCGGTAGCGCCGGTAGCGGCCGCGCCGGCGGCGCTCCGGGTGGCGTCCGCTACGAGTTCCGGACGAGCGGTGACGCCGGCGCGTTCTCGGATTTCTTCCACATGATGTTCGGCGACGAGTCCGCGGCGGCCGGCGAGCCCGAGGTGTTCACGGGCAACGGCGAGTCGATGGACGACCTCCTCGCGCGCCTCGGCATGGCCGGGGCGGCGGGGACCGGGCGCAGCGGCGGATCTCGCTCCCGTGTCGGCTCCACCGGCGCCGGAACCGGGGCGGCTCGCTCGAAGCCCCAGCCCGTCGAGGTCACCGCCGAGCTGTCGCTGGAGGAGTCCTTCCACGGCACCAGCCGGATCGTCGACATCGAGGGCAAGCGTCTCGAGGTCACCATCCCGCGCGGCGCGGCCACGGGCAGCCGGATCCGGCTGACCGGCAAGGGGCCCTCGGGCCGAGACCTCATCGTCGTCACGAAGCTCAAGCCCCACCCCGTGTTCACGCGCCGCGGTGACGACCTCGAGCGCGAGGTCCCGGTGACGCTCCGAGAGGCGCTCCTCGGAAGCGAGATTCCCATCGGGACGCTCAAGGGCCGGGTGCTCCTCAAGATCCCCGCCGAGACCCAGAGCGGGCGGACCTTCCGGCTGAAGGGCCAGGGCATGCCCGCATTCAAGGGCGACAGCACGGGCGACCTGTTCGTCCGCGTCCGCGTCGTCCTCCCCACCGACCTTTCCGACGAGGCGAAGGCCGCCGCCGAGCGGTTCCTCGACCTCGTCCCCCAGCCCGATCCTCGGGCCTGAGCTCCAAGAGGCAGATCCCATGCAACTCGATCGATTCACCGAGAAGGCCCAGGAGGCCATCGTGGCTGCGCAGCAGCTCGCCGAGCGGCTCCAGAGCCCAGTGCTCGACGCCGAGCACGTGCTCTCCGCGCTCGTGGAGCCGGATGACGGCGTCCCAGCCGAGACGCTCCGACGACTCGGCGTCGACCTGCCCGGCTTCCGCTCGGAGGTCGCCGCGATCCTTGCCAAGCGGGCTCGCATCCAGGGCGGATCGCTGACCCTCGACCCGCGGGCGAAGCGCACGCTCGACCGCGCCCGCGAGGAGGCCAGGCGGCTCGGGGACGAATACGTCTCGACGGAGCACCTCCTGCTCGGCATCGCCGAGGTCGGTGGCGAGGGCCAGCGCCTCCTCGAGCGCAATGGCGCCGGGAAGGAGCAGCTGCTCACGGCCCTGCAGTCGATCCGTGGCGGGCAGCGCGTCACCTCGCCCAACCCCGAGAGCACCTACCAGGCGCTGGAGAAGTACGGCCGCGATCTGACGGCCGACGCGCGCGCCGGGAAGCTCGATCCGGTCGTCGGCCGCGACGACGAGATCCGGCGAGTCATCCAGGTCCTGTCCCGAAGGACGAAGAACAATCCCGTGCTCATCGGCGAGCCCGGTGTCGGCAAGACGGCGATCGCCGAGGGCCTTGCGCAGCGGATCGTCCGCGGCGACACGCCCGAGTCGCTGAAGGACAAGAAGGTCGTCGCGCTCGACCTCGGCGCGCTGATTGCCGGCGCGAAGTTCCGTGGCGAGTTCGAGGAGCGCCTGAAGGCGGTCCTGAAGGAGATCAAGGACTCCGACGGCCAGGTGATCCTGTTCCTCGACGAGCTCCATACCGTGGTCGGCGCGGGCGCCGCCGAGGGCGCGATGGACGCCTCCAACCTGCTCAAGCCGATGCTCGCGCGCGGTGAGCTCCACATGATCGGCGCGACGACGCTCGACGAGTACCGCAAGCACATCGAGAAGGACGCCGCGCTGGAGCGGCGCTTCCAGCCGGTCTACGTCGACCAGCCGACGGTCGAGGAGACGATCTCGATCCTCCGCGGCCTGCGCGAGCGGTACGAGGTCCATCACGGCGTTCGCATCACGGACTCCGCGCTCGTCGCGGCCGCGACCCTGTCGGATCGCTACATCACCGAGCGGTTCCTGCCGGACAAGGC
>JAICVI010000104.1 GCA_025935415.1 Chloroflexota bacterium
CCGGGCGAGGGTCGTCGCGCGACCGACAAGCCATCGCGCAGCCAGCCCGGCCACGAGGGCCACGGTCACGGCCGCGCGGCCCCGGAGCATCGCGGCTCGCGCGGGAGCGGCGGCTCGAGCACCACTGGCGCCAGCGGCGCCGGTGGCTCCCCGACCGGCACGACCGCGGGCACCGGCGCGGCGAGCGCCTCCTCGAACGGCACCGGCCGCGCTCCGTCCGGGAGCGCCGGCGGGGCGGCAGATGGCGCCGATCCGACCCGGACCGTGGCCACGTCCCCGGCCGTCGGGATCTTCCAGCCGGGCACCCGGGCCGCGTCTGGGACGAAGGTGCGCGCGGGCGATTCGCTCGGCACCGTCAACGTGATCGGCGTGCCGCAGGACGTGCTGGCGCCGGCGGACGGGATCGTCGGGTCGACGCTCGTCGAGAGCGGCACGGCCGTCGAGTACGGGCAGGAGCTCATCCGGATCGAGCTCGCCGCGCCGGCCGCCGCGAACGCGGAGGCGCGCTGATGTTCCGCCGCATCCTCATCGCCAACCGCGGCGAGATCGCGCTCCGGGTCCTCCGCGCCTGCCGGACCCTGGGGGTGGAGGCCGTGGTCGCGTACTCGGAGGCGGACCGCGACTCGTTGCCCGCACAGCTCGCCGACGAGGCGATCTGCATCGGGCCGCCGGACGCGCGCCGGTCGTACCTCTCCGTGCCCTCGGTCATCTCCGCGGCGCTGGTCACGGGCTGCGACGCGATCCACCCGGGCTATGGCTTCCTCAGCGAGGACGAGACCTTCGCCGAGGTCGTCCGCGCCCACGACCTGACCTTCATCGGGCCGCCGCCCGACGTCCTCGACCGGTTCGCCTCCAAGGAGGGAACGCGCCGGCTGCTCGGCGGATTCGGGCTGCCGACGATCCCCGGCTCCTCGATGATCAGCGACGACGACCACGCCCTCCGCGAGGCCGAGCGAATCGGCTATCCGGTGCTGATCAAGCCGTCCGCCGGCGGCGGCGGCAAGGGCATGCGCATGGTCCGAACCTCGCGGGAGCTGGAGTCGGCGATCAAGATCTGCCGGTCCGAGGCGAAGTCGGCGTTCGGCGACGACTCGATCTACCTCGAGAAGTGGCTCGACGACAATCGCCACGTCGAGATCCAGGTCGCGGTCGACAAGTTCGGCGCCGGGATCCACCTCGGCGAGCGCGACTGCTCCGTCCAGCGCCGCCACCAGAAGATCCTCGAGGAGGCCCCGACCCCGGCGCTCTCCCCGGAGGCCCGGGCGGCGCTGGCCGAGACCGCCATTCGCGCGGTCGTCGCCGCGGGCTACGAGAACGTCGGGACCCTGGAGTTCCTCGTCGACGGCGCCGGGGACGCCTACTTCATCGAGATCAACTGCCGGATCCAGGTCGAGCACCCGGTGACGGAGATGCTGACCGGCATCGACCTCGTCGCGCTCCAGATCGGGATCGCCGCGGGCGAGCCGCTGGGCCTCCGCCAGTCGGATGTCGTCACGCGCGGCCATGCCATCGAGTTCCGGATCAACGCGGAGGACCCGGCCGAGGACTTCCGACCCGGGGCCGGCGTGATCGAGCAATACCACGCCCCGGGCGGCCCGGGCATCCGGATGGACTCGCACCTCTACCCGGGGTACGAGGTGCCGCCCTACTACGACTCACTGCTCGGCAAGCTGATCGTCTGGGCGCCGGACCGCCCGACCGCCATCGCCCGCTCCCGCGCGGCGCTGGAGGAGCTCCTGGTCGAGGGCGTCACCACCAACATCGACATCCATCGCGCGCTGCTCGAGAACGAGACGTTCCTGGAGGGCCGGATGACCACGAATCTGCTCGACCGCGTCGGCGGCGCGGCGTTCCTCGCGGCCGCCGCTCGATGACGCCCGAGGCCCCTCCCGCCGCGAAGCGGGACCCGCTCGCGAGCGAGGGCACGATCCACACGACCCGCGAGATCGAGGCGCTCATCCCGCACCGCTATCCGCTGCTCATGGTCGATCGGATCGTCGAGTACGACCCCGAGGCAAAGCGGATCGTCGGCATCAAGGGCATCAGCGCGGACGGCTGGTGGGCGCCCGGGCATTTCCCCGGCCTGCCGATCGTGCCCGGCGTCCTCCAGATCGAGGCCCTTGCCCAGACGATGGCCGTCTACGTGGCCAAGCAGCCGGGCTTTGGCGACCGCATCGGGCTCTTCGCCGGCATCGACGAGGCCCGCTTCAAGCGCATCGTCGTTCCCGGCGACGTGCTGCGGCTCGAGGTCACGATGGAGAAGCTCGGCTCGCGCTTCGGCAAGGGCCGCGGCGTCGCGACCGTCGATGGCGAGGTCGCCTGCGAAGCCCTCCTGAGCTTCATCATCCCGCCCGACGGCATGCTGCGATGACCACGCGTATTGCCGTCGTGAGCGACGTCCACGGCAACGTGCTGGCGCTGGAGGCGGTCCGGAAGGCGCTCAAGAAGGAGAAGCCGGACGTCGTGCTCGTCGCCGGCGACCTGGTGATGAACGGCGCCGAGCCCGGCGCGACGGTCGACGCCATCCGGGAGATGGAGCGCGACGGCGCGATCGTCGTCCAGGGGAACACCGATGTCGCCGTCGCGGACGCGGACTACGCGGCGGCCTTCCCGTGGATGCTCGAGTCCGGCGTCCCGGACGCGATGCGAGCCGCGGCTGAGTGGGCGCACGACGCACTCGACGATGACCAGCTCGCGTGGCTGCGTCGGCTGCCCGCCGAGCGTCGCGTTCGGATCGGCGATGACCTCGTCCTGGTCACGCACGCGTCGCCCGGTTCCCAGACCCAGGGCTTCGATCGCGGCCTCGACCCCTCGGCCGTCTACGAGCGCCTGTCGCGCACCGATGCCCGCATCATCTGCTGCGGCCACACGCACGTCCCCGAGGTCCGCGAGTTCGGGTGGAAGGTCGTCGTCAACGCCGGCAGCGCGGGCTACGTCTTCGATGGCGACCCGACGGCCTCGTGGGCGCTGGTGACGATCGGCGAGGCGCCGGCCGCGAAGTCGCGCGTGTCGGTCAAGGCCGAGCTGACCGATGTCGACGACCACGACGATGCCGATCGCGACGACGATGACGACGATGAGCCCGATACCCGACCGACCGTGACAGCCGAGATCCGGCGTGCGGAGTACGACGTCCTGGCCGCGTCGAACGCCATCTCCGCCCGCGGCCTCCCCGGCGACGTGTACCGCGCCGCGACCGTCCGCACCGGGAAGCTGGTCAGGTGAGCGCCCGGAACGGCAACGGCGTGCGTCGAGTGGTGGTGACCGGGCTGGGCGCCGTGTCGGCGCTCGGGCAGGACGTGGACTCGACGTGGGACGGGCTGCTGGCCGGCAAGTCCGGCGTCAGAACGATCGAGTCGTTCGACCCGTCGCGGGTCGCCTCGAAGATCGCAGCCGAGGTGCGCGACTTCGATCCGTCGGCCGTCATCGACCGCAAGGAGATGCGGCGGATGGACCGCTACATCCAGTTCGGGCTGGTCGTCGCGCGCCAGGCGCTGGACCAGGCCGGGCTGCCCGGCCGCATCGACGGCCCGCTCGCGGAGCGCACCGGCGTGTACCTGGGCTCGGGTCTGGGTGGCGTCAGCACCCTGTTCGACAATGTTCTGTTGATGGCCGATCGAGGCCCGGACCGGATCTCGCCGTTCTTCGTGCCGATGGGCATCGCGAATGTCGGGTCCGGCCAGGTCGCGATCGCGTTCGGGATGCTCGGGCCCAACTTCGCGATCGTGTCGGCCTGCGCGACCGGCGCCCATGCGATCGGCGAGGCCTGGGAGACGATCCGGCGCGACGACGCCGACATCATGCTGGCCGGTGGCTCCGAGGCCGCGATCCACGAAGCGGTTGTCGGCGGGTTCTCCTCGATGAAGGCCCTTTCGACGCGCAACGATGACCCAGAGGCCGCCTCCCGCCCCTTCGACGAGGCTCGCGACGGCTTCGTCATCGGCGAGGGCGCGGGGATGCTGGTGCTCGAGGAGCTGTCGCACGCCGAGAAGCGCGGTGCGGAGCCGCTCGCGGAGCTCGTCGGCTACGGTGCCACGGCCGACGCCTCGCACATCACGCTACCCGCGCCCGGTGGCGTCGGCGCGCTGCGCGCGGGCCGTCGCGCGCTCGAGAAGGCGGGCATGGACGCGGCCGAGCTCGACCACGTGAACGCCCACGCGACCTCGACGCCGGAGGGCGACAGCGCTGAGCTGCTCGCGCTGGCGTCGCTCCTCGGAGAGCACGGGCCTGCCGTCTCCATCTCGGCCCAGAAATCGATGCTCGGGCACACGCTCGGGGCTGCCGGCGCGCTGGAATCCGTCGCCATCGTCCAGTCGATACGAGAAGGGGCGGTGCCGCCCACGATCAACATCGAGAATCCGGATCCGAACGTGGACGGTCTCGACATCACCCCGAACGTCGCCACGCGACGGCCCGTCGCCACCGCGCTCAACAACTCCTTCGGGTTCGGCGGGCAGAACGCCGCGCTCGTCTTCAAGCGCTGGGACGGATGACCGAGCAGCCGGCCGACGCGCCCACGACGGAGCTCAGCGCGGCCACGCCGCCGAGCCCCAGCGAGGTGGCCGCCGCCGCGGCTGCGCCGACGCACGGCCTCGGAGCGGCTTCGGCCGCGCCCGTCGATGGCGCCGACGCCTCGCTGCTCGCGCTCATCGACCGGCTCTCGACCCTGCTCGAGCGCAGCGAGCTCACCGAGCTGGAGGTGCAGGTCGGCGCCACCGGGCTGGTTCTTCGAAAGCCCTCCGCGATCGCGCCCCAGGTCGTGATGGCTGGTGCGGTGCCGCCAACGGCAACTGCGGATGGGGCCGCCACGGGGGCGGGCACCCTCGCTCCCACCGCCGCCCCCGCGGAGGGTCCGCCTGCTCGCCCCGCCGTGATGGCGCCCCTGAGCGGCATCTGGTACGGCTCGCCGGCGCCGGGCTCGGCGCCCTACGTGCACGTCGGCGGCGAGGTCGCCGTGGGCCAGGTGATCGGGCTGATCGAGGCGATGAAGCTCTTCAACGAGATCAAGAGCGACAAGGCCGGCCGGGTGATGAAGATCAACGCGGAGAACGGCAAGCTGGTTCGGGCCAAGCAGCCACTCATCGAGGTGGAGCCACTGTGATGGACGCGAAGAACGGCACGGCCGCGAAGCAGCGCCCGGGCGCGCAGCACGGCCCGGGCGCGCAGCAGGCCAGGAAGATCCACGCGCACGTCACGGGCTGGGGCCGCTACGTCCCGTCGCAGGTGCTCTCGAACGCCGACCTCGAACGCATGGTCGACACCAACGACGAGTGGATCGTCACGCGCACGGGCATCCGCGAGCGACGCGTCGCCGCAGCCGACGAGACGACGGCCTCGATGGGCGCGGTCGCGGCGTTGCGTGCCATTCACGCCGCGGGCATCTCGCCCAAGGACATCGACCTCATCCTCCTCGCGACCCTCACCCCCGATTACTGGATGCCCTCGACTGCGGCGCTCGTGAAGGAGGCCATCGGCAACGACAAGGCCGCCGCGATGGACGTCGCCGCGGCCTGCTCCGGCTTCGTCTACGGGTTCGCGACGGCCCAGGCCTGGATCGAGTCGGGGCTCGCGAAGCACGTTCTCGTGATCGGCGCCGAGCTGCTGACGCGCTTCCTCGACTACACCGACCGCGGCACCTGCATCCTCTTCGGCGACGGTGCGGGCGCCGCCGTCCTGAGTGCCTCGACCGAGCCCGGCGGCGCGCTCGGGATCGAGCTGACGACGGAGCCCCAGGGCGCCTACATGATCTGGCTGCCCGCCGGCGGCGCGAAGAGCCCGCCGTCCGCGGAGACGATCGCCCGCGGCGAGCACTACATCCGGATGGAGGGCAAGGAGACCTACCGCTTCGCGACGAAGACGCTGGCCTCCACGGCCCTGGAGAGCGTGCGCAAGTCCGGCCTCCAGCCGGACGACATCCGGCTGTTCATCCCGCACCAGGCGAACATCCGGATCATCGAGGCGGTGGCGAAGGGCCTCGACCTGCCCATGGACCGGATGTTCACGAACGTCGACAAGTACGGCAACACGTCCGCCGCCTCGGTGCCGATCGCCATGGCCGAGGCCGTCAACGAGGGCCACGTCGAGGTCGGCGATCGGATCACGATCGTGGCCTTCGGCGCGGGCTTCACCTCCGGCGCCGTGACCATCGAATGGACCGCCGATCCGGCCCGCGGCCAGGCCGCCGACGCCGCGATCGACCCCAGCGACGTCCACGTTCGATTGCCGGTCGACTGGGACTCCGTCGACCCGATTCCGCCCGCGCTCGCGGAGCTCATGAACCGCCCGGGCTCGGTCGACGTCCCGCTCGATGACGTCGTCCCGGGCGAGCCGCAGACCGTTTCGCGGGTCTGATGCATGTCGAGCTTCCGGGTCGAGCTCCGATCGGTCGACGGGGGGCCCACCGCCGTTGCCTCGTCCGGTCCCCATTCGGTCCTGACAGACCGACCCGCTTCGGCCGGGGGGCGAGGGCTCGGCTTCAATGGCGGCCAGCTGCTGTACGCCGCGATCGCCGGATGCTTCTCGAACGATCTCTTCCGTGAGGCGTCGACCCTCGGGCTGCAGCTGACGCGGGTCAACGTCACCGTCGACGGCGACTTCCCCGCCAGAGGCGAGCCGTCGCAGCCCATCACGGTCGATGTCGAGCTGGCGGGCGACGCACCGGAAGAGCGACTGCGCGCTCTGGTCGAGCTCGTGGACGGCATCGCGGAGATTCCAAACTCGATTCGCGGGACGACGCCCGTGGCGCTCGGGTCGGTCAACCTCATCGGCAACGATTCGGAGGGAAATCGCTCGTGATCGATCTGACCGGCAAGGCTGCCGTCGTCACGGGCGGCTCGCGCGGCATCGGCCGGGCGATCGCCCTGCGGCTCGCGACCCAGGGCGCGGACGTCGCCTTCAGCTACCGCGGCAACGAGGCGGCAGCGAAGGACACGGCCGCGGCGATCGAGGCGCTCAGAAGGAAGGCCCTCCCTGTCCAGGCGGACGTCTCGCAGCCGGAGTCCGCGGACGCCCTCATCAAGGCCGCCCTGGAGGCGTTCGGGAAGGTCGACATCCTCGTCAACAACGCCGGCGTCACCCGCGACGACCTGATCATGCGGATGTCGCTCGACGACTGGCGGACGGTGCTCGAGACGAACCTCTTCGGCGCCTTCTACGCCATCAAGGCCGTCACCCGCCCGATGCTCAAGGCCAGGGGCGGCCGCATCGTGAACATCACGTCGGTCTCTGGCCAGGCCGGGCAGACCGGGCAGGCCAACTACTCGTCCGCGAAGGCCGGGCTCATCGGGCTGACCAAGGCGACCGCGCGCGAGCTCGCCTCGCGCGGGATCACCTGCAACGCCGTGGCGCCGGGCTTCGTGCTCACCGAGCTCACCAGGGACCTCCCGGAAGCGCTCCAGGCGCAGCTCACGGAGCGGACACCGCTCGGGCGCTTCGGGACCGCCGAGGAGATCGCCGACGCCGTGGCCTTCCTCGTGAGCGATGAGGCCGCCTTCATCACCGGCCAGGTGCTCGCCGTCGACGGCGGCCTGGTGATGATGTAGCGGTCGATCGACCGAACGCACCGGTCCGGCCGGCGGGCCTCGACACCAGGTGTCCCGACCCGCGATCCTTCTCCTGACGTGAGTGCCGCGCCGCCATCCGGACCGAGCCGCCAGGGCCCGGGCGACCCGTCGATCCGCCGGACCTGGTGGCTGCTCGCCGGGGCGTTCTTCCTCCTCGCGCTGACGAACGGCATTCGCCTGGCCAGCGAGCGCCAGCCGATCGACTGGCTCACGATCGGGCTCGTGCTCGTCGCGGCCGTCGCGGCGGTCGCGCATCGGAACGCGGTCGGCGGTCTCGAATCCAGGGGCCGAGGGGAGGCCGAGAGCTTCGCCCGGATCCTGCGGGGTCTTTCTCGCTCGGTATCGGCGGACGCGATCGTCTCGGCCATCGTCGACGACCTCATCGAGGCGACGGCCGCCGACCACGTGGTCGTGATTCGACGCCGCCGCGATGGTGCCGCGCTCGAGGCCACGCTCGTTACGCGTCGTGCCGGGGTGCCGACGACGTCGACGATCTTGCCCGCGTCGCTGCTGCAGCCACCTCGACCCGAGGGTCCGCGCGAGCTGGCGGGTTTTCCGATCGAGGTCCCGGATTCCGACGGCCATCGCGCCCCGTCGGCGCGCCGGGACGAAGCCGCATTCGACCGGGCGATCGCCGAGACGGCGGCCGCCGACACGGCGGCCGGCGCCCCGCGAATCGGCGACACGCCGAGCGTCGATGCGGCCGATCCCGCCCAGCCCGAATCGATCATCCCGTCGCTGCCGACGATCGCTCGTCGTGCCTCCGATCCGGGTGGCTCACGCACCCTCGTGCGGCGCGCCGCCGCGGAAGGCCTGGCGCTGCTTCGCGACATCGGCCTGCCGACGCCCGATCTCCTGGGCTCGCGGGGTCGTGCCCGGCCGTCGGAGGTGCTGGCGCGCGGCGATGAGGCCGTCATCGCTGAGCAGGTCGCGGATCGCGTCCGTGCCGCATTCGGGTTGTCGCACACGCTGACCGCGCCGCTTCGAGGCGGGTCTTCCAGCGCGATCGGCGCGATCGTCCTGTCGCGCCGGGATCGCGACGCCTGGCCGCAGAGCGCGCGGCGCCTCCTTCGCGTCGCCGCAACGGAGACCGCAGCCGCGCTCGATCGCGCGGATAGCCATCGAGCCGTCGAGGCCGCGGGCGCGCCCCACCCCCGCCCCCGGCACCCCACCCGCCCCGAGTTCGCCGAGTTATCGTCGCG